>NZ_DASTBH010000204.1:0-26081 GCF_035712165.1 Actinophytocola sp. | reverse complement strand
GTGGCGGCCTGGCCGGCGGCGGTGCTCGGCGATCCCGAACTGTCCGCCGAGGTCGCGGCGTTCGTCGAGCGGATCCGGCCGGCCGGCTGGTCCAACTCGCTCGGCCAGAAGCTGCTGCAGCTCGCCGCACCCGGGATTCCGGACATATATCAGGGAACCGAGCTGTTCGATTTGTCCCTGGTCGACCCGGACAACCGGCGGCCGGTGGACTTCGCCGAGCGGGCGGCGGTACTGGACCGGCTGGAGTCGGGCTGGCTGCCGGAGATCGACGAGTCCGGGACGGTGAAGCTGCACGTGGTGCGCACAGTGTTGAGGCTGCGCCGGGACCGGCCCGAGCTGTTCGCCGGTTACCGGCCGGTGTCCGCGGAAGGAGTCGCGTCCGGGCACGTGGTGGCGTTCGCGCGGGATGCCCGGTTGGTGGCCGTGGCCACCCGGCTGCCGCTGGGTCTGGCCCGGTCCGGCGGGTGGGGGGAGACCAGGCTCGCGCTGCCGGGCACCTGGGTCGATCTGTTGACCCGTACGGAGGTTTCCTCGTCGCGGCTGGCCGATGTGCTGGGCCGGTATCCGGTTGCGCTGTTGCTGCGGGAGGACCGGTGATCTCGGTCTGGGCGCCGCACCGGGAGCGGGTGCGGCTGGTCGGTGACGGTGCCGTGCAGGACCTGAGCAAGGACGGGCGGGGCTGGTGGACCGGGGACTTCTCCGGTGTGGACTACGGGTTTCTGCTGGACGACGACGAGAAGCCGTTGCCTGATCCGCGGTCCCGGTGGCAGCCGGACGGTGTGCACGGACTGTCCCGGCGGTACGACCACGCTGCGTTCGAGTGGACCGATGCCGGCTGGACCGGGCGGGCGTTGCCCGGCAGCGTGATCTATGAGCTGCACATCGGAACGTTCACCCCGGCAGGCACCTTCGACGCCGCCGTGGAGCGACTCGACCACCTGGTGGACCTCGGCGTCGACCTGGTCGAGGTGATGCCGGTGAACGCCTTCGACGGGACGGCCGGATGGGGCTACGACGGTGTGGCCTGGGGTGCGGTGCACGAGCCGTACGGCGGGCCGGACGGGTTCAAGCGGTTCGTCGACGCCTGCCACGCGCGCGGGCTCGGCGTGCTGCTGGACCTGGTCTACAACCACCTCGGGCCGTCCGGGGCCTACCTGGACCGGTTCGGGCCGTACTTCTCCGGCAGCAACATCTGGGGCCCGGCGCTCAACCTGGACGGGCCGGACTCCGACGAGGTCCGCCGGTACGTGCTGGACAACGCGCTGGGCTGGCTGCGTGACTACCACCTCGACGGGCTGCGGCTGGACGCGGTGCACGCGCTGGCCGACCGGGGCGCGGTGCACCTGCTGGAGGAACTGGCCGCCGAGGTGGACGCGCTCGCCGCCGGGCTACGCCGCCCGCTGGCGCTGATCGCCGAGTCGGATCTCAACGACCCCAAGCTGATCACGTCCCGGGAGGCCGGCGGCTACGGGCTGACCGCGCAGTGGAGCGACGACGTGCACCACGCGCTGCACGTGGCGCTGTCCGGGGAGACGCACGGCTACTACGCCGACTTCGGCGCGCGCGGGGCATTGACCCGGACGCTGCGCTCGGCGTACTTCCACGCCGGCACCTGGTCGTCGTTCCGGGGGCGCACGCACGGCCGGCCGGTGGATCCCAGCCGGATCCCCGGCTACCGGTTCGTCTGCTTCCTGCAGAACCACGACCAGATCGGCAACCGCGCGGTGGGCGACCGAATGACCGCGACCGTCGCACCGGAACGGATGCTGTGCGGGGCCGCCATTCTGCTGTGCTCGCCGTACACCCCGATGATCTTCATGGGGGAGGAGTGGGCGGCCGCAACGCCCTGGCAGTTCTTCGCCTCGTTCCCCGACCCGGAACTGGCCGAGGCGGTGCGCACCGGGCGGCGCCGGGAGTTCGGCGAACATGGTTGGGGCGAGGCGGAGATCCCCGACCCGATGGATCCGGAGACGGTGGCGCGATCCACCCTGCGCTGGGATGAGCTGACCGTTCCGAGACACCGCAAGGTGTTCGAGACCTACCGCGCCCTGATCCGGTTGCGCCGCACCCATCCCGCGCTGGCCGATCCCCGGCTCGACCAGTTCACCGTCGACTCCGACCCGGACCACCCGTGGCTGGTCCTGCACCGCGGGTCACTCCGGGTCGCCGGCAACCTCGGCGACGCCCCGGTCACGGTGCTGTTGGACCGGGTCGTCTCCGGCATCCTGCTCAGCTCGGCCGCAGCCGGGCACGACGGGCACGCCCTGACCCTGCCGCCCACCTCGTTCGCCATCGTCAGCGTGTTCTGATCCGACACGCCGCGGCCCGCCCGACCGATCATTCTCAGTGAGCGGAGGGGGTGCGCACCGCATGCCGTTGCTGGAGATCGCCACCGGGGTCGCCGCCGAGGTCACCGTCGCCGGCAGCCGGGCCCTGCTGCTGAAGCTGCTCGGCGTGCAGGACGAGCAGCTCAAGCGCCTGGCGGGCATCGAGGACGGCGTGCGCCGGCTGCGGGAGGGGCCGTGGCGGCAGGCGCGGGTCCTGATCGCCGACGCCGCCGAGGCCGGCGACGACGATCCGCAGCGGCGGGTCTATCTGGACGAGGCCCGGGCGGCGCTGTTCCTCGCCTACGGCAACCATCCGGAGGTGGATCCCGTGCGCGCCCACATCGCCGCCGAACTGGGCATGGTCCTCGGCCTGCTCGGCCGCGCGGACGACTGCCGGCGCTGGGCGGCCAGAGCGCACGAGGAGGCGGTCGCGGTGGTCGCCCGGGCGGTGCCCCGGGTGCAGGCCGAGGTCAACCGGCGGGAGTGGCTGCCGTTCGTCGAGGACGTGCGCGACTTCCTGTGGGACATCTCGGACACCAGGGGAGCCAGGGACTTCTGGTATCCCGTCCGGGGCGACCGGACCGACGAGTTCACCACGGTCCAGGAGCGGTACTACGCGCTGGGCGAGCTACCGCGGCCGGAGCCGGAGACCCCGATGAGGGTGCCGGAAAATGAGCTCGCCTGGCGGCTCGGCCTGGACCCGGAGGCGGGTCGGTGGCTCGCGCTCAGCTTCGCCCGGCAGACCAACACCGTCCCGGGCAGACGGCTGATCTGGTTGCGCAGGCAGGCCGACCAGGTCGAGGAGTACCGCCAGGTGTGCCTGGTCCTGCGGCCGGGCGCCGTCCTGCCGCGCCACCGGCTCGCCCTCGACCTGCGCCGGCGCTACCACGCGAAGATCAGCTGGACGGAAACCGGCTGACCCAGCGCCGTTGCCAGGGAGTCTCGACGGCACGGGGCCGGTAGTGCGCGCGGGCCCAGTCGACCGCCCCGGTGGGGGCAACCCCGGCAAGGACGGCGAGGCAGGCGATGACCGTGCCGGTGCGGCCGATCCCGCCGCCGCAGGCGACCTCGACCCGCTCGCCGGCCCGGGCGCGGTCGTGCAGCGCCCGGATGTGTGCGATGGCCGCGCCGGAGTCGCGCGGCAGCCGGAAGTCCGGCCAGTCCAGCCAGTCGTGGGGCCAGGTCAGATCCGCGTCGTGCCGGCCGCGAAGCCGGGCACTGCCCAGATAGAGGCCGTATTCGGGCGGTTCGCCGGCCGGCGCGGGGTTGCGCAGTCCCCGGCCGCGCACCCACGAACCGTCCGGCAGCATGATCGCCCCAGTGAGCCGAGCCGTGATGTCCCCCAAATGCCGTGCCGAACTGACCCGGCTTTCCTATCACGCAATCTTCAGCCGGTTCTCACCACCTGGGATTCCTCAGCTGCCGGTGCGCGGCGCGGGAGGTTCGGCGATGCCCTCTTCCGGACGTAACCCGAGTGCCTCGAGCAACAACGCGCAGTCCGCCGCATCGTGGGCCGCGGACGCAACCGCCCTGGTCGCGTGGGCCCGCCGGGCCCGGAGCAGCGCCGGATCCTCGACCAGGACGTCGTGCGGGGCGGTGACGAGCTGGTCGACCGTGATGGGCAACATGGTCATCTCCTCGCAAGCTGTAGGGATTCAGCGACTACCCGCGATCACCTCGTCCGAAACCGCCGTTTCACTTTCTGGATGCAGTGGCGCGGTGTCCATCCCGGCGCCGTCCCGCAGGCCACCGAGGAACTCGGCGATCGCCGCCCGGGAGGTCTGCCGCGGGGTCCAGCCCAGCTCGGTGCGCGCCCGGGTGCAGTCCATGATCGGTAGCCGGAGCACCGCGTCGAACAGTCCCGGTGCGGCCGGCACCAGGTGCAGCCGCCAAGCCGCCGACAACGCCATCCGCACCGGCCAGGCCGGCGCCGCCACCACCCGCGCGCCGAGGCACTCGGCGAGCAGCACCGGATCGACCACCGGGTCGGCGGCCAGGTTCACCGGACCGCGGATGTCGCTGCGCGCGGCCAGCACGTAGGCCTGCGCCGCGTCGGCGGTGTGCAGCGCCTGGAACCGCAGTCCGGGCAGGTCCGGCACGATCGGCGGGCGCAGCCGCCGGACCGGCAGCAGCCGGCCGGCGAACAGCCGGCGCTGCTGGCTGGCCGACTCCCGCTTGAACAGGAACCCGGGCCGCATCCGCACCACCCGGACGTCCGGCTGGGCCAGTTCGAAGCTGTCCAGCACCCGTTCGATGTAGGCCTTCTCCCGGGTGTACGCGGCGTCCGGCCAGCCGTGCGTCGGCCAACTCTCCGCCACCGGCACATCCTTGGGCCCGGGGGAGTAGGCGCCCACCGACGAGGCGTAGACCAGCGTCGGCACCCGGGCCGCGGCGACGGCGTCGAACACCCGGACACTGCCCAGGACGTTGGCCTCCCAGGTGGTCACCGGTTGGTGGGTCGGCTGGAACTGCCAGGCCAGGTGGATCACCACATCCGCCCCGGCGAAGATCTCGACCAGGTTGTCGGTCAGCACGTCGGCGGTGTGCCAGGTGGTCTTGTCCGCGGTCCACTCCGGTTTCCGGCGCGCCACCCCGACGATCGAGCCGACCTCCGGATCGGCGCTCAGCGCCTCGATCACGCTCGTGCCCACGTTTCCGGTTGCCCCGGTCACGACTATGCGGTCCACGGTCATCAACTCCCGTTCCGGCCGGACTTGACCCGGAACCGGGCGGTGCCTTCCACCGTGTCGTCCACGTCCAGGATCGCCTCGTCGGTGAGCTCGGCGGTCAGCGAGTCGAGCATCACGCGGGCACCGGTGGTCTCCTCGGTGATCACCTGGTCGTTCTGGTCCGGCATGGTCGCGACCGAGATCGAGTAGTCCGGCTCGCCGTCGGATCGAAGCGCTTCGACCCGCAGTCCGCCGTCGGTGGGCGCGCCCTGCTCGTCCGCGAGCCGCTTGATGGCGAGCCCGGCTTCGGGGGTTATACGCAGCATGCGTTCCGGTTTCCCCCCAGCCGCGCGTCTACACGCTCAGGGGTGCTCCCACGAGAGCGCTGAGCCGGGCGTTGAACCCGTCGTCGGCGAAGGCCGCGCGCAGTGCGGGCGGATCGGGCTGGCCGGGGTACTCGTCGGCGCGCAGCTCGGCGACGAAGTGGGCGACCGCGTGCGGCGCGGGGAGGACGTCGCCGCCCAGGTAGCTGAGAATGATCATGTCGTCGCCGCAGCGGGTCTCCAGCGCCGCGGCCCAGCCGTTCTCCTCGTCCCAGGTCAGGGCCAGGTCGTGGTTCGGGTAGCCGGGCAGCCGGCCGTCGACGGCGATGTAGGCGGTGGCCCGGTCGTCCAGCTCCCAGCAGCTCGCCTCCGGGCCCACACCCAGCTCCCGGCAGACCGCTGACACGTAATGGCACAGCCCCCGTGCGGCCGCCCCAACAGGCCCCATGCTCACCGCTCGCCCACCACCTCTCGCCCTGACCGGCCTGTACCCCAGCCGAGCCACGGTTAATCCTCCGATCTGGTCACGATTTGGGCGGTTGCGGCCGGGGTAGGACACGAACATTGGCTCCAAGTCTCATGGTGGTACTCATGACGGGCGTGCCGGCTCTGCTCGAGATCGACCGCACCCTCCACGAGGGTGCGACGGTCGTGCGGCCGCACGGTGAGCTGAACCTGGCGACCTACAGCCACCTGCGCGACGCCCTGCTCAAGAGCGCGCTGGAGCTGCCCCGCGCCGTGGTGGTCGACATGGAGGGACTCCGGGTCCCGACCGACTCGGCCCTGGTGGTCTTCTCCTCGGTGTGTGTGCAGGTCTCGGGCTGGCCGGCGGTCCCGATCGTGTTGGTGGCCACCCGCAAGCTGGACCGGCTGCGGCTGCGCAAGAACTCGGTCAGCCGGTTCGTGCCGGTGTTCGCCAGCATCGGCGAGGCGCTCGGCGGGCTCACCACGCCGCCGCACCGGCGCCGCACCCTGATCGAGCTGACGCACAGCGCGGCCAGCGTGGGCGTCGCCCGGCAGTTCGTCGAGGAGACCTGCCACCGGTGGGGCTCCCCGGGCCTGCTGCCGGACGCCGTGCTGATCGCCAGCGAGCTGGTCGAAAACGCCGTCCGGCACACCGGGTCGGAGCCGCGGCTGCGGTTGGAACAGGGCGAGTCGACCCTCACCGTCGCCGTCTACGACGACGACGACACCCTGGTCCGGATGGTCGAGCCGGACCTGACCACGGCCGTGCAGCTGGGCCTGGTGCTGGTCGACAAGCTGGCCCACACGTGGAGCTGCGCGCCCATGCTGTCCGGCGGCAAGGTCGTCTGGGCCGTGCTGCGCCGTTAGCTAGCCCGGGGTGGTCTGGCTGCGGGCGTGGTCGGCGGCCCGGCGGTGCTGTGCGGCCTGGCGCACCAGTTCCTCGGCGGCGGAGCGGCTGGCGGCGGCACGCTCCTCGTACAGGGCGGCGATGGCGTCGTGCGCCTCGGCGGTGGCCCGCTGGGCCTCGGGATCCTGGGGTTTGCCGGGCTCGGCCCGGCCGCTGCCGGCCAGCTGGGCCAGGTCCCGGGTCTGCGCCGGGTCGATGCCGGTGGTCGCCACGATCTCGGCCAGGTCGCGCAGTTTGACGTTGAGCTTCTGCGAGGTGCGGACCAGCAGGTCGAACCCCTGCTTGGCGGTGAGATGGTGGCGCTCCATCAGGATGCCCACCGCCTGCCCGATGCCCTGCCGGGTCTGCACGGCGGCACGCAGGTCGGACTCCAGCCGCGCGGCCTCCAGCGCGATCGTGGCATGCGTGGCGAACACCAGCGCCAGGCTCATCGACTGCTCGGTGAACGCGTGCTTGGTGCGCGCGTAGAGGTTCAGCGCCGACAGGGAGCCGCGTTCGCTGGACAGGTGGCAGGCCAGCATGCTGCCGACCCCGAGCCGGTCGGCCCGCTCGGCGAACTTCGGCCAGCGGGTCTCGGTGGCCATGTCGTCCACCCGCAGGATCCGGTCGTCCCACACCGCCTGCAGGCACGGACCTTCACCGGTCTCGTACTGGGCCAGGTCGGTGGCGACGGCGAGCTGGTCGGTCGCGGCCGGCGTCTCGATCTTCCCGTTGCGCGCCAGGGTCAGGCCGGCCGTTTCCACCCCGGGCACCACCGCGACCGCCATCGCCACGATGTCCTCGATCGTTCCCACGAACGAGTCCTGCGTGGCGAGCACCTTGGCCGTCTGGGCGAACATCTGGGCCAGGTCCATGTCCGACCATTCCTGCATGGTGGCAATCTAGGCCCTGAAACGGCGGGTGGGGTAGCCGCTCGCGACTACCCCACCCGCGTGTTCCCGCTACTCCTTACCGGTCAGGACGGTGCGTCACCCGCAGCGAGTTGATCACCGGCAGTTGCTTTCCCTGACGGGCGCCGAAGAACACCTCTACGGTCCCGCCCTGCGGCACGGTCACGAAGAACGTGCGCCGGTCGGCGGTCAACGTGCCGACCGCGGCCGCGATGTCGTAGCCCGGCAGCACCATCGTGCCGTTGAGCATCACATCGAAGACCCGCCGGCCCGGCCCGAAGCCCGCCCGGAGCTCAGCGAAATCCAGCTCGACCTGGTAGACGCCGGCCGGCAGGTTGTCGAACCGGTAGCCGGCCATGCCGGACCGCTGGTTCTGGTACAGCCGGTCGTCGTCGGTTCCGGCGATCGCCCGGTTCGAGGTCTCCACGAAACCGGGACCGATGTAGCCGAAGCCACCCGGCGCCCAGGCCTGGTCAGCGACCCAGGCGTCGGCGTTGGTGTCGGTGAAGGCGCCGGTGCCACCGGCGTCGACACCCTTGCGGAAGGCCGGAACCACCAGCGTGACGGCAACACTCAGGGTGGGAGTGCGGCCGGCGTTGGTCTCCAGGTCGATGGTCGCGTGGTACACGCCCGGCCGCAGGCCGACCGGGTCGACCCGGACGGTCAGCGGTTGGGTGCTGCCGGACGGCACGGTGACCGAACCCGGCACCGTCCACAGCCACGACGCGCTGCTGGTCAGCGTGTACTCGAGATCCAGCTCGCTGGTGCTGGCCAGGTTGAGCGTGGCCGTGCGGAGCTGACCGGCCTGTGCCAGGAACACCAGCGGCCCGCCCGTGAGGACTGCCCGTGGCGTGTGCAGCGCGACGTTGTGCGTGGTGGTCGCGCCGTCGGTCACGGTGACCGAACTGGTGACGCTGGTGTAGAGCTGCTTGCCGACCCGGACGTCGTACTGGCCGGCCAGCAGGTTCAGGGCGTAGACGCCGTTGGCGCCGGTGGTCGCGGTGGAGACCACGTCCGTGCCCTTGAGCACCTCGACGGTCGCGCCCGCCACCGGCAGACCGTCGTTGAAGTCGGTGACCGTGCCGGTCAGGACTCCGTGCGGCGGCAGCTTGAACCGGATGGACTGCGTGTCGTTGAGGGTCGAGGCGTTGAGCGAGTACTGCAGGGCGTCGGTGCCGGTCTCGTTCTCGATGCCGACGGTGGCCGAGTTACCGGTCTCCCGGCCCTGAGCGGGGTCGAGGCCGCGGTAGGCCAGCACGATCTCACCGTTCTCGTTCAGCACCGTCTCGAAGTCGATCCGCGAGGAGCTGGCGCCACCGAAGAACATGGCGTTGCGCCATTCGATGACGAACTGCCGGTTCGGCGCGGTACCCGAGGTCTTGCTGAACACCCGGCTCGACGAGTCGAGCAACAGGTCGTCCCAGAACGGGTAGATCGCCGCGTTCGGAGCGGACGTCGACGGAATGGCGGTGTTGGAGAAGGAGGAGTTCGCCGCCAGGAAGTTCAGCGCTCCGTTCGTGTTGAGGAAGGCGGTGTTGTACGTCCGGCCGTAGAAGAAGAAGCCGAACGGCAACGTCACCGGCGTCGAGGCGTCGTCGCCGGTGAGCGCCACCGGGGTGTCACCCTCGACGTAGTTCGTCCCCTCGAGCACACAGAAGTTGCCGAACAGGTCACGCCGGTTGGGGATGGTGAAGTTCAGCGTGACGTTCCCGGTCACGTTCAGGGCCTGCGTCTGCTGGTCGTAGCAGCCACCAGCGGAGGCCTTGGCCTGGTAGGTGCCGAGCGGAACGTTCGGGATGGAGTACGAGCCGTCCGCGCCGGTCTGCACCGGAGCGATCGGCGTGCCGAGGATCTCCACCGTCGCGTTGGCCACCGGGGCGCCGGCCGCGTCGCGCACGACACCGCTGACGGTGCCGTTGGTGACCCGGGACAGCGCGAAGTCCTGCGTGGTGGTCTGCCCCTCGGCGATGGTCACCGAGGCGGTGGCGGAGCCGTAGCCGAACGTGGACGCGGTCACCGAGTAGCTGCCCACCGGCAGCGTGCTGCTGTAGCGGCCGTCGGCGCCGGTGATCAGGCTCCGGTTGCTCGGGCCGGTGATCTGCACGCTGGCGCCGCTGATCGGCGCGCCGGTGCCGGCATCGGTCACGACACCGGTGAGGGTGCCGACCGGGCCACGCGGGGACTGGTCCACGGCGGCGAAGGCGTTGAGCTTGCCCTCGCCCCACACGTTGTTGTTCTGTGCGGTGCCGCCACAGCTGAGGTCGGACGTGTCGGTCGCGGTGCCGTTGAGCAGCGCGGCGGTCTGGTCGAAGTCACCGACCAGCGACGGCGCGGCCGACCACATCAGGGCCACCGTGCCGGCCGTGTGCGGGGAGGCCATCGATGTTCCGTTGAAGGCGTCGTAGCCACCGGGGACCGAGGACCGGACGTTGACGCCGGGGGCGGCGACGTTGGGCTTGATCATGCCGCCCTCGCCGGCGCCCCGGCTGGAGAAGCCGGCGATCGCGCCGTTGATGTCGAACGCGCCGGAGGCGTAGGTCTCGGTGTAGGCGCCGGGGGAGCCGGAAGTGTTGCAGCCCGGTCCAGAATTCCCGTTGGAGAACGCCGGGAAGATCCCGGACGCCCGCCAGGCCTGCACCGTGGACTTGTAGAACGGGTCGAACCCGCCCGCGCCCCACGAGTTGTTCACGATGTTCGGCCGCAGGTCCGGCCGCGGGTTGGCGCCGGACAGGTCGGTCGGCGCGAGCACCCACTGGCCGGAGCCGAGCAGGGCGGCGTCGGAGCAGCTGCTGGACTCGCAGCCCTTGGCGGCGATCCAGGTGGCGCCGGGGGCGACACCGATCTGGTTGCCGGCGCCGTCGTCGCCGACCATCGTGCCCATCGTGTGGGTGCCGTGGTCGTTGTTGTCACAGGGCGCCGGGGACGGGCAGACGTTCGACGGGTCGAACCAGTTGTAGTTGTGGTTGAAGGTGCCGCCGCCGGTGTTGCCGCGGTACTTGCCGACCAGCGCCGGGTGGGTGTACTCGACACCGGTGTCGATGTTGGCGACGACGATGCCCTCACCGCGCACGCCGAACGTGGACCACACGTCGTCGGCGTTGATCGCGGCGATGCCCCACTCAACGGTATCGATCTTGGTCTGCGCCTTGCCGGGGATCGACTTGGGGATCTCGTAGGTGCGCGGGGCCAGGATCCCGGTGACGTCGCCGCGCTTGGCCAGCGACTGCGCCAGGGCCGTGGTGCCGGCCTTCACCTTGATCGCGTTGACGATGAAGAACGACTGGTAGCTGATCTTCTGCGCGTCCAGTTGGGCGCGCACCTCTTTCTGTGCCGCGTCGGCGGTCTGCTTCAGCGAGTCGACCACGGCCGTGCCGCGGGCCGACCAGTCCTTGATCGCCGAGGCGGATGCCAGGTTGGCGGTCTGGCCGAACATCACCCAGAAGTCGGCGCTGTCCTTGGCGGCCAGCGAGGTGGTCACCGCCTGCTCGATCTTGGCGGCCGACGTGTCCGGTGGTGGTGCCGCCGTCGCGGGCGTGACGAACACGCCCAGCATGGCGAGAACCGCAGTGAGTAGGCCGAGCAGCATTCGGCCTCGTCTGCGGGTGTGAGGTCGTCGTGACATGCGGTCGATCCTCCGTTCCCGTGCGGCCTGCCGTGTGGCCGCACGTGCGCCCCACCCGTAGCGCGGTAGTCACTACGGGTACGGATTGCACGCTCCAGGATTGCGACGGTCCGGTCACGGACTGGAAGCGGGCGGTATCCGGTCGCAGCAGGGTCTTTTTCACGGTTACCAGCGGCTTTGAGTGGTAATCACCCCAACACTGCCCGTGATCTGCCCGAAACCAGTAACGAATTGACTACTCGTTCGATCACGCAGGTAGGCGGGTATGTACGGAGGTGGCACGTGGATGCACGAGGAGTGCTCGACACGATCAACGTGCCACTGGTGCTCTGTGTGGGTACCAGCGCGGAGGAGATCGCCGCGATCGCCAAGGCGACCGGTGGCCGGATCGCCGTGCTGTACCTGCCCGACACCGAGGCCCTGCGGGCGGCGCTGGCCAGCCGGGAGCTGATGCCGCCTGCGCCGGTGAGCGAACCGATCCCGACCCATCGGGTGGTGGAGTTCGGCAAGCTGCGGATGGACGCCGATCTGCGCGAGACGACCTGGCGGGGCAGCCCGGTGCCGTTGTCGGCGCGCGAGTTCGACCTGCTGTTCGCCCTGACCCGCGACCCCGGCCGGGTGTGGACCTTCGCCGAGCTCACCACGCATGTCTGGGAGCGGCCCTACCTCGGCGACATCGAGGCCGTGGTGTCGGCGGTCAAGCGGCTGCGCCGGCAGTTGCGTGCCGCCGCGCCGGGCGTGCAGGTGGAGTCCGTGCGCGGGGTGGGCTACCGGCTGGTGGTGGCCGGCAGCCCGGACCCGGCCTGAACTATTCGGCGACGAACACCGTGCGCAGGTGGTCGTTCTGGCCGGAACCGGGGTTGACGTAGACGAGCGCCTCGTGCGTGCCCGGCGTGATCTGTCCCACCAGGATCTTCGGCGTGTCCCCGTAGCCCGGGTGCATCTCCTCCGACGTCCAACTGGCGATGTAGCCACCGTCGAGCTCGACGCCGACCTCGGCCTTGCCGACCTCGTCGCCCACGTTGAACAGCTCGAAGCTGATCTCGGTGTCCTCGCCGGTCGGGTACACGGACAGCTCGCCCCCGGCGAACTCGAACATTGCGGTCATACCGCCGATCGAACCCCGGTTCGCGGCGCCGGTCAGCGGGCCAGGGGGCGGTCGATCGGGCAGGCCGACCGCCCGGCCGGCGGCCCGCGAGCCGCCAGGCATGCTGTGCCCCATGGCTGAGCAGCACTATCTGGCTGGTTTGGATCTTGCCGGGCGGCGGGTCGTGGTGGTCGGGGGCGGCACCGTGGCGCAGCGGCGGCTGCCCCGGCTGGTCGCGGCCGGCGCACGGGTGGAGCTGATCTCCCCGAGCGTGACGCCCGCCGTCCAGGCGATGGTGGACGCCGGCGAGCTGACCTGGCATGCCCGCCGCTACGCCGGCGGCGACCTCGCGGCCGCCTGGTACGTGCTGTGCTGCACCAGCGATCCGGCGGTCAACGCCGAGGTGTCCGCCGACGCCGACCGGGAGCGGGTGTTCTGCGTGCGCGCCGACGCCGGGGAGCGCGGGAGTGCGGTGACCCCGGCCACCGGGGAGCACGACGGGATGCTGATCGGGGTGCTGTCCGGGGGCCGGCCGTTGCGCTCCGCCGCGGTGCGTGACGGTCTGCTGGACGCGCTGCGCGAGGGCCGAGTGGCCGATCATGGCGCGACCGAGGCGCCCGCGGCCCGGAGTGGCGGTGGGGTGGCGCTGGTCGGCGGCGGGCCGGGTGACCCGGAGCTGATCACCGTGCGCGGCCGGCGGCTGCTGGCCCGGGCGGACGTGGTGGTCGCGGACCGGCTGGCGCCCCGGGAACTGCTGGATGAGCTGGCGCCCAACGTGATCGTGGTGGACGCCGCCAAGATCCCGTACGGCCGGGCGGCCAGCCAGGACGCGATCAACGCGACGATCGTCGAGCACGCCCGGGCCGGCCGGTTCGTGGTGCGGCTCAAGGGCGGTGACCCGTACCTGTTCGGGCGCGGGTTCGAGGAGCTGATCGCCTGCGCCGAGGCGGGCGTGCCGGTGACCGTGGTGCCCGGGGTCACCAGCGCCTTCGCCGGGCCGGCGGTGGCCGAGGTGCCGGTGACCCACCGCGGCGTCGCGCACGAGGTCGTGGTGGTGTCCGGCCATGTCGGACCGGAGGACTCGCTGACCGACTGGTCGGCGCTGGCCCGGCTGTCCGGCACGATCGTGATCATGATGGGCGTCGAGCGGGTCGCGCGGTTCGCCGAGGCACTGCTGGCCGGCGGGCGGGCGGGCGACACTCCGGTGGCCGTGGTGCAGGACGCCACCACTCGGAACCAGCGCACCCTGCGGTCCACTTTGGACCGGGTGGCGGCCGACGTGGCGAACCAGGGCATCCGGCCGCCTGCCGTGATCGTGATCGGCCCGGTGGCCGCGCTGTCCGGCCAGGCTGGCAGGATCGCCCCATGATTCTCCGGCGTACCACCACGGCGCTGGCCATGGCGGGGTTGACCATGCTCGCCGTCGCCACCCCGGCCTTCGCGCACGCCGAGCTGATCAGCAGCAGCCCGGCGAAGGGCGCCACGCTCAGCGCACCCCCGGCGCTGGTGACGCTGACGTTCAACGAAGCGGTGTCGCCGCTCGAGGTCCGGGTGGCCGGGCCGTCGGGCGTGCAGTGGGCCGTGGGTCAGCTTTCCGTGCAGGGCCCCGTGGTGAACGCGCCGGTGCAGCCGGTCGGCCCCGCCGGCCCGTACGTGTTGTCCTACAAGGTGAAGTCGGACGACGGCGACGACGTGACCGGCACGGTGGACTTCACGATGGCGGTCGCGGTCACCACGACTCCCGCCGCGCCCACCACGACCACCACCACCGCCGCGCCCACGACGACGGCCGCGCCGACCACGACAACGGCGGCGCCCGCACCCGCGCCGGCCTCCGAGGAGACCGACACGGGCGTCCCGCTGTGGGCGTGGCTGCTGGGCGGACTGGTCATCCTCCTCGTCGCCGGCCTGCTGCTGATGCGCAACCGCAGCACCACCGATCCAGACGCCGACCCCGACACCGACACCGAGCCGGACTCCGCCCCGCCCGACCCGAAGAGTTAGGCAGCACAGTTCCCCGGATCGCAACAACCGCACAAAACTCCGGAGTGGCGGGACATTCAAACCATGCCGGCGGTGTGGAGTAGGCGTTCGGTGAGGGCGGGCGGATCGGCGAGGCGGTCCGGCAGGCCGCGGGCGGCGAACCAGCCGGCGATGTTGGCCACGTCCCTGGCCAGGAACTCCGGGCCGCGCGGGTTGGCCACCACGTCGACGACCTGCGGCAGGTCGATCAGCATCAGGTGACCGTCCTGGACCAGGATGTTGTACGCGGACAGGTCGCCGTGGGTGAGCCCCTCCGTGGCCAGCAGGTCCAGCGCGGCGGTGAGCTGTTCCCACAGGTGCGCCAGTTCCTCGCCGTCCGGTCGCAGTTGCGCCAACCGGGGCGCGGCGCGGCCGGCGCCGTCGTCGAGGAACTCGATCAGCAGCTCGGTTCCGTTGCGCTGCGCGGGATACGGCACGGGCGCGCCGATCGACCACAGCCGGGACAGCGCCGCGAACTCGGCGACCGACCACTGCTCGGCGAGCAGGTTGCGGCCGAACGCCGTGCGGTTGACCATCGCGCGCATCTGCCGCGACTCGCGCACCCGGCGGCCCTCCAGGTAGCCCGCGTCCCGGTGGAACATCCGGTGCTCGTTGCTGCGGTACCGCTTGGAGGCCAGCAGACAGGACTGACCGGTGTCCGGAACCGCGCGCTCGACCAGGTGGACGTCGGCCTCCTTGCCGGTCTTGAGCACGCCGAGATCGGTGTCCACCGCCGCCAGCTCGGTGACCAGCCAGTCCGGCCGCGGGTGCGGGCCCTGCTCACCGTCGAGCCAGGTGGACCACCGGTAGGCGCCGGCCGGCAGCTCCGTCTCCGCCGTCAGCGCGTCATCCCGCATCCCGGCGAGCCGCTGCCGCGCGTCCTCGGTCAGCCGCCCGGACCGCTGCGGCTGCGGTTCGTCGTCAAACCGCGCCCGCCGACGCCGCCGGCGGCCACGATCCTCGTCGAAGTCATCAAAATCGTGCGAAAGCACTGGTGGGTTCTCCTCAAATGAAGGGGTGCGCCCCACCGGTGCGCGGCGATTTCCTCAGCTCGCGGCACTCACAAGCGGGGCAGGACGGGCGCATGCCACATCCACGACAATCGCGTACATGGGCACCTCCTCACCTGAAACCCTCACCTGCTCCGGGCACCCTCCCGCACCCGGGCCCCGCCCGCAACCCAATTTCGCGCGTCCTCAACCGGCTGTCTCGGTGAGCAGGTGGAGGGTTCGGGGGGCGGGATGGTCGAGCCGGATGCCGGCGGTGGCGGCGGCGCGGATGACGGCGCGGACGGTGGTGGGCTCGCGGGGAGTTCGGGCCAACGCGGCGGCGAGGCGGCCCTTGTGGGCCTTGTTGGCGTGGCTGATCGTGGTGCGGCGGTCGGCGGTGACCACCGCGACGGTGATCGCGTGGGGGATCGCGGCCAGGTTGGCGTAGGGCCCGGAGCGCAGGTCCAGGATCAGGTCGTCGACGGTGGACAGGGTCTTGCTCAGGCTGGCGTGCCACACGGACCGCAGGCTGCCGAGGCCGGGAAGACTGTTGCCACCGGAGAGGCGGTAGGCCGGGATCGGATCATCCGCGCGGAGCACACCGAACAGGGCCGAGGCGACCGCGAGCCGGCGGCTGGCGCGGCCGCGTTCGGCGCGGGTCAGACCGGGAACGTCGAGCGCGTCGTAGAGCACGCCGGTGTAGCGCTCGATCGCCGGGTGGGTCGGCGAACGGCGCAGCGCGCCGTTGCGGGCGACCTCGCCGGACTGCCGCTCGGTCAGGCCGAGCACGGCGCGGCTCGTCGCCGGATCCCCGGCGAGCGTCACCAGCGCCGACACCAGGCGCTCGCGCAGCGTGGTCAGCTCCGGAAAGGACAGCGCGTCGAGGTCGAGCGGCGGACGGGTGCCGCCGTCGGACTTGGTCTCCGACGGCGGCAGCAACAGCAGCATGGTCGCCGAGCGTACGTCAGCCCTCCTGCGTCCCCACGCAGAACTCGTTGCCTTCCGGGTCCTGTAAGACAGTCCAGGTCAGACCGGGCACCGAGTGCTCGCCGACCACGGTCGCGCCGAGTCCGACGAGGCGTTCCACCTCGGCGTTGCGGTCGGCCGCCCCGAAGTCGACGTGCACCCGGTTCTTCCCGACCCGCGGCTCCGGCACGCGCTGCAGCCCGATGTACGGCCGGTCCTCGCCGGTCCCGATGAAGACGAACTCGCCACCGAACTCGTCGCTGATCTTTCCGCCGATCGCCTCGGCCCAGAAGACGGCCAGTTTGCGCGGGTCAGCGCAGTCGATCGTGACCCCGCCCAGCTGAATGCTCATGCGCCGCACGCTAGACGCGCCCACCGACAAAACCGGCATGATGGCCCGGTGCGCACGATCGACTGGCGGGACGACCACATCGTCGCGGTCGACCAGACCGCGCTGCCCGACGCCGTGCGGATGCTGGACATCCACACGGTCGCGGAGTTGACCGACGCGATCCGGCGGTTGGCCATCCGGGGCGCGCCGGCCCTGGGGGTGGCCGGTGCGCTCGGGGCCGCGCTCGCGGCCCGGGAACCGGCCGACGTCTGCCGCCGCCAGGTCGAAGCGCTTCGACAGGCGCGCCCGACCGCGGTGAACCTCGCCTGGGGTGTCGACCGGGCCATGCGCCGTTTGCCCGAGGGTCCCGCCGCCGTGCTGGCCGAAGCCCTCGGCATCCTGGATGAGGACGTGCGCGCCAACCGGGCCCTCGCGGCGCGCGGCGCGGACTGGCTGCTCGCCCACGGCGCCGCCCGGCTCAACGTGCAGACGCACTGCAACGCCGGCGGACTGGCGTGCGTCGAGTGGGGAACCGCGCTGGGCGTGGTGCGGGCGTTGCACGAACGCGGCGCGCTCGGCCGGGTGTACGTCGACGAGACGCGGCCGCTGCTGCAGGGCTCCCGGCTGACCACCTGGGAGCTTGCCCGGCTGGGCATCGAACACACCCTGGTCGTCGACTCGGCCGGCCCGTCGGTCCTGGCCCGCGGGTTGGCCGACGCGGTGCTGGTCGGCGCGGACCGGATCGCCGCCAACGGCGATGTGATCAACAAGATTGGCACCTACCCGCTGGCGCTCGCCGCCGCCCGGGCCGGGATTCCGTTCGTGGTCGCCGCCCCGGAGTCGACCCTGGACCCGGACAGCCCCACCGGCCAGGACGTGGAGATCGAGATCCGGGACGGCGCCGAGATCGTCCACATGGGACAGATCCGGACCGCGCCCGCCGGCACGCCGACGCTGAACCTGGCCTTCGACCTCACCCCCGCGGACCTGGTGACCGCCATCGTGACCGAGCACCGGGTGATCCACCCGGCGAAGGGGGAACGCCCGTGAGCCGGGACCGCTGGGACGAGGGTGTCGCGCCGGCCGGGGCGCTGGCGGAGTTGGTGTACGGGTCGCGGTTGCTGGGGTCCGACCCGTCACTGGTGTTGCACGGCGGGGGGAACACCTCGGTGAAGGACGTGGTCACCGACGTGACGGGGGAGCGGGTCGACGTCCTGTGGGTGAAGGGGAGCGGGTGGGACCTCGGGTCGATCGAGCCGGCGGGGTTCGCGCCGTTGCGGTTGCGGAGGTTGCGCGAACTGCTCACCGTGGAGCGGCTGTCCGACCGGCAGATGATGAACGAGCTGCGGTGCGCGTCGTTGGACTCCTCGGCGCCGGACCCGAGCGTGGAGTCGTTGCTGCACGCGCTGTTGCCGCACACCGCGGTGTTGCACAGTCACGCGGACGCGATCGTGACGCTGACCAACACGGTGGCGGGCCCCGAACTGGTGCGGGCCGTCTTCGCCGACCGGGTGGTGGTCGTTCCCTATGTGATGCCGGGTTTCCTGCTGGCCAGGGCGTGCGCGGGGTTGTTCGGGGCCGGGGTGGGGGAGCGGACGGTGGGCATCGTGTTGATGAACCACGGGCTGTTCACCTTCGGCGCGGACACCCGGGAGGCCTACCGGCGGCACGTCGAGTTGGTCGGTATGGCCGAGGAGTACCTGGGGGTGCCCACCCGGCCGGACGCCCGGGCGGCAGCCCGGGTGGAACCGGTGCGGCTGGCGGAGTTTCGGGCGCAAGTGTCCACTGTGGTGGGTGCGCCGGTGATCGTGCGCCGGGACGCCACCGCACCGGTCATGTCCTTTGTGGACAGGGAGGATCTGGCCGGCGTTGCCGGGCAGGGGCCGGCCACCCCGGACCATGTGATCCGGACCAAGCCGGTGCCGATGATCGGGCGGGATCTGGACGCGTTCACGCGGGAGTACCGGGAGTACTTCCAGCGGCACGCGGGCGAACGGGACCTGACGATGCTCGACCTGGCGCCGCGGGTCGTGCTCGACCGGGACTGGGGGATGTTGGCTGTCGGGCGGACGGTGCGGGACGCCGACGCGGCGCGGGACATCTACACGCACACCATCGACATCATCGAGCGGGCGGAACGGCTCGGCGGGTACCGATCGCTGGCTCCGGCCGACCTGTTCGAGGTCGAGTACTGGGAGCTGGAACAGGCGAAACTGCGCAGGGGCAGCGTGTCCGGCCCGTTGACCGGGCAGGTGGCGCTGGTCACCGGGGCGGCGTCGGGGATCGGCCGGGCGTGCGTCGAGGCGTTGCGGGCCGCGGGGGCGGCGGTGCTGGGGGTGGATCTCACGGCGGCGCCGGACGTCGGGGTGCAGGGGGATGTCACCGATCCGGAGACGGTCCGGGCCGCCGTCGAAACGGCCACGGAGCACTTCGGGGGGATCGACATCGTGGTGCCCTCGGCGGGCGTGTTCCCGGGCGCCCAGCGGATCGGTGACCTGGAGCCGCGGGCCTGGCGGCGGACCATGGCGGTGAACGCGGACGCCGTCGCGACGCTGCTCGCCGAAACGTATCCGCTGCTGAGGTGCGCCCCCCGGGGCGGAAGGGTGGTGCTGATCGCGTCGAAGAACGTGGCCGCCCCAGGCCCCGGCGCGGCGGCGTACTCGGCGTCCAAGGCGGCGGTGACCCAACTCGCCCGGGTGGCCGCGCTGGAGTGGGCGGCGGACGGCGTGCGGGTCAACGTGGTGCACCCGGACGCCGTGTTCGACACCGGGTTGTGGACCCCCGAGGTGCTCGCCGAACGCGCCGCCCACTACGGCCTGAGCGTCGAGGAGTACAAGCGCCGCAACCTGCTCGGCACCGAGGTGACCAGCGCCGCGGTGGCCCGGGTCGTCGTCGCACTGTGCACGGACACCTTCGCCGTCACCACCGGCGCCCAGATCCCCATAGACGGCGGCAACGACCGCGTGATCTAAGTCGCGCGACCACTGCACAAATTCCGGAGAGGCGGCTCAGCGGTCACCGCTGGCGGGCGCGCCAGGCGGCGGCTTTGCTGCGGTTGCCGCACACGGCCATCGAGCACCACTTGCCCGCACCGGCCCGGGACAGGTCGAAGAACGCCCACTGGCAGGAGTCGTTGCGGCACACCTTGAGCCGGTGCCAGCGACCCTCGGTCATGGCTTCGGCGATCACGGCGAGCAGGGCGCCGACGCCGGCATCCACTCCGGTGGCGCCGGAGACCAGCCGGACGGTGCCGGTGGCGGAGAACTGCGGCCGCAGCCGGGTCCGGCGCGCGGCGCCGCTGAGCACCTCGGCGGCCCGCTCGTCCGGGCCGGCGAGCAGGTCCCGGACGGCCTCGCGCAGCTCGACGGCCCGGTCCCGGTCGGCCTCCGTCACCGCGGTGCCGGCCGCCAGCAGATCGTTGCGGCGCAACCATTTCGCCAGTTCGTCCGGGCTGTCGAAGGCGTCCGTGCCGCCCTCGATGTCGCGGGTGTTGACGAACTCGCGGACCAGCCGCAGCGGCCCCTCTTCCACGACCAGCGTCACCTCCAACGTCAGGATACCGGTTATGACCCTGTAACCCGTTGGAGCCTGCGCCTATCAGGTGACTACGCTTTCCCGCACATCTGTTACGAGGAGTGTCTGCCGTGATCACCAGGATGTCGTCGCTGTTCCTGCGCACCCTGCGCGAGAACCCCGCGGACGCCGAGGTGCCCAGCCACAAGCTGCTGGTGCGCGCCGGTTACGTTCGCCGCGTCGCCCCGGGCGGGTACTCCTGGCTGCCGCTGGGGCTGAAGGTGCTGCGCAACGTGGAGCGGATCGTGCGCGAGGAGATGGACGCCATGGGCGCCCAGGAGCTCCAGTTCCCCGCGCTGCTGCCCCGCGAGCCCTACGAGGCGACCGGCCGCTGGACCGAGTACGGCGACAACGTGTTCCGGCTCAAGGACCGCAAGAAGGCCGACTACATGCTCGGCCCCACCCACGAGGAACTGTTCGCGCTCACCGTGAAGGGCGAGTACAGCTCCTACAAGGACTATCCGGTCATCCTCTACCAGATCCAGACCAAGTACCGGGACGAGGCCCGCCCCCGGGCCGGCATCCTGCGCGGCCGCGAGTTCCTGATGAAGGACTCCTACTCGTTCGACCTCGATGACGACGGCCTGGCCAGGTCCTACAACCTGCACCGGGACGCCTACATCAAGATCTTCGACCGGCTCGGGATCAGCTACGTGATCGTCTCCGCGATGTCCGGCGCCATGGGAGGCTCGGCGTCCGAGGAGTTCCTGGCCGAGGCGGAGACCGGTGAGGACACCTTCGTCCGCAGCACCGGTTCCGGCTACGCGGCCAACGTGGAGGCGGTGATCACGCCGGCCCCGCCCGCGCGGTCCACCGCGGACCAGCCGGCGGCCCAGGTGCACCACACCCCGGACACGCCGACCATCGAGACCCTGGTGGACTTCCTGAACGCCGCCGGGATGGGCCGCACCTTCACCGCGGCCGACACGCTGAAGAACGTGCTGGTGAAGACCCGCGCTCCCGGCGAGGACAAGTGGCAGTTGCTGGCCGTCGGCGTGCCGGGGGACCGCGAGGTGGACTTCAAGCGGCTGGAGGCATCCGTGTCGCCGGCCGAGGTGGCCCTCCTCGACGAGGCCGACTTCGCCGCGAACCCGTTCCTGGTCAAGGGCTACATCGGTCCGAAGGGCCTGCAGGACAACGGGGTGCGCTACCTGGTCGACCCCAGGATCGTGACCGGCACGGCCTGGGTCACCGGCGCGGACAAGCTCGACCACCACGTGGTGGACCTGGTCGCCGGCCGCGACTTCACCCCGGACGGCACCATCGAGGCCGCCGAGGTGCGCGAGGGCGACCCGTCGCCGGACGGCCACGGCACGCTGGTCGCTGCCCGCGGCATCGAGGTCGGGCACATCTTCCAGCTGGGCCGCAAGTACGCCGACGCGTTCAGCCTGGACGCCCTCGGCCCGGACTCCAAGCCGATCCGGATCACCATGGGCTCCTACGGGATCGGCGTGTCCCGCCTGGTCGCGGTGATCGCCGAGCAGTCCCACGACGAGTCCGGCCTGGTGTGGCCCCGGGCGGTGTCCCCGGCGGACGTGCACATCGTGATCGCCGGCAAGGACGAGGCGGTCCGGGCCGGCGGTGAGCGGCTGGCCGCCGACCTCGACGACGCGGGCCTGTCGGTGCTGCTGGACGACCGCACTGCCACGCCCGGCGTCAAGTTCGCCGACGCCGAGCTGGTCGGGGTGCCCACGATCGTGGTGGTCGGCCGGGGTCTGGCCAACGGGGTGGTCGAGGTGAAGGACCGGGCCACCGGCGAGCGCACCGAGGTGGCGGTGGCGGACGCGGTGGCGCACCTGGTCAGGTTGGTCGAGGGCTGAGTATCGCCGCCAGCACCGCGGCGGTGTCGGCGAGGTCGGGCAGCACGATGGTGGCGCCGGCGGCGTGTAGCTCGTCGGCGCCGTACCGGCCGGTGGCCACGCCGACGGTGACCGTGCCGTGGTGGCGCCCGGCCAGCATGTCCCGAGGCGTGTCGCCGACGACCACGACCGACTCCGGCGCGTACTGGCGGCCGTACTTGGCCGCGGCCTGGGTCATCGCGTCGGACACCAGGTGGTGCCGCTCCACCGCGAGCGCCCCGTAGCCGCCGACCTCCAGGTCGACGTAGCGGTCCAGCCCGAACGGTTCCAGCTTGAGCCCGGCTAGCTCGGGCAGGTTGCCGGTGACCAGGGACTGCACCACCTCGGTGCGCCCGTACAGCTCGGCCAGGATGTCCGCGGCGCCGGGCAGTGCCCGGCCGAGGGTGGCGAAGTCGTGCCGGTCGGCCCGGGCGAGCCGGATCAGCTCGGCGAACACCCGCTGGACGTCCTCCTCCTCGTTTCGGGAGCCGTGCAGGGCGAGCAGTTCGGCGGCCAGCGCCCGCTCGGTCCGGCCGGCGAAGTCGGGTATGTGCAGCAGGTCGACACCGAGGACGTTGTTGAGCGCCTCGGCGTACCACCGGCGTCCGACGCCGCTGTAGTCGACCAGCGTCTGGTCGATGTCCCAGAGCACGAGCATGCCGCCATCGTAGTTATTAAACGCGCGTTGACTTACTGTCCGGCCAGGTCTACCGTAATTCAACGTAGGATGAACTTCGAGGGAAGGTTTCCGATGAGCCGCACTCCCCACCCGTCGCTGCTCGGCGTGATCATGGGCCTGGCCGGTGCCCTCGTGGCGGTGGTCATCGGTCTGCTCACCTTCGGCGCCCAGGCCACCGTGCACCCCGACGAGGTTCCGCTGGCCGTCGCGGTGCCGGCCGGCGTGCCACCGCTGCAGGCCGCCGCCGAGCGGATCGCCGGACAGGGCGGCGACCTCGTCTCCTGGCGCGTGACCACCCCGGAGGCGGCCCGCGACCTGCTGGAGGACAAGGAGATCTACGGCTTCCTCGACCTCGCGCCGGGCAACCCGCCGACGGTGGGGATCGTCGTGTCCGGCGCGGTCAACCCGCAGGGCACGCAGGTGGCCCAGCAGGTGCTCACCGAGGTCAGCCGGGCACTCGGACAGGGCGGCGCCGAGGTGCGGATGGTGCATCCGGCCAGCGCCGCCGGCCGCGTCGCGCCGCTCGCCGGCAGCGCCCTGCTGTGGATCGCCGGCATGATCGGCACGCTGTTCTTCGGCCTGGTCACCACCCGGCGCGGCATCCGGGCCGGGGTGACCAGCCGCGCCGTCCTGGCGGTGTCGGTGACCCTGGCCGGCACGGCGGTCGTCGCCGGGTTCTTCGCGCTCTGGGACGACACGCTGCCCCTGTCCGCCGGCGTGCTCGGCTTCCTGCTGCTCACCGGGCTGGCCTTCGCCGCGGTCCAGGGCGCGCTGTTCCGGCTGCTGCGGCTGCGCGCGATGGCCATCGTCGCGCCGCTGTACCTGATCGCGCCCGCCGTCGCCGGCACCGTCCCCGAACTGCTGCACCCCGCCTACCGGGCGCTGCTGTGGTCCTGGAGCCCGTTCCGGTTCTCCACCGAGGCACTGCGCGGACTGCTGCTCGGCACCCCGTCCGCGCCGGACGTGCGCACCGGCGTGCTGGTGCTGTCGGTCATGGCGGTCGTGGGTCTCGCCGTGGTGCTGGTCCCGCCGCGCCGGTCAACCGCCGGAGAGGAAGCTCAGCCGGACCCGGCGGACCGGGTTGTCCCGGTTGGTGTCGACCAGGCAGACGGACTGCCAGGTGCCGAGCGCGAGTTGACCGGCGAGCACGGGAACGGTCGCGTACGGCGGTAGCAGCGCCGGCAGCACGTGGTCGCGTCCGTGGCCCGGCGACCCGTGCCGGTGCCGCCAGGGCTCCTCGGGCGGGAGCAACCGGCGCAGGGCGGTGAGCAGGTCGTCGTCGCTGCCCGCGCCGGTCTCGATGATCGCCAGGCCGGCGGTGGCGTGCGGCACCCAGACGTGCAGCAGGCCGTCGCCGGCTGCGGCGTCGGCCAGGAACCGTTCGCACTCCCGGGAGATGTCCCGGACCACCTCGTGCGAGCCGGTACGGATCTCAATTTCTTTGCTGTGCACGAAGTCGAACCGTAACGTCCCGGGCATGCGCACCGCTTTCGGCGAGACCTTCGATGTCCCCACCGGCTACCTCAACACCGCCAGCGTCGGCGTCCCGCCCATCGCGGTCGCCGACGCCGTGACGACGGCGGTCGGCCGGTGGCGCACCGGAGCCGCCGAACCGCCCGAGTACGACAAGCACGTCGCCCTGGCCCGGGAGGCCTGGGCCCGGCTGGTCGGCGTCCCGCACACCACCGTCGGCAGCGGTGCCAGCGTGTCCCAGATGATCTCGCTCGTGGCCGCCGGCCTGCCGGAGTCCACCCGGGTGGTGACCGTGGCGGGGGAGTTCACCAGCGTCACCTTCCCGTTCGCCGCGCGCGGCATGCGGGTCACCGAGGTCGCGCCGGAGGATCTGGTCCGGGCCGCCGGGCAGCACGACCTGGTGGCGGTCAGCGTCGTGCAGTCCGCCGACGGCGCCATCGCCGACCTGGACGCCCTGCGCGAGTCCGGGACGCGGGTGCTGCTGGACGCGACCCAGGCGGTGGGCTGGCTGCCGCTGCGGCTGGACTGGGCCGACTGGGTGGTCGGCGCGAGCTACAAGTGGCTGATGGCCCCGCGCGGCGCCGCCTGGCTGGCGGTGCGCCCGGACGTCGTCGACCTGACCAGCCCGGCCGCCGCCAACTGGTATGCCGGCGAGGACCCGTGGCAGAGCGTCTACGGGCTGCCGCTGCGGCTGGCCGGCGACGCCCGGCGCTTCGACCTGGCTCCGGTCTGGTTCGCCCAGGTGGGTGCCGCCGCGGCGCTGCCCTGGCTGGCCGATCTGGACCTCGAGCAGGTGCGGGCGCACTGTGTGCGGCTGGCCAACGCCACGCTGACCGGGTTGGGCCGGCCGCCGGGGGACTCGGCGATCATCTCGCTGGAACTGCCGGACTCCGCGGCCGCCGCGCTGCGCCGGGCCGGGGTGGTCGGGGCGGTCCGGGCCGGCCGGACCCGGCTGTCGTTCCACCTCTACAACACCGAGGAGGACGTGGACGTGGTGGTCCGCACGTTGAGCGGGCAACGCTGAGCCATTACGGTGAGCCCCCGTGTCGGGTCCTCATTCTGCTGGGCAGCCGCCCTGGCGTGGCGGTGCGATCCCGGGCGAGGACACCACGCCCCTGCGTCAGCGCGGCGCCCCGCTGCAGTTCCAGGCCGAGCCGCCGCCCCAGCCGCAGAACAAGGTGCTGGTCTGGGTGCTGCGTGGCCTGGGGTTGCTCGCCGTCGCGGTGATCTCCGGCCTGATCTGGTGGTACATCAACGACGAGGGCGCGACGCCCACGCAGAACCAGACCCAGCCGAGCGAGCAGCCGGCCAGCGGTCAGTTCACGTTCGCGGCGGTGCCCGAGGTCGCCGAGCCCAAGCACGACAGCAACTGCGCCGACCACGCCTACGGTGACGTGCAGAAGTTCCTGCAGACCACGCCGTGCCAGCAGCTCACCCGCGGTCTGTACACCACGACCAGCGCCGACGGCCGCAAGGTCTACGCGAACGTGTCGGTGGTCCGGATGCCCACCGCGGAGAACGCGGCCAAGCTGCGCGAGCTGGCCGACTCGGACGGCACCGGCAACGTGAAGGACCTGGTGCGCGAGGGCCTGGTGAAGGTGGCGCCGCTGACCTCGCTGTCCGGTGCCGGCGGGTACCACGCGGTCCAGCACGACCGGAACGTGATCATCGTCGAGTCCGACTTCGCGCCTGGTTCGGCCAAGGGCGAGAAGCAGAAGGACGAGGACATCCTGGACGCGATCTGCGTGGACGCCACCCTGTTGGGTGACCGGATCGGTGCTTAGGGCCGGTCGGACGGGCCCTAACCGGGTTGGCCGGGCAGGGCCGGCGTGATCTTCGCTTCGCCGGCCGTCCTGCGCCACCGCGCGGCCCGTACCGCGGCGGCGGTGAGCGCCTCCAGCGCGGCCTTGCGGACGTCCG
>NZ_DASTBH010000203.1:0-6280 GCF_035712165.1 Actinophytocola sp. | reverse complement strand
GGTTAGAGGCGAAGACGTTTGACCAGAACGTCACACCGCTCCTCGCGGGCGGCGTCGCCATCGAAAACCGAGTGACACACGACTTCGCCGCACCCCCAGCCGACGTAGCCGAGCCGCTCGTACAGGCGGGCGGCGCGGACGTTGCTGACTTCGACGGCGAGTGCGACTCGGCCGTAGCGTAAATCTCGGAGGTTCTCCTCGGCGGTGGCGATGAGGGTGGTGCCGATGCCGCCGTTCCGGTACTCCCTGAGTACCTCCAGATGGGTCAGGAACGGCACCCCCGGCAGGAAGCGCCGGATCTCGGCTTCCTCCGCGATCTCGAGACGCAGGTACACGTGCCCGGCCGGGCGGTTGTGCTTCCAGGCCGTGAACAGCACGCCCTTGCCCTGCTGCTGGTGAGCCAGGCGTTCGGAGAAGTACCGGCGCTGGCCCAGCGCCTCGGTCAGGGTGTGCAGGTCGGCCCAACTCGCCGGGCGGATCTCAAGATCGCTGAGCTGCAGCAGGTCGCTCATGCTTCCACGGTAAGGTTAGTTGGCGTTCACACAAGTAGTTGCGCGGGCCAAAAGCATGGCGCGTTCACGTTCGTTGCGTGTCAGTGCCGCCGCACGTTCGAATTCGCCGCGGGCCTCGTCGAGTCGGCCGAGCTTGACCAGAAAGTCACCGCGGACGCTGGGCAGCAGGTGGTAGGCGCGCAGCGCCGGCTCGTCGCGAAGCGCGTCGACCAGTTCGAGGCCGGCGGCCGGGCCACGCGCCATCCCCAGGGCCACGGCCCGGTTCAGCTCGATCACCGGGGACGGGGTGCCGGCGGCGAGCGCGGCGTACAACTCGGCGATGCGGGTCCAGTCGGTGTCCTCGGCCACGGCCGCCCGGGCGTGGCAGGCGGCGATGGCGGCCTGCAGCGTGTACGGCCCGGGTGACTCGGACAGCGCCTCGGCGCGCTCCAGCGCGGTCAGGCCGCGGTTGATCAGCAGCCGGTCCCACCGGGACCGGTCCTGGTCCAGCAGCAGGATCGGCTCACCGTCTGCTCCGGTGCGCGCCCCGGACCGGGAGGCCTGGATCTCCAGCAGCGCGAGCAGACCGTGCACCTCGGCCTCGGCGGGCGCCAGCCCCACCAGGACCCGGCCGAGGCGCAGCGCGTCCGCGCAGAGCGCGGGCCGGAGCCAGTCGTCGCCCGCGGTCGCCGAGTAGCCCTCGTTGAAGATCAGATAGATCACTTCGAGCACGGACGACAGCCGGCCCGCCCGCTCGGCGCCCTCGGGCACCTCGAATGGCACGCCGGCCTTCGCGATGGTCTTCTTCGCCCGCACGATCCGTTGGGCCACGGTCGACTCGGGGACCAGGAAGGCCCGGGCGATCTCGTCGGTGGTCAGCCCTCCGAGCAGCCGGAGGGTCAGCGCCACCCGGGCCTCGGTGGTCAACACCGGGTGGCAGGACACGAAGATCAGCCGCAGCACGTCGTCGTCGATGGTGTCCTCGACCGCGGCGTCGAAGTCGGCGCCGCCGCCCGGGCCGCCGAGCTCCAGCTCGTGGCCGAGCTCGGCGAGCTTGCGGCCGAGTGTTTCCTTGCGGCGCAGGGCGTCGATGGCCCGGCGTTTGGCGGTCGTCATCAACCAGGCGCCCGGGTTGCGCGGCACGCCCTCGGCCGGCCACTGCTCGAGCGCGGCGACCAGGGCGTCCTGCGCCAGTTCCTCGGCAAGGCCGATGTCGCGCACCAGCCGGACCAGTCCCGCGATCACCCGGGCCGACTCGATGCGCCATACGGCGTCCACCGTGCTGTTCGTATCGGATGCCGTCACGGCGTCCAATCAGAGCAGCTTCACCCGCGCGAGGGCAACAGACGGGCCTTCACCAGAAGCAGCGCCACCCCGACCAACCCGCCGAGCAGGACACCGCCGAACCCGAACGCCACCCCGATCAAGACGATCACCGCCGCGAAGCCGGCCAGCAGCAGGAACGCGGTGCGCAGGGTGGATGCCAGGCCGCCCACAGTGCGTTCGGCGAGCCAGAGCCAGCCGTCGCGACTGCTCAGCTGGGACCACCAGCGGCCGGCATCCGGGCCGGCCACCCGTCTCGGGATCACCACCGGCCGGTATTCCGCGGCCGGCGGACCGGCGATGCGCTCCAGGTGCACGAGGCGGCGCCGCACCCGCTCGCCCGACGCATTTGCATCTGGCAAGGGCCTCGTCTCTGGTTCTACACTGACCAACGTTCTTGCTCTTCCTTCGGAATTTGCACATGGGGGGCCGGAACAACCACGCGGCTCCCTGTGTCAGCAGGGAGCCGCGCCACGTCCGGAGTCCGGAGTGGATCCCGGCGTGAGTGCTACATCATGGCGGATACGGCGCCGTAACCTCTCCGTGACTCGCCGATCTAGCGGTGAACGGAGCGTATCCGTCGCCGAGCGGTCACACTCGTTCGACTCGAAGAAATCGTCGTCAAACGGCGCCGGGACGTACGTGAAGTTGTTTCGAAACCTGATGTTGGTCCGATGGGGTGACCTGCGGCAATGGTCTGGACCGCTGACCCTCCACCGTGGAGCGACCCAGCACGCGGGGGACCCGACCGGCGGCCGTCCGACGCCGGTGATCATTACCCAGCGTAGACCATGATCGTCCGGCGATTTCGGCGCAGTACCAAGGCAACCGCTAGGCCCAGCCGTCCAGCCAGGCCGGCGGGGCGTCCAGTCCGACATCCAACGCGGCCCCGATGGACCGGCCGCGCTGCACCGCGTTGATCCGGCGGAACTTCAGCTCGGCGGCCGGGTTGTCCGACGCCAGGATCTGCTCGATCACCATTGCCAGCGCGTGCTCGTCGTGATCGCGAACCTCGTTCTCGATCCCGGCCGGAAGCTCGCCCGGAATGGTGTCGAATCGGAGCAGGTCGTGTCCGGCCCGGGCGCAGACCGGGCAGTCGCAATAGGTCACGCCGGCTCCGTCCCACTCGGCGAGCCGGCCGAGGATATTGGCGCGCTGCCAATGCAGTAGCCGGGGCACGAACACCAGCGGGCTGCGCTTGCGCCGGTTGTAGGCGTCCCGCGCCTTGGCGGCGAACGGCAGGCCCAGGTGCCGGGTCGACGTGCTGAACCCGATCGCCGCGCCGGTGGCTCCCTCGAGCACCGCCGGCAGCCCGGTCAGGTCGGTACGCAGCAGTTCGAGGTCGCGTCGCGCGTCGGCCGCCCAGCGCAGCAACCGCCGGAACGCCTCGATCTTGGGCACGGTGTCCAGCGGGTTGTAGGCCGCCGCGAACAGCACCGAGACGTCCCGGTCCGCCGCCCGCAGCGCCTCCTCCAGCGAGTCGATGTGCCGCCGGCCCAGCCACCCGGCGTCCAGCGCGAGCACCACGGACACCGGCACCGGATAGTCCCTGGCCAACTCGGCGCGCAGGTCGTCGACCCGGCCCACCCGGATTCGGGCGCCGGCCGTGCGCACCACCGGCAGGTCCAGTTCGGCCTGGGCGCTCACCCAGTCGAACGGCGCGCACTCGATGCCGGGCAGGGTCAGCTGGTCGGACGGCTTGGCCGGCCGGTTGCGGTACGCCGCCGGATCGAGGTCGACCCCGGACAACTCGCCGACCCGGTCCAGGTACCTGGCGATACGCAGCCCGGCCAGGCCCTGCAGGGTCACTCCACCGAACCGGTCTCGGCAGCGCAGCACGTCGTCCACCCGGCAGCGCCCGAGGTAGGCGCGCATCCGCCCCACCCGACAACGGTAACCGACCCCACCACCACGGCGTAGCCAGCGTGCCGACCCGCCGCCCCCGGGTTGACCGGCGCTTACAGGGGTACAGTCGGTGCGTGCGCATGGCGCAACCCGTCCGGGACCATGTGTGCTGGTACTACGACAGCACCGCGGATCTCCGCTCGTCGATGGCGAGCTACCTGACCGAGGGCATCGCCCGCGGCGAACAGGTCTGCGTCGTGGCGTCGGAGGAGTTCCCCGAGCTGGTCGACCGGCTGGAGCGGCTCGCCGACCGCCGGGCGGGTGCGGTTCAGGTCCTCAGCGTCCGGGAGCGCTACCGCGTCGACGATCTGATCGACGGTCCCACCCAGGTCAGCGCGTACGCCGCGGCGACCGAGCAGGCGTGCGCGGCGGGGTTCACCGGGTTGCGGGTCGCCGTGGACGTCACCGAACTGGTGCGCACCCCGGAGCAGCGGCTTGCCTTCGCCGCCTACGAGCACCTGGCCGACCGGTACATGGTGGCGCACCCGTTCACCGCGATGTGCGCCTACGACCGGGCGCTCGGCCAGCAGGCGATCGCGGAGCTGGCCTGCCTGCATCCCCGGGCCCGGGCCGGCGCGACCTCGTTCCACCTGTACGCGGTGCCGGACGGGGTGGCCCTGTACGGGGAGCTCGACCTGGCCAGCCGGTCGCTGCTGCCGCACGCGCTGGCCAACGTCGATCTGGTTCCGTCCGGCGGCGAGATCGTGGTGGACGCCCGGGGGATTCGGTTCATCGACCACCGCAGCCTGATCGCGCTCGCCGAACACGTCCGCCCCCGGGGCGCGACGCTGGTCTTCCGCACGCACTGGGCGGGCGCCGAACGCCTGGTCGAGCTGCTGAACCTGGACGGGGTCCGGGTCGTCCTCGAGCCCTGAGTGACCAAACGTACGGACATTTCTCGTTGAGCTTCGCCCTGACGCGCCCTAATCTAGATGTACGTACATTTGGGTTGGGATGGGGATGACCGTACTGCTACTCACGCTGGCCGGCGGCGCCATCGTGGGCCTGGCCGTCGGCGCGCTCGGCGGCGGTGGCGGGGTGCTGGCCGTTCCGGTGCTGATCTACCTGCTCGGGCTGTCCCCGGTCGACGCCGGCACCGCCAGCCTGATCATCGTGCTGGCCACGGCGATCGTCGCGCTCGCCCGGCACGCGCGGGCCGGTCTGGTGAGCTGGCGTACCGGCGCGGTGTTCGCCTCGGCCGGCCTGATCCCCGCCATCGCCGCGTCGGCGCTGTCCCCATACCTCCCGCGCCCGGTGCTCACCGGCGCCTTCGCCGTACTCGCGGTCGCCGCGGCCGTCGCCATGCTCAGCCCGATGGCCGCCCCACCGGCCGCCCGCGGTTCCACGGTGCTCACGCGGCACCGCACCTCGGTACCGGTTGCCGCGGGCGCCGGACTGGGCGCGGTCACCGGCCTGCTCGGCGTCGGCGGCGGTTTCCTTACCGTGCCCACCCTCGTCACCGTGCTCTCGCTGCGCATGAAGGTCGCCGTCGGCACCAGCCTGCTGGTCATCACGATCACCTCGGCGGCCGCCCTCGGCACGCGCCTGCTGACCGTCGGCGTCAGCCTGGACTGGCCCGTGGTCGCCCCGTTCATCGGTGCGGCGATCCTCGGCGCCTGGGACGGCAAACGCCTGGCCGGCCGGCACTCCGGCGCGACCCTGCAGCGGGCGTTCGCCCTCCTGCTGCTCGCCATCGCCGCGTTCATGCTGGTCGAGACCGTCACCTGAGCGCGAGCCGGTAACCCGTCGCCGACGAGAAGTCAGCCGTCAACGCGAACCGGTCCCCCCGCACGACGGTATGCCGCCACTCCACCGGTTTGTCCCCCGCGCTACTCAGCCGGTTGATCGAGAAGACGGCGACCCCCTCCGGGCACCGCAGCAACCCCCGCTCCGCCGCCGTGGGCAGCGCCGCGTGCACATATTCTCGTCCATGATCAAGCCGAACCCCCGCCCGCGCCGCCAACTCCCGGTACAGCCCGGTATCCCGAAAATCCACCCCCAGCAGCGTCCGCCCCACATCCTCGACCAGCCACACCCGGTCCAACGCCAACGGCTCACCCCCGGCCACCCGCACCCGCTCCAGGTAGACCAGCGGAGCCGACCCCTCCAACCCCAGCCGCTCGGCCACCAACGCATCCGCCCGGACATCGAAGAACCGCACCGCGCTGTGCTGCGCCAACCCCGCCGCCTCGACCGACGCGAAAAGGCTGTACAACGCCCCCATCGGCTGCAAAATCTCGGTGGCCGGCGCGATCCGAGGCTGCCGCCCCCGCATCGCCGTCACCACCCCATCGGCCCGCAACCGCTGCAACGCCTGGCGCACCGTCTGCCGGCTGATCCCATACTCCCCGGCCAGCACGAGCTCGCCCGGAAACTGCTCCCCGAACTCCCCCGCCCCCACCCGCTCCAACAGGTCGTCCTGCAACTGCCGCCACAACGGCACCCCCGCACCCCGCACCAACCGCCGCACCATCCACCTCCCTACCCACCAACCAAACCACCCCACCCGCCCCCCAACCAAATCCCCACCCGCGAATTGGCGAAGTACCTCCACCTCACCC
>NZ_DASTBH010000202.1:0-25015 GCF_035712165.1 Actinophytocola sp. | reverse complement strand
CAGCCGTTGACCTGGGTGCCGCCGGTGTTGGCGATGGTGATGTCGGTGGTGAGGCCGTTGTTCCAGGCGTTGACGGTGTAGCTGACCCGGCACGCGGAGACCGGCGGCGGCCCGGTGGTCGTGGTGGTCGTCGTGGTGGTCGTGACCGGCGGCGTTCCGGTGTTCAGCCCCATGAACGCGATGGCCATCGCCGCCTGGCCGCCCATCGGCAGGCTGTGCCCGACGCCCTGCAGGCTGATCGCCTCGACCGGAGCCATGACCCCGGTGCCGCCGTAGCGGGTGCGGGTCCAGCCGGACTGCGGGCTGTCGGTCATGGTCGGGGTCTGGCTCACGCCGAGCACGTTGGTCCACTGCTTGATCTGCTCGCCGAAGTTGGGGAAGCGCAGCGTCGAGTCCGTGGTGCCGTGCCAGATCTGCATACGCGGCCGCGCTCCGGTGTAGCCGGGGAAGGCGGCCCGGGCGGCGTCGCCCCACTGCTGCGCGGTCCGTATCACGTTTCCGTTGGCGCAGTCGCTGTTCCAGGTGTTCGGCGGGGTGGTGGCGAAGCAGGTGTCCGGCACCCCCATGAACGCCGCGCCGGCCTTGAACACGTCCGGGTAGTTGGCCAGCAGGACGTTGGTCATCATGGCGCCCGAGGAGGCCCCGGTGACGTAGACCCGGTTCGGGTCGGCGTTGAACCGCTGCTGCACGTAGGTGACCATCGACCTGATGCCGACCGGGTCGCTGCCGCCGTCCCGCCGCAACGCCTGCTGCGTGTACACGTCGAAGCAGTTGCCGCTGCGGGTGGCGCTCGGGTAGATCACGATGAACCCGTTCTCGTCGGCGAGCCGGGCGAACTCGGTGCCGCTGAAGAAAGCCGGACCCGAGCCGGTGCAGTAGTGCACGGCGACCAGGATCGGCGGCCGGGCCTGCACCCGGTCCGGCACGTAGAGGTGCATCCGCAGGCCACTGGGGTTGTTGCCGAAGCCGGTGACCTCGACCAGGGAGGCGGCCGAGGCCGGTTGCGCCAGTTGCACGAGCGTGGCGACGACTAGCACCACGGCCGCCAGGCAGCCCAGGATCGCACCCCTGATCTTCATGAGATCTCCCTCAGACGTCGTGAAACATTTCGATTGTGTTCCGGAACATCTGGATTTGCAACCCTGAGTATTCGTCCGGTTTACACCAGGTAAGGCTGGTCGCGCCTTGACCCGTTCACAGAGCAGGTTCTAGGTTCATGAAAACTACCGGCGTTCATTCCGAAACTTTCGGAGGTGCGTGCGCATGAACCGGACGTCGATCGCCAGCCTGGTCGCCGCGGGGATCCTCACCGCCACACTCGTCACCACGTCCCAGGCGGTGGGAACGGAGGACGGCGCCGGGTTCGGCCCGCAGACCCACGCGCAGTGGGTCAACACCTGGGTCTCGATGCCGCAGCTCACCGAGCCGGGCAACATGCCGCCGCCGCCGTTCACCGGCGACAACCTGGTTTTCGCCAACAGCACGCTGCGCCAGACGATCCGGGTCACGGTCGGCGGTCAGCAGGTGCGGTTGCGGTTCTCCAACGCCTTCGGCGGTGCCGCGCTGCCCATCACGGCCGTCTCCCTCGCCCTGCCGGCCGGCGGGGCGCCCGGCGTGAGCGCGATCCAGCCCGGCAGCGCCCGGCCGGTCACCTTCAACGGCCGACCGTCGGTGGTCGTCCCGGTCGGCGCGCAGATGGTGTCCGACCCGGTGCCGCTGCGCCTCGCGCCCCGGACCAACCTCACGGTCACCATGTACCTGGCCGAAGGACAGGCGTCGGCCAACATCACCTCGCATCCCGGCTCCCGGACCACGTCCCACATGATCGCCGGCAACCACCTGGACGACGCGGACCTGCCCGGCGCGACCTCGGTGGCGCACTGGTACTTCCTCAGCGGCGCCGAGACGATCGCCACCCGCTCCACGGCCGGGGTGGCTATGCTGGGCGACTCGCTGACCGACGGCCGGGGCTCCACCACCAACGGCAACAACCGCTGGCCCGACCAACTGCTCGACCGGTTGCAGTCCCGGCCGGACACCGCCGACATCGCCGTGCTCAACCAGGCCGCCGGCGGAAACCGGGTGCTCAACGACGGCCTCGGCCCCAACGCGCTGGCCCGGCTGGACCGCGACATCTTCGCCCAGAGCGGGGTTCGCTGGATGATCGTCCTCGAAGGCGTCAACGACATCGGCACCGCGGCGGCCACCGAGGCCGCGCAGAAGCAGGTCGCCGATGACCTGATCGCCGCCTACGAGCAGATCATCGTCCGGTCGCACGCCCAGAACATCCGGGTCTACGGCGGCACCCTGCTCCCGTTCGGCGGCAACACCGCCTACGACGACCCGACCGGGTTCCGGGAGTCCGCGCGGCAGATCGTCAACCGGTGGATCCGCACCTCCCGCCAGTTCGACGCCGTGATCGACTTCGACGCGGCGGTGCGCGACCCGGCCAACCCCCGGGCCCTGCTGCCCGCCTACGACGACGGCGACCACCTGCACCTCAACCCCACCGGGTACCGGGCACTCGCCGACGCCGTTCCGGCGCGCCTGTTCCGGTGACCTTCGTCCACTCACGACTCAGAAGTCCGCCAGGAGCGGATGCGACGGGAGGTAGACCGACGACCGACGGATGTTCGCGCGCCGGATGTGCTCCGCGTAGCGGTCCACCGCGGCCGAGTAGCTGAAGGCCGGATCCAGCAGCAGGCCGAGACTCTCGACGATCTCCGGGATCTTGCGGTCCAGGTTCTCCGGACGCATGCAGGGAATCCTGGAACCGATGTAGGGCTGCGTGGGGTAGGGAAAGCCGGGCGTGTCCGGCAGCACCACGGCGAACGGCACCCCGTTGAAGAAGAACTCGACCTCGTCGCCGCCGGCGATGGTCAGCAACGGGGTTCCGACGCACGGGGCCAGCAGCGAGAACCCGGCGTTGGGCGCGACCAGCACATCGCACCGCTGCAGCAACGCGACCTGGTTCCAGACGCCGATGTCGTAGCAGTCCACGATGTCCGGGCCGCTGGCCAGCAGCTCGTCGACGGCCTGGTCGGAGTAGCCGGCCGTGTAGGTCCGCCCGCCCGCCGGCCGGCGGGCGCCGGTCACGTAGAACCTGACCGTGGGCCACGCCTCCCGGATCGCCGCGAGGATCTTCACCCAGGACGACACCTCGGGATGCTTGTGCGGGCCCGACGTGCTGCCGAGCAGCACACCGATGCGCGGTGCGCCCTGGGCGTAGCGCCGGGCGAAGACCTGGTTCGCCTCCGGCACGGTCAGCCGCACCCGCGCTCGCGGCCGGTATCCCAGCCCGTCGGGCAGGCGCATGCGCGGGCTGAGCGTGCCCCGGCCGGCGGTGGCCACCAGCGCGCCGGCCGTCAGCCGGTAGTAACGGGCCAGGGCAACGGTTTCCGGGTCACGCTGCGGCGGATAGCGGCCACCCGCCTCCTCCAGGAGCGCATTGTTGTCGTCGACGATGTAGTCCCACTCCGTGGGCATCGGCGCGAGGGCGGCGGAATCGACATTCGGGTCGAAAAAGGCCGCCACAGAAATGGTGTGGGTTCGGGTTATCCACGGGCATCCCGCGGTCAGTTCGTGAACCCCGCGGTCGGACATGGCCAGGTGGATCTCCGCGCCCGGGTTCGCGTCATGGAAACCCAAGGTATAACGCATCGCCTCAACGACGTGTCCAACCGAAGGGCGGCAAACGTAGCTGAGTAGAATTCTCGCCATCGGTTACCATGCTAGGCGGCCGGGAGCGAAATCGAGCCGGGCCTGTTTCCCCTAGGTGACAATACCCTACTTAGGGAGGGGAATGGCGACCGAGATTGCCGGACCTGACCAAAAAAGCGGGCTGCGGCACAACCGTGACTATTGGTGGTTCTGGTTCGGTCAAACAATCTCGGCACTGGGTGACGATGTCTTCACCGTCACGCTGACCTTGTGGATCGCCACCGTGGTGGTCGGCGACGAACCGTGGGCGCCGCTGGCCGTCGCCGGAGTGCTGGTGGCCGAGACCGTGCCGATCATGCTGCTGAGCCTGGTCGCGGGCGTGTACGCCGACCGCTGGAACCGCAGGCGCATCATGCTCGCCGCCGACGCCGTGCGCTGCGTCCTGGTCGCCGGACTGGCCGTGGTCGTGTTCATCGGGCCGGCGCTGCCGCGCGGCGTCGTGCTCGCGATCACCTGGACCGTGAGCGCGCTGGTCTCCGCCGCCGCGCAGTTCTTCGGCCCGGCCCGGTTCGGCATGCTGGGCGCGGTCGTCGACGACGCCGATCGCGAACGGGCGGCCAGCATCGCCACCGGATCGACGGCGCTGACCGGCATCATCGGTCCGTCCCTGGGCGCGGTGCTGCTGGTCGTGGCGGGCGCGCAGTGGGCCATGCTGCTCAACGCGGCGAGCTTCGCGGTGTCCTTCTTCGCCGTCGCCAAGATGCGCACCGGACGGGGGCCGGCGCCGCCGGCGGCCGCTGCCCACGCCCCCTTCTGGCGCGAACTGATGGAGGGCTTTCGTTACCTGGCCGGCAACCGGATGCTCAAGGTGCTGCTCATCACGACCACCACGGTGACCGCCGTGACGAGTTGCCTCGCCCCGCTCGAGGTCTTCTTCGTCACCGAGAACCTCAACGGCTCGCCTGCGGTGTACGGGATCATCGAGACGGCCGCGGGCGTGGGAGTGCTGGCCGGCGCGGCCGTGACGGCGATCTTCGTCAAGCCGTTCCGGGCGGCTTCCGTCTATGCCTATGCGATCGTCGCCAGCGGTGTCCTGCTGGCCTGCTACTCCCGGATGACCACGCCGCTCGGTGCGATCGTGATCATGTTCGTCGCCGGGTTTCCTTTGGCCGCACAGAGTTCGATGACCGGGCCGCTGATGCTGCGGGCCACGCCCGCGCAGCTGCTCGGCCGGGTCAGCACCGCGTTCCAGCCGATCAACGAGATAGCCTCACTGGTGACGCTGTCGCTGGCGGCCTGGCTGGCCAGTTCGGTGCTGCGCGACCTGGATGCCACCGTCCTGGGTGTCCACCTCGGACCGATCGACACGATCCTGCTGGCCGCCGGGGTTCTGACGGTGCTCACCGGCTTCGCCGCCGCCTGGGCGTTCCGGCGTGCCTAGAAGGCCGCCAGGGAAGGATCGGTGGGCAGGATCATGCAGTCGCGGTTGATGTTCGCCCGGGCGATGTTCTCCCGGTAGCGGTCGATGGCCGCCGGGTAGCTGAACGCGGGGTCCAGCAGCAGCCGCATCCCCTCGACGATCTCGGGAATCTTGCGGTCCAGGTTCTCCGGCCGCATGCTCGGCAGCTTGGTCGTGCTGCCCTCCGGGTAGAGCCTGCCGCGGTAGGGGAACTCGGGATCGTCCGGCAGGACCGAGTAGAACGGCACGTCGTTGAAGAAGTACTCGGGCCAGTGCCCGCCGGACAACGCCAACCAGGGTGTCCCGACGCACGGCGCCAGGAACGCGAAACCGGTGTGCGGCGAGAGGAACACGTCGCAGAGTTCCATCAGCGCGAGTTGGTTCCACAGGCCGATGTCGTAGCAGTCCGCCACGTCCGGCCCGGAGTCGAGCAACCGCTGGACGGCGTCGCCGGAGTACCCGGCCGTGCTGGTCTGGCCGCGGACCGAACCGCGCACGCCGGTCAGGAAGAACCGGACCCCGGGGAAGGCGTCCCGGATCGCACCGATGATCTTGACCCAGGAGGAGACGTCCGGGTAGCGGTAGTAGTTGTCCGACCCGCCGAGCAGGATGCAGACCTTCGGCCCCTCGTGGGCGTAGCGCCGCGCGAAGGCCCGGTTCTCCGGCGGGACCGCCATGATCACCTGGCTCTGCGGCCGGTACCCGAGACCCTCGGGCAGTTGCAGCGACGGGCTGGTGCTCCCCCGCCCCCGCGTCGCGACGAGCTGGGTGGTGGTCAGCTCGCAGTACGCCTTCAGCTGCCGCTGCACCGCCCGCTCGTCGGCGCTGAAAAAGGCATCGTCCAGGTCGTCCTCGGGGAGCAGGACCGTGGTGTCCTCGAGAATGTAGTCCCACCGCTGGGGCAGCCGGGCCACCGCGGTTCGGGCGGTGCCCGGGTCGTCGAACTCACGCAGGTCGATGGCGTGGGTTTCGGCGATCCACGGGCAGCCCCGGGTGATGTCCGGGGTCGCGCGACCATTGAGGGCGACGTGCACATCCACACCGGGATTGGCATCGGCCAGGCCCCTGGAATATCGCAGTGCTTCGACCGAATGACCGACATGTGTGTAATAGACATAATTCAGAAATACGGTCGTCACGCCTGGCGATCCTATCGCACAATTCACATCCATCGCCGACCACTAGGTAATTTCGACATGGGCAATTCCCCCTAAGTGGATCATATGGGTAATATGGGACAATCGGTGATGAACTGGTGGAGGGCGCGATGTACGAGGCTGGCTACGCCGAGTTCTACGATCGGATAACCACCGACGGCGGCAAGGACTACGCCGCCGAGGCGCGTTCGGTCGCCGGGCTGGTCCGGTCCCGCAACCCCGGCGCGCGAACCCTGCTGGACGTGGCCTGCGGCACCGGCGAGCACCTTCGCCACCTGATGCGGATGTTCGACCGGGTGGAAGGCGTGGACCTGGCCAAGCCGATGTGCGAGCGCGCCATGGACAAGCTTCCGGGGGTGGCCATCCACGTCGGCGACATGCGCACGTTGGCGCTGCCCGGCAGGTTCGACGCGGTCACCTGCCTCTACTGGACGATCGGCTACATGCAGGACCTCGACGAACTGTCGCTGGCGGTGCGGCGGATGGCCGCCCACCTCGCGCCGGGCGGGGTCCTGGTGGTCGAACCGTGGGCCGCTCCCGACGAGTACGAGGGCGGGACGGTCGACCACATCGTGGTCGAGCACGACGGACGCACGATGGTGCAGGTGATCTACGCGCACCCCCGGGACGGCCGGCTGTCCACATCGGACTTCTACAACCTGGTCGGTGACCACGCCGGGGTGCACTCGTGGACGGAGACGCACTCGCTGGGCCTGTACACGTTCGACGAGTACCTCGAGGCGTTCGGCCAGGCCGGGCTGGAGTCGGTCGAGGCGGTGCGCTGGGAGGGAAAGCGCGAGCGGATCGTGGGGATCAGGCCGCGTTGACCGGGGTCAGTCGGTCAGCGGCGGGTCGGCGGGATGCTGTGCGCGGCGAGCGACGAGCGCGGCGCGGATCCGTGCGAGCTCGCCGGGGTTGGCCGGGTCGAGGCCGGTCAGCTCACCGATCTTGCGGAGCCGGTAGTCGACGGTGTTGGGATGCACGTGCAACTCCTTGGCCGTGCGCTTGCGGTTGAGTCCACAGTCGACGTGCACGAACAGCGTCTGCAGCAGTTCCGGCGTGCGGGTCAGCGGATCCACCTGTGCGGCAAGGAGCTCTCGGGCCGGGCCCGGGCGGGAGAGCTGGAACTCCAGGGCCACGTCGGACAGCTGGTACACCCCCGGCGGGAAGCCCGCGGAATGCGCGATCTCGCGGATCTCCTTGACCACCACCGCAGCCGCGCCGACCTCGGCCGGTGCGGCCAGCGCCACCCCGGCGGTGACCGCCACCCCGCCGGCATGCCCGGCGGCGCTGACGATCCGGCGGATCCGGGCCCACCCCGGGTCCTGGTCCTCCCCGGTCGCCGGCAGCACGACCAGGCCGCCGGCCGAGGTGAGCCGGGTGAGCACCGGATCGCCCGCGGCGCGCTCCAACTCCGTGCGTAACCGCCGGATCTTGCGCCGCGCGGCCACCGCGGCGTCGACGTCCGGATCCCGCTCGTCGCCGTGCGCGGCCACCCGTAGCCCGAGCACGACGTAGGCCGGGGCCACCGCGAGGCCGGCGTGCGCGGCGGCATCGGCGATCCGTTCCCCGGACAGCAGTGCGGACAGAAACGCCTGCCGGGCGGTGTGCTCCTCGGTGAAGATTCGTTGCCGTTCCTGGAAGTACGCTGCCGACACCACCGCCGTGACGGCCCCGAGGTAGCGCAGTTGCAGCTTGCTGACCTCGACCACGGTCGGCAGGTCCTCCGGCCGCGCCTGGCTGCTGAAGTGCTCCCAGCACACCTGGACGCCGATGTGGTGCGCGCTCAGCATGGCCTCGACGGGGATGCCCTCCTCGGCCCGCTGCACGATGTCGTCGTGCAGCGCGTCGAGCAGCATGGCCGACGGCGGCGCGCCGGTGCGCAGCATGTGCACGAACGACTGGATGCCGCGTTCGATGATGCGGACGATGTCGCCGCGCAGTTCCTCCCTGGGCAGCCGGGCGTAGGCCGGCAGTTCGGCGACCACCCGGTCGAGCACCCGCGGGACCAGTTCGCTCGCCGCTTCGGCCAGCCGCTGATGTCCGGGAACGCCACCGAACGGCAGCAGCTCCGGTGCGGCCACATCGTGCTGGGTCACAACGCCTTCCCTTCATCTCTGGGAAAGTTCCAGCCGGATCCCGGAAGGTCCGCCGGCATCATGGTACGCAGTCCTGTTACTTGTCAGTAACCTTTGGAACCAGAGAGGAAGGCGGCCATGCGCAGGATCGGGGCAGGCGCGCTGGTGGCGACCCTGGTGGCGGCAGTGCTCGCCGGGCCGGCGGCACCCAGCGCGGTCGGGCAGCCCACCGACCTCCGGCAGGTGCTCTTCGTCGGCAACAACTGGGCCGGCACGGTGGACGTGGTCACTCCGGACGGGCAGCTCAGCAAGATAGGTTCGCTCAACGTCGTGCCGGACCGCACCCAGCGGCTCCTGGAGATCTACCTCAACCCCATCCGGCTGGTGTTCTTCCTGGCCGTGCGCCAGCTCATCGGCGAGGGGCACGACCAGTTCGTCGACGACATGTACACCTCCCCGGACGGCCGGCTGCTGATCGTGTCCCGGCCGAGCCTGGCCGACGTGGCCGCGATCGACATCAACACCGGGCGGCTGGCCTGGCGGTTCGCGGTGGCCGGTCAGCGATCCGACCACATGGCGCTCTCGCCGGACGGCCGGCAGGTCGCCGTGTCCGCGTCCACCGGCAACGTCGTACACCTGCTCGACGTGACGACCGGCCGTGAGGTCGGCCGGTTCGCCACCGGTGACTCGCCGCACGAGAACACCTACATCAGCGGCGGCCGCTACATCGTCAACGCCAGCATCGGGACCGTCTACACGCCACTCGACCACCCGCTGCTGGACACCACGAAGGGCGAGCGCGTCTTCGAGATCTACGACCGCACCACCAACCAGGTGGTCAAGCGCCTCGACATGAGCGCCAAGCTCGCCGAGGCGGGCTTTCCCGGGATGAGCTCGGCCGTGCGGCCGATGACCTTCTCCCCGGACGAGCGGTACGTCTACTTCCAGGTCTCGTTCTTCCACGGCTTCGTCGAGTACGACCTGCAGACCGACCGGGTGCTGCGGGTGGCCGAACTCCCGAACCTGGTGCCGGACCTGCCGCGCTCGGAGTACGTGCTCGACTCCGCGCACCACGGGATCGCGATGAACACCGCGGGAACGAAGATCTGCGTCGCCGGCACCATGTCCGACTACGCCACCGTCGTGTCCCGGGCGACGTTCGCCAACCAGGGCCTGGTTCGCGCCGGCACCAAGCCGTACTGGGCGACCCGAAGCGCCGACGGCAACTACTGCTTCGTGTCCTGGAGCGGCACCGACAGCGTCTCGGCGATCTCCTACGCCACCGGCCAGGAGGTCGCCCGGGTCGGGGTGGGCGACCACCCGCAGCGGATGCGGCTCGGCGTCGTGCCGTCCACCTGGTCGCGCTGACGGCGGTTCCGCGGCCGGCTCGTCATGGTCGTAGCGTTACGGCCATGACGAGCTGGACCGAGTTCACCGAGAGCGCGCCGAGCATCGCCGAGGTCTTCCTCCGCCGGCACGCCGCGACGCACAAGCTGTGCCTGCTCGCGACCCTGAGGTCGGACGGCTTCCCCCGGATCAGCCCGATCGAGCCCCGGATCTTCGAGGGCCGGCTGTGGCTCATGGGCATGCCGAACACCACCAAGTTCCACGACCTGGCCCGTGACCCGCGGTTCTGCCTGCACACCGCGACCGTCGACCCGAACGTCGGCGACGGCGACGCGAAGCTCTGGGGCGTTGTCGAGCATGTCGACGACGCGGACCTGCATCAGCGCTTCGCCGTCGACCTGTTCGAAGACATCGGTCTCGACCTGCGCGGGCAGCGGTTCGACCAGTTCTTCGAGGCAGACCTGACCGGCGCCTCGTCGGTCGGCATGGTCGACGGCCACCTGGACATCACCATCTGGAAGCCGGGCGAGCCCGAGCGGGTCGTCCGCAAACACTGAGCCGTACCGGCTCGGCGCGCTCAGCTCTGCGGGTCGTCCGCACCGATCACCGGGCCGCTGAGGTGGTCGGGGATATCGGCCAGCCATGGGTTGTCCGGCCCCGAGTCGCGCGGCGGGTCCGGTGCCAACGGCTCGTCATACCCCGTGTCGTCGGGCCGGACACGGCTGCGCCCGGCGCGAAAACCGCGATACGGCAGTACCGTGTCCGCGCCTTCGCCCTGCCGCCAGCGAAACAGGGCACGCACCACCGGCGAACGGCCCCACGCCAACCGATAGGTCAGCGCGTCCAACTCGTCTGCCTCGGCCCTGGCCCGCTCGGCCCGTTCCCGCTGCCACGCCCGGCTGAACCGGCCAGGCCTACGCCGCCGCATGTGCCATCCCCCCTCGACGTCACGATAGCCGGCGCCGCCGCTGGTCTCACCCCTACACGGGGTCGGCGGCGGCGGCGAACTGGGCGGAGTAGAGGCGGTGGTAGGCGCCTTCGCGTTCGAGGAGTTGGGCATGGGTGCCCTGCTCGACGATCCGGCCCGACTCCATCACCAGAATCAGGTGGGCGTCGCGGATCGTGGACAGCCGGTGCGCGATCACGAAGCTGGTCCGGGCCGACCGTAGGGCGGCCATCGCGTGCTGTACCAACGACTCCGTGCGGGTGTCCACCGAGCTGGTCGCCTCGTCCAGGATCAGCAGCGAGGGATCGGCCAGGAACGCCCGGGCTATCGTGAGCAGCTGCTTCTCACCGGCACTGACGTTGGTGCCCTCCTCGTCGATCACCGTGTCGTAGCCGTCCGGCAGCGTGCGCACGAAGTGGTCCACGTGCGCGGCCTGCGCGGCGCGGATGATCTCCTCTTCGGTCGCGCCCGGCTTGCCGTAGGCGATGTTGTCCCGGATCGTGCCGCCGAACAGCCAGGTGTCCTGCAGCACCATGCCGATCTGCGAGCGCAGGTCCTCCCGGCGCATCCGGGTGATGTCCAGCCCGTCCAGGGTGATCCGGCCCGCGTCCAGCTCGTAGAACCGCATGATCAGGTTGACCAGGGTGGTCTTGCCCGCCCCGGTGGGACCGACGATCGCCACCGTGTGGCCCGGCTCGGCCACCAGCGACAGGTCCTCGATCAACGGCTGTTCCGGCCGGTAGGAGAAGCTGATGTGCTCGAACTCGACCCGCCCGCGGCGGTCCGCCGGCAGCGTCTCGGCATCCGCCGGGTCGGGGTCCTGCTCCTCGGCGTCGAGCAGTTCGAACACCCGCTCGGCCGAGGCCACCCCGGACTGCATCAGGTTGGCCATCGAGGCCACCTGGGTCAACGGCTGGGTGAACTGACGGGAGTACTGGATGAACGCCTGCACCTCACCCAGGGTCATCGCGCCGGAGGTGATCCGCAGCCCGCCGATCACCGCCACCACCACGTAGCTGAGGTTGGACAGGAACATCATCGACGGCATGATCAGCCCGGAGATGAACTGCGCCCCGGACGCCGACTCGTACAGCTCCTCGTTGCGGCGCCGGAACTCCGCCTCCGACTCCTGCTGCCGGCCGAACACCGTGACCAGCTGGTGCCCGGTGAAGGCCTCCTCGATGTGCGCGTTGAGCGCGCCGGTCTGCCGCCACTGCGCGATGAACTTCTTCTGCGCCCGCTTGCCGATCTGCGCCGTGCTGACCACCGACAGCGGGATCACCGCCAGCGCGATCAGCGCCAGCAGCGGCGAGATGGTGAACATCATGACCAGCACGCCGACCACCATCAGCAGCGAGGTCAGCATCTGGCTCAGCGTCTGCTGCAGGGTCATCGAGATGTTGTCGATGTCGTTGGTGACCCGGGAAAGCAGCTCGCCGCGCGGCTGGCCGTCGAAGTACCGCAACGGAAGCCGGTGCAGCTTCGCCTCGACGTCCTCGCGCAGCCGGTACACCACCCGCTGCACCACGCCGGTGAGCAACCGGCCCTGCACCCAGGCGAACAGCGAGGACGCCGCGAACAGCACCATCACCCAGGTGAGCACCTCGGCCAGTGCGGTGAAGTCGATGCCGGCGCGCGGGTCGAGCACGCCGGTGAAGATGATGTCGGTGGCGTGCCCGAGAATCTTCGGCCCGGCCACGGCGAACCCGACGCTGATCACGCCCAGCACCACGACGACGGTCAGCACCACCCGCTCCGGCCGCATCCGGTCCAGCAGCCGCCGCCCGGACACCCCGAAGTTCTCCGCCTTGCCGACCGGCATGCCCATGCCGGGGAAGCCCCGGCCCATCGGACTCGGCTGCGGACGCGGACTCGCGGTCTGGGTACTCATGCCGTCACCTCGCAAGCTCGCTCGCTCATCACGCCACCTGCTCCGGGGTCAACTGCGACTCGACGATCTCCAGGTAGGTGGGGGACGTCTGGAGCAGCTCGCGATGGTTGCCGATGCCGGCGATGGTTCCGTTGTCCAGCACGATGATCTGGTCGGCGTCCAGGATGGTGGACACCCGCTGGGCGACGATGATCACAGCGGCGGACCGGATGTGCGGCCGCAGCGCCGCGCGCAGCGCCGCGTCGGTGGACAGGTCCAGCGCCGAGAACGCGTCGTCGAACAGGTAGATCTCCGGCCGGCGGATCACCGCCCTGGCGATGGACAACCGCTGCCGCTGACCGCCGGAGACGTTCGTTCCGCCCTGCGCGATCGGCTCCTCCAGCCCGCCGGGCATCGCCTCGACGAACTCCCGGGCCTGCGCGATCTCCAGCGCCTCCCACAGTTCCTCGTCGGTGACGTCCGGGTTGCCGTAGCGCAGGTTGCTCGCCACGGTGCCGGTGAACAGGTAGGCCTTCTGCGGCACCAGGCCGATCCGGCCGCGCAGCACGTCCGGGTCGAGCTCGCGCACGTCGGTGCCGTTGACCAGCACGCCGCCGCCGGTCACGTCGATCAGCCGGGGAATGAGCGAGAGCAGCGTGGACTTGCCGGTACCGGTGCTGCCGATGATCGCGGTGGTGCGGCCGGGCTCGGCCCGGAAGGAGATGTCCCGCACCACCGGGTCGGCCGCGCCCGGGTAGCGGAACTCCACGCCGCGGAACTCCACCTCGGCGCGCACCGGCAGCTCACGGACCGGGGCAGCGGGCGGAACCACCGAGGGGTCGGTGTCGAGCACCTCGTTGATCCGTTCGGCACAGACCGCCGCGCGCGGAATCATCATGCTGACGAACGTCGCCATCATGACCGCCATCAGGATCTGGATCAGGTAGTTCAGAAACGCGGTCAGCGCGCCGATCTGCATCTCCCCCGCGCCCACCCGGTGCGCGCCGAACCACAGCACGGCGACGCTGGACGCATTCATGATCAGCATGACGGTCGGGAAGATCATCGCCTGCAGCCGGCCGACCCGCAGCGCGGTCTCGGTCACCGCGGCGTTGGCGTCGGCGAACCGGCGGGTCTCGGCCGGCTCCCGGACGAACGCCCGGACCACCCGGATGCCGGACAACTGCTCCCGGAACACCCGGTTCACCTGGTCGAGCAGGTCCTGCATCTTCCGGAACTGCGGCACCATCCGAATGATGATCAACCCGATGGCGACCACCAGCACCGGCACGCAGACCACCAGCAGCCAGGACAACCCCACGTCCTCGCGCAGTGCCATGAACACGCCGGCCACGCACATGATCGGCGCGGTGACGAACATGGTGCACACCATGACCACGAGCAGTTGGACCTGCTGCACGTCGTTGGTGGTGCGGGTGATCAGCGACGGCGGGCCGAACTGGGCGACCTCGCGGGCGGAGAACGTGCCGACCCGGTGGAAGATCCCGGCCCGGACGTCACGGCCGAACGCCATCGCGGTGCGGGCGCCGAAGTAGACCGCGCCGGCCGAGCAGATGATCTGCAGCATCGTGACGGTGAGCATCCAGCCGCCGGTGGACACGATGTAGCCGGTGTCGCCGGTGACCACACCCTTGTCGATGATGTCGGCGTTGAGGCTCGGCAGGTACAGCGAGGCGACCGTTCCGATCACCTGCAGCACGAGCACCGCCGTGAGTTCGCGCCGGTATGGGCGCAGGTAGGTACGCAACAGCCGGATCAGCACACTTCCCCCTACAGAAGAAACGATCCGTATCTTATGCAGCCAACATAGGCTACGCTATTAAGATACGCAACGTATCTAAAAGGAGCCCGGATGGCCGAGATACGCAGCCGCCGCCGGGGCGAGGAACTTGAGCAGGCAATCCTGGACGCCGCCTGGGATGAGCTGTGCACCTCCGGATACGCGGGCCTGACCATCGAGGCGGTCGCCGCCCGCGCCGGCACCAGCAAGCCGGTGATCTACCGGCGCTGGTCGAGCCGGGCCGCGCTCGCCCTGGCCGCCTGGTCCGGCCGGCAGCCACCGAACACCCAGCCGATCGACACCGGCTCGCTGCGCTCGGACCTGCTCGCCATGTTCACCCGCATCGCCCGCCGGGCCGACGCCATCATGAGCCAGACCATCGCCGGCGTCATGGCCGAGGCGTTCCGCGACCCGGAGGTCATCGCCATCCTCCAGGAACAGCTCAGATCGACGCCGCTGGCCGAGGCGATCACCCGGATCGTGCACCGTGCGGCCGACCGCGGCGAGCTCCCACCGACGACCCTTCCGGACCGGGCGGCTCGCCTCCCCCTCGACCTGGTCCGCGGCGAAGCGATCCTCCGGACCGGCCCCATCACCGACGAGACCATCACCGGCATCGTCGACGAGATCTACCTTCCCCTGCTCCGCGGTCTCGGCACGAAACTCTGACCAACTGGATCCCCGGGCCTACGCCCGCATCCAGCGGCCGCGGCTGGGCCGGATGGCGGTGGACACGGGCATCACTGAGACACCAGGCGTCCGACCAGTCCCGACGGTAAGATCAACGCCCTATTCCGGCACAGTCCGGCTCAGCTTCGCGGCCAATAAGGATGACGGTACCCCGCATATCCACGACATTAGGGCTTGATCCGATCGCGAACAACGCCCATCCGGCCGCCTATCAGGGGCAGTCCCTGCGCAGGCAGGGACGCTGCGCGACTAACCCGGTACCATCCGTTCACCTGTCGTTAACCTGTGATTAATCCAATATTAAATATTGGATGCGACTCTTTTGCTGCACATTATTGAATGGCTGACCGCTCATCGAACACCCGATGACACGTTACAAGGCGTCCAGCCGGATGGCGTGACAATTCGAATTCAATGCGGCGAACTCCGCATTACTGAATTGCGTTACACACTTCATCGCATCTATTGACCTGACATCTCCAAATAACCTGTACCCATCAAACGAGGAAGGCAGATGACATCTCCGTCCGGATCCCCCAACCCTCTCATGCCGATCTGGCTCAGTCTTGGCGTCCTGTGGTCGCTGTTCGTCGGTAGCGGGGCCGGCGTTCTCACCTGGATGGCTGGTCAGTCCCCAGCTACCGCCATCCTCGCTGGTGGCGCGGCGTTCGGCGGCACACTAGCTTTGGCGATCCTGATCATTTGCTTGTTCAAACGTTGACCAAGTCGTCCCTGACGGTCCTACTGGAGTCGATCAGCGACATCCGACTGGGATCACCCACCGCGCGAGCACCGTTTTCAACCGGGATATTCCATCGACACCCGCCGCGCAGACGAAATCATCATCCGGACGCCGCCCGGCGTCATGGCCGAGGCGTTCCGCGAGAATTCCGCCCCACTCAGTTACTGCCCTGGGTCTGAGTGGCCACCTCGCGGGCGATGTCGATGCGGGAGCGGACGCCGAGCTTGGCCAGGATGTGCGACACGTGCGTGCCGACGGTGCGGGGCGAGAGGACCAGGTGTTCGGCGATCGCGCGGTTGGGCAGGCCCTCGGCGACCAGTTGGGCGATCCGCATCTCGGTCGGGGTCAGGCTGTTCCAGCCGACCCGGTTGTGCCGGTGCTTGGCGCGCGGGCCGCGCCGGATGCCGTGCCGGCGCAGCTCCGCCCGCAGGTGGGCCAGATCCCAGCTCGCGCCCAGCCGGCCGTAGAGATCGTCGGCGCGGGTGAACGCCGAGCGCGCGGGCGTGCGGTCGCCCCGGCCGGCGAACGCGATGGCGGCGGCCTCCAGCGCCTTGGCACTCATCAGCGGCCGGTCCGCGTCGTCGTAACGGTCGGCGGCGTGCAGCAGCAGGCCGGGATCGTCGTCGAGCAGGCCGCGGCAGTAGGCGTCGGCGGCGAGCCGGTGCGGAACCTGGGAGCGTAGGGCCAGGCTCGCCGCCTGGGCCGCGACGTCCACGGCGGTCCCGGAGTCGTCGAGGGAGACGGCCAGCCGCGCGGCTTCCGGCAGCAGGTCCTCCATCTCGTCGAGCTCCTCGGCGTCGTTGCTCACCCCGGCGGTGAGCACCGCGAGCGCCTCGTCCGGCGCCCCGGCGATCTCCTGGTCAAGGCTTCTGGCCAGGGTCAGCGTGGCCACCACCCGGTTACCGATCTTCTCCGCGCTCGGCTCGGCCAGGCTCAGGTGCTGCCGGGCGGTGTCCGGGTCACCCCGGTGGAACGCGATCACGGCGGCGACCCCGCGGTCGCAGCAGGTGGCGCCGGGATCCTTGAACTCGTCCGACAGCACCTCCACCTCGGCCTGCGCGTCGTCCCAGCGCCCGACCTCGAACAGCAGCTCGCCCAACGCACATTGGGCCTGCGCCAGGCGAACCAGGCTGCCCGCGTGGTCGGCCCGCTGGCGCACCCGCTCGGCGGTGGCGATCGCGTCGCCGTAGCGGTCCATGTCGCCGAGCGCGACCGCCTGGTTGATCTCCAACAGCAGCCCCAGATCCGTCAGTCCGGGGTTGTCCCGCACGACCCGCAGCGCCCGCTCGAACAGCGGCAGCGCGGCGGCCACGTCACCACGCATCAGCGCCACGATGATCAGCACATGCAGGGACCAGCCGATCGCCCACTGATCGCCGGCCTTCTCAGCGGTACGCAACGCGTCCCGGGCCACCCGGCCCGCCACGCTGACCTCGCCGAGGTTGCGGTGTGCCCGGGCAGTGAGCACCTGCAACCGGGCCCGCTGCCGCGCGGAGATCGACGGCACCACCAGCGCCCGGGACAGTGTCTCGAGCGAGTCGCCCGCCCTGCCTTCCAATGTTCGGCACTGGGTCACGGTCCAGTGCAAATCGACCAGCAGATCCGGATCGTCGACCACGGTCATGGCGTTGGCCGCGATCCGCTCGGCCTCGGCCGAGTCGCCGGTGCGGTACAGCGCGTCCGCCAGCCGGCAGGCCAGCACGGCGCCGCGTTTGGTGGTCACCGGCGAGCGGTCGCTGCCCTGCCGCAGCAGCTGGATCGCCGCCTTGGGGTTCTGCGCGACCAGCGAGGGGGCCGCGTCGACCATCCAGCTCAGCAACGACTCGTCCAGCGGACCGGCACCGGCCGAGCTCCCCGCGCGCAACAACTGTCTGGCCACTCGGAGGGTCGGCGCCCCGGCTCTGGCCAGCGCGGTGGCCGCCTCGCGATGCCAGGCGGCGCGGACCGACACCGGGATGTCGTCGTACAGCGCGTCCCGGATCAACGGATGCCGAAACGACAGCTTCTCCCCCGCCTCTTCGAGAACGCCCGCCGTACGGGCCTCGTCGATCACCGGCACCAACTCGGCGATCCGCCGGTCCAGCACGATCGCCAGGTCCGAGGCCAGGAACTCGACCCCGAGCAGAGCCGCGCCGCGCAACACCGAACGGGCCTCACGCGGCACGAAATCCAGCCGGTGGGCGATGGCGGCGACCAGCGAGTCGGGCACCGGCCCGGCGGTGACCTCGACCAGACCGGCGTCGGTGACCTTCAGCCGGGTGGACCGGGCCAGCGCGCCGAGCAACTCGGTCAGGTAGAGCGGGTTTCCGGCCGCGCCGTCGGCGAGCCTGAGCAGTTGCTCGCCCGGCTTACCAGCCGCGATCGTGGCGATCAGGTCGGCGACGGCCGCGTCGGGCAAACCCTCGAGCCGGATCATGTTCTCCTCGCCGACCGCACGCTGCAGCGCCAGCAGCTCGTCGCGCTGAGGGACCGGCCGGGTGGTGCCGATCAGGAGCAGCGGCGCTCGATCGGCCGAACGGGCCAACCATTCCCAGACGCTGATCGTCGCCGAATCGGCCCATTGAAGATCATCGACGAGCAGCACCGTCGGCTCGGCCGAGCACAACTCGGTCATCAAGGTCAACAATTGTTCCGCCGCCGCGATCGCCGGGTCGGCGCCATTACTGATCAATTCGCCCTGAAGCAGGCGCAGAATCGTCGCCAGCCGGGGCTCGTCGGACGACTCCCGGGCCCGCAGGGCGTCCACCAGCGGCTGAAGCGGCAGGTCCTGGCCCAGCTCGTCGGCACCGGCCCGGAACACCTGACAGCCTTGGTGCTCCGCCATTGTCGCCGCGGCCCGGGCCAGAGCGGACTTCCCGATGCCCGGCTCACCCTCGACCAGGACGGCTCGCCCGGTCCCGGCGATAAGATCGAGAATCCATTCCTCGAGCTGGTCGAGCTCCGCTTCACGGCCGATAAGGGTGACGGTACCCCGCATATCCACGACAGTACGGCTTGATCCGGCCGCAAACAACGCCCACCCGGTCACTTATCTGCACCGGCCCTTGCGCAGGCAGCGGCGTCGCGCGACAAACTCGGTATCATCCGTTCACCCGCTGTTAACCCTCGATTAATCCAATATTAAATGTCGGGTGCGACCCTTTGTTCACCTTAACGGTATGTTTCGCCACATGTATGCCGACCACGCCGTTAAATTAGGATAGCGGGACCTACCGTTTTTGGAAATCCTCCATTTTCAGGCCTAAGTCGGGGAGGCCGACATGCGTGTTCTGAGGATGATCCTTGCTGTCGTGGTATCGGTTCTGGCGATGTTGGGCGCCCAGAGCGCCCTGGTCGCCGGCGCTGACCCGCCCGGGATGACCCACGACGGAGTGGAGATGATCGTTAGGTGACAAATTGGTCTGCTCACCAATTTGTACGTACGATGCGAGGTCCCAGTGACGGGCCATTGTGATCCCTTCGCCGCCCGGGTTCACTCATGGCCCGCCACAGGGCGAGGTGAGGCCTTTCCTCGCCCTGGCTCGAGCCGCAGTATCGAGCCTGGGACCTCGCGTGCTATTCGCTTTTCCGCCATTCGCGTCGCCCGTGCGGCGGCGCGATCTTGAAGTGCATGACCAAGGTCAACGAGGCGTACCCCCAGCCGGCCCTCGTCAACCACGCTGACCTGCTCCTTTCGTCCCGCGTCCGCGTCGAGCAGCCGGAGCACGAACCGCGCGATCTGGTTGTTGACGCTCGATAGCTCAGCCATGAGCACCAGCTCGTCATGCCAGTCCGACGACGACGCAGTCACCACTTCACCTCTCGGGTCCTGGCGCGACTCTCCAACGGGATGGATGAACTCCGCGCGCCTGGGCATGGGGAAACCCTCTCGTCATCGGCGTACCGAGACATCGGTCAGTTGACCGATATCCAGTGGTGCTTGCGCGATGCATACCGGATATGCATACTCAGTATCCATGTCAGTCAGGTATGGGCTGCTCGCCCTGTTGGAACGCGGGCCGATGTACGGGTACCAGCTGCGCACCGCGTTCGAAGAGTCCACCGGCGGCACGTGGCCGCTGAACATCGGGCAGGTGTACACCACGCTGTCCCGGCTGGAACGCGACGACCTGGTGTCCGCGTTGCCGGAGCAGGACGGCGGGCAGCGGTCCTACGAGATCACCGGCGCCGGGCGGGCCGAGTTGGCGCTCTGGTTCGCCACGCCGGTCGAGCGGGCGGACCGGCCGCGCGACGAGTTGGCGATCAAGCTCGCGCTGGCGTTGACCACGCCGGGGGTCGATGTGCGGGCGGTCGTGCAGACCCAGCGCACCGCCACCATGCGCGCCCTGCAGGAGTTCACCCGGCTCAAGGCGGCGGATGCCGAGCCGGCCGAACTGCCCTGGCGCCTTGTGCTGGACGCGATGATCTTCCAGGCGGAGGCGGAGGCCCGCTGGCTGGACCACTGCGAGGCCAGCCTGGTCCGCTACCCGCCGGCAACGCGGAGCGCCACGGCGCCGGCCGCGCAGCCGCACCGACCGGGCGAGGTGCGCAGCCGATGACCATCCTCGAACTCACCGGCGTACACCGCACGCACGGCAGCGGCGAGACCGAGGTGCACGCCCTGCGCGGGATCACGCTGACCATCGCGGCCGGCGAGTTGGTCGCGGTGATGGGACCGTCCGGCTCGGGCAAGTCGACGCTGCTCAACCTGGCCGGCGGGCTGGACCGGCCCAGCCAGGGCACGGTGCGGGTGGAGGGCACGGAGTTGGGTGGGTGCGGCCGGCGGGCGCTGGCGGCGTTACGCCGCCGCCGGATCGGCTACGTGTTCCAGGATCTGAACCTGCTGGCCAGCCTCACCGCGGCGGAGAACGTGGCGCTGCCGCTGGAACTGGACGGGATGGGGCGCCGCAAGGCGGCCCGGCTCGCCGGCGCCGCACTGTCCGAAGTGGACCTCGCCGGCTACGACGCCCGGTTCCCGGACGAGATGTCCGGCGGGCAGCAACAGCGGGTGGCGATCGCCCGGGCGCTGATCGGCGACCGGCGGCTGATCCTGGCCGACGAGCCCACCGGGGCACTGGACTCGCAGACCGGCGAGACCGTGCTGCGCCTGCTCCGGTCCAAAGTGGACGAAGGGGCGGCCGGCGTGCTGGTCACCCACGACGCCCGGCACGCGGCCTGGGCCGACCGGGTGGTGTTCCTGCGCGACGGGGTCATCGTGGACACCGCCGGTCCGCTCGCCGAGCCCGACGAACTGCTCAACACCCCGGGCGTGGCCCGATGACCGGGATGCGCCCGGCACTGCGCATCGCCCGGCGCGAGGCGCTGGCCGCCAAGGGACGCTCGGTCCTGGTCGTGGCGCTGATCATGGTGCCGGTGGCGGCGGTGACGTTCCTGTCGATCGCCTGGGACAGCTTCGAGCTCACCGTCGGCGAACGGGCCGACCGGCAGATGGGCGCCGCGGCGGCCGTGGTCAGCTGGCCCGGCGAGAACCCGGTGCGACAACTACCGGACCACGCGATCGCGTTCCCGGTGGACTCGACGAAGCCGCCGGGGTCGGGTGCGGCGTCCGACGACCGGCTGCGCGCGCTGCTCCCTCCCGGCACCAGGTTCATCCGCGACCAGGACGGCAACCTGACCGTGCACACGGCCTCCGGGATCGGCACCATCACCACCCGGAGCCTCGACTACGCCGACCCCCTGGCCGTCGGCATCTACCGGCCGCTGCAAGGCCGTGCGCCGGCAGCCGCCGACGAGATCGCGCTCACTCCGGCGGCCAGCGACCGGCTCGGTGCCGGTGTCGGCGGCACGGTGCGCCCGGCCGACGGCGGCCCGACCCTGCGGGTCGTCGCGATCGTGGAGGACCCGGGGGATCTGGCGGCCACCACGATCGTGCGACCCAGCCAGGCGGCCGGGGCCACGGACCGGGCGGACCTGCGCTGGCTGGTGGCCACGCCCAACCCGATGACCTGGCAACAGGTCAAGGAGCTCAACACGCACGGCCTGGTCGCGGTCTCCCGGCAGGTACTGGAGAACCCGCCGAGTGGAGCCGAGCGGTACGAGATGGACGTGGGCGTCCGGGAGGGCGGGGAGGTGGACCGGGGCGTGCTCACCCTGGTCGCCGGGTTCGCCATGCTGGAGATCATTCTGCTGGCCGGCCCCGCGTTCGCGGTGAGCGCCCGGCGGCGCAGGCGGGACCTGGCCATGGTCGCCGCGACCGGCGGCACCCCGGCGCAGGTGCGCCGGATCATGCTCGCCGACGGGCTGGTGCTCGGGTCGGTCGCCGCGGTGGCCGGCGCCGGGCTGGGGATCGCGGCGGCCGCGCTCGCCCTGCCGCTGGCCGAGCAAGCCGAAGGCATCCGGACCGAGGGCCTTCGGGTGGCCGCCGTCCCCGTCCTGGTGATCATCGCCTTGGCCGTGCTGACCGGGACGCTCGCCGCGGTGGTACCCGCCTGGATCTCCGGCCGCCAGGACGTGGTCGCCGCGCTGGCCGGCCGGCGCGGCATAGTCCGCAGCCGCAGGCGCTGGCCGATCCTCGGGCTGGTGCTGGTGGCCGGCGGGGCCGGGCTGGCGGTCCTCGGTGCCTCCCAGGTCAACCAGATCCTCATCCTCGCCGCGCTGATCGTGACCGAGTTGGGTCTCGTGCTGTGCACGCCGGCCCTGCTCGGCTTCCTCGCCCGGCTCGGGCGCGTGCTGCCGCTGGCACCGCGCATGGCGCTGCGCGACACCGCGCGTAACCGCACCGCCGCGGCGCCGGCGATCTCGGCGGTGATGGCCGCGGTGATCGGCAGCATCGTCATCAGCATCACGCTGCTGGCGGCGCAGGGACAGGAGGCCGCGGAGAACGCCGGCCGGCCCGGCGACGTGGTCGTCGGGTACGCGGACGACCTCCCGGGGAACAACCGCCCGTTGCCCCCGGACGCACTGGACACTCTGCGCCGCGTCATGCCGGTCGCGGCGGTCGCGGAGATCAACCTGCCGCAGTGCGGGGGCCGGAAGTGTTTCGTGCGCGCCAAGATCCCCGACGCACGGGCCTGCCCGTACACCATGGACCGGTTGGAACGCGAGCCGACCGCGGAGGAGCAGCGCGCCGCGCGTGGCGACGCGCGCTGCGCGGGGGTCGGGCAGGCGCACACCTACTTCGACACCATTGGCGGCATCTGGGGTCCGGCGTTCATCATCGACGAGAACGCGGTGAGCACCATCATCGAGATTCCGGAGCAGGACCGCGACCAGGTCGTCGCCGCCCTGCGCGGCGGCGCGGTGGTGGTGGACGACGAACGCTACCTGGACAACGGCCGGGTGACCCTCTCGGTCGAGGAACCGGCGACCGACCGTCGCGCGCGGACGCTGACGGCGGCCGGTTTCGTACTGCCGCACAAGCCGGAGGCCCCCATCGTCCTGCTGACCGAGGCGACCGCGCGGTCACTCGGGCTGGACTCCGCCCCCCTCGTCACGCTCGCCAGCACCACCCGGATGCCCACCGTCGCGGAGCATGACCGGCTCCAGGCCGAACTGGGCAGCGAGTACCGGGTGACCGTCGACCGGGGCGCCGAGCCGGACACCCAGGAACTGCTCGTGCTGGCCATCGTGGCCGGGCTGATCGCGGTTGGCACCGCCGTGTTCGCCACCGGGCTGACCGCCGCGGACGGCCGAGCGGATCTTGGGACGCTGGCGGCCGTCGGCGCCGCGCCTCGGCTGCGCCGGGTCCTGATGCTGAGCCAGTCCGGGCTGATCGCCGGGTTGGGATCGGTGCTCGGCGCCATCGCCGGGCTGGGCGCGTCGGTCGCGGTGCTCTCGGCGCTCAACCAGCGCTACGCAGCGACGTGGCCCGCTCCCCCGCCGCTGCCGATCACCGTGCCCTGGCTGAACCTGGCCGTCGCGGTGCTGATCGTCCCGGCCGTGGCGATGCTCGGCACGGGCCTGCTGACCCGCTCCCGGCTGCCGATCGAACGCCGCCGCTGATCCGACGGAATTGTCCACCGGCACACCGGAATCGGCTCGCGAACCGCACCTAGGGTCCAAAGGGGTGGACTCCCGACGGATCGAGGTGTGCCGGTGCGAGTGATCAGCAGCGTGGTCGCGGCGGTCGTGATCGTCACCGGCGCGGCCGGTCCGGCGGAAGCGGGAGCGTGCCCGACGTTGACGGTGGCCCTGGACGGCAGTGGTGACCACACCACCGTCCAGGCCGCCGTCGACGCGGTTCCGGACGGCACGCCGCACACGATCCGGATCAGACCCGGGCGCTACCGGGAGGTGGTCCGGGTGCCGGCCGGCAAGACCGGGCTGACCATGGTCGGCAGCACCGGCGACCCGGCCGACGTGGTGATCGACTTCGACAACGCGTCGGGCACCCTGCGTCCGGACGGAACCCCGTTCGGCACCACCGGAAGCGCCACCGTGACGATCGCGGCGAGCGACTTCACCGCCCGGCACATCACGTTCAGCAACTCCTTCGACCGGGCCGCCCACCCCGAGATCACCGCGACCCAGGCGGTGGCGGTGAAGGCGACCGGCGACCGGATGCTGTTCGAGCACGACCGGTTCCTCGGCCACCAGGACACGCTCTACGCCGACACCGCGAGCGTCGATGTCCGGGCCCGCCAGTACTACCTGCGGTCCACCATCGTCGGCGACGTGGACTTCATGTTCGGCCGGGCGACGGCGGTGTTCGACCGGGTCACGATCACCGCGCTGGACCGCGGTGGCGACCCCAACGGCTACCTGACCGCGGCGAGCACCCGGGCGGACAACCCGCACGGTTTCCTGATCACCCGCAGCCGGGTGACCAGCCCGGCCGCCGCGCAGACCTACTTCCTCGGCCGGCCATGGCATCCGGGCGGCGACCCGGCCGCCGTCGCGCAGGTCGTGATCCGGGACACCGTGCTGCCGGCGGCGGTCAAGAGCGCGCCCTGGACCGACTTCTCCGGGTTCTCCTGGCGCGACGCCCGGCTGTTCGAGTACCGCAACACCGGTCCCGGCGCCGGCATCGGCCCGGACCGCCCGCAACTCACCGACGCCGAAGCCGCCCGGCACACCGTCGCGGCCTACCTCGGCGACTGGCGGCCGCACGGACACTAGCCGGCCGCCCGGACCAGTTCCAGGAGCTTTTCGGAGCCGTCGGACAGCCGCTGGGCGGCGGACTCCAGCCGCGCGGGATCCGCGGCGTCCAGTGCCTCGGGCAGGGTCGCCGCCGCGTCGGACAGGCTCGCCAGACCGGTGTGCCACAGTTCGGCGGCCCGGGCGCCGGGCGGGTCGGGATAGTCCGCCGCCCCGGCGACGGTCTCGG
>NZ_DASTBH010000201.1:0-4776 GCF_035712165.1 Actinophytocola sp. | reverse complement strand
CGGCCACCTCCGGCACCGGCGGCAGCAGCACCGGTGCTCCGCCCGCCTCGGCCACCTTGGCCACGTAGCCCCAGGCCAGGATCGCGGCCCGCTTGTCGCGCCACAGACCCCAACTGGTCGTGACCGAGTCGGCGCTGAGTGCCACCACCGGTGCGGCCATCAGACCGGCCGGGCCTCGACGATCGACACCGCGGATGCCGTCTGCACCACCCGGTCGAGCCGGAAACCGGCCTCGGCGAGCAGTTCGGCGTACTGCGCCTCGGTGCGTTCCCGGCCGCCGACCAGCAACATCAGCCACAGGTCGACCAGCTTGGCCGGGTGTGGCTGGTTTCCTTGCGGGGTCACGAACTCCAGCAGCAGCAGCCGGCCGTCCGGTTTGATCGCCTTGCGCACGTTGCCGAGGATCTCCAACGCCTGCGCCTGCGGCCAGTCGTGCACGATGTGCTTGAGCAGGTAGGCATCCCCGTCCGGGGTGACCGGGTCGAACAGGCCACCGGCGTCGATCGTGTACCGGTCGGCGACGCCGGCCGCCTCGAACGTCTCGGCGGCGCCGAAGTCGGCGGCGCGGGAGTCGAACAGCACGCCCTGGGATGTGGTGGCCCGCTGCAGGATTCCGGCGAGCAGCGCGCCCCGCCCGCCGCCGACGTCGACGATCGTCCGGTAGCGGGAGAAGTCGTAACCGGCCAGGATCGGCTCGGTCTCCATGTTGGACAGGGTGGACATCCCACCCATGAACACCGCGCCGTACTCGGGGTTGGCCTCGAAGTACTCGAACGCGCCCATCCCGCGCAGCTTCGGCAGGCTCGGCTCGCCGGTGCGCACCGAGTCCACCAGGTGTCCCCAGTCCTCCCAGTGGATCGGGTGACCCATCAGCACGGCCATGTCCCGCATCGAGCCCGGCACGTCCGAGCGCAGCGCGGATGCCATGGGGGTCAGGGCGAACCGGCCGTCGGACTGCTCGGTGAAGATCCGGTAGCCGGCCAGCATGCGCAGCAGCCGGTGGGTCGCCTCCGGGTCGGAACCGGCCTCTCGGGCCATCTCCTCGGCGGTGCGCGGTCCGTCGGCCAGGGTGTCGGCCAGCCGCAGCTCGGCGGCGACGTAGATCGCCTGCGTGACCATGGAGCTCATGGCCAGTTCGAGCAGCGCGACCGGCGCCGGCACCATGAGCTGGGTGAGTCGTTGTAACCGGGCCCGCACGGCTTCCACGGTGCGGACGACCCGGGCGGGCGGCATGGGGGGCATGCGCGTTCCTCCCTGACGATTACGCGGCTACGTCCGGATTCGCCGCACTGGCACAAGGGTCCGGGACCGCCTTTGACAATCGTTTGAGTCAGGCGGCGCGTTCGTGCAGCTGCTCGGCGAGGTTCTGCCACGCGGTCGCGCAGATCCGGGCCAGGTGGGCGATCTGCGGCGCCCAGTGGTCGGGCAGACCCCGGCTCAGGCGCGCGAGATGATCGTGGTCGACCAGGCAGCGGTGCAGCAGCCGCACGGTGTGCCGGCCGGCCTCGGTGAGCCGCACGGCCGGGTCGTTGCCGAGTTGGTTGAGCAGGGTCTGACCGTCCACCCGGGTGGGCAGCTGGCGCACCGGCCGGGCCGGGCGCTCCGGTTCGGCCACCGGCTCGGAATCGCGGTAGCGCTCCGGCACGGGATGCTCGCCCCGGCCGATGCGGCGCCGGACGTCGTGCACGGTGGCCGGGGAAAGCCCGGTGGCGCGGGCGATCTCGCGCAGCGGCGCCTCGGGTTGCGCCCGCAGCACCGCGGCGGCCTGCTCGCGCCGGCGCCGGGTGTTCAGCGGCCGGGCCCGCCCGTCGCGGCCGACCCGGGTGACCGGCGCCGGCCGGGTGGGGTCGGCCTCGGTGCGGATCCGGGAGACGGTCTTGTCGGACAGTCCGGCCGCGGCCGCGACGGCCCGGTTGGACCAGTGCGGGTGGGAGGCGATGATGCGTCTGGCCGCGGCCGTGCGGTCGGCTCTGGACAGCGGCAGCCCGTGCGAGATGTTGGCCGCGACCGCGAGCACGAAGGCCGTGTGCGCGTCACAGTCCACTATCCGGGCCGCGATGGTGGACTGTCCATTGCGGATGGCCGCGTGCACCCGGTGGGTGCCGTCGATCACCGTCATGGTCTCCCGGTGCACGGTGATCGGCGGGATGTCGCCGGTCGCCTCGGCCAGCAGCCGGATGTGCTGGGCGTCCGCGCCACCGCTGCGGGGCGACTCGGCCAGCACCAGAGAGTCGATGTCCACGCTGACGATCGGGTGCGACTCGATCCAGGGCACGGCGGATCCGGCCTGGTCCAACTCGCGCACACTCATCGGCAGCTCCCCTCGCAAAGGCTCCGTCACGCTCATTGGAAATGCCCCCGCGCCGGAATGTCAACCGCCGTTTTAGCAGCGCTCAAGCCGTATCACCGGAGGTATTTCAGCTGTTCGACTGCGCTCTATTCCGCGGTCGAACGAATCGTGACCGCACCCCGGTTTGTGCGATCCTAACTCCGGCCGCGAATCCTTGCCATATAGTCCAGATTGAGGTGCTGAATTGTCACTGGCGAAAGACACCGCGACCGGCCGGTCCGAGCGGATCGCCTCGCGATCACGCAACGAGGCCTGGAAAAAGCCACCACGTCGCATCGAGTCCTCGGAATGCATCACCTGTGACACCTGCCTGCGCAACTGCCCGCCGGAGTTCGGCGCCATCTTCGACAACGGGCTCAGCGTCGTCATCGTTCCGGAACTGTGCTCCGGCTGCCCGAAGTGCGTGCTGGTCTGCCCGGTCGACTGCATCTACGTCGACGACGAATGGACGGCGACCGACCACGACATGTGGAGCCACATCGAACTGACCGATGAGGACACGCCATGACCACATCGATCGACCGCAACGGCATGTCCCCCCGCAAGGGCGGCTCCCGCCGGGAGGAGATGGCCAAGAAGCGCATGAGCCGGCGGCCCAGCCGGCTCGGCGCGGCCGCGGGGGTGGCCCCCGAGCCGGACTACCCGGTGGGGCCGGACGCCGGATTTCCCGGGCTGCTGGCCCGGACCTGGCAGCGGGCCGTCGCAGCCCCGGATCTCGCCGGCGCGCTGCGCGTCCTGCTCACGCTGGACGGACACGTGCCGGCCGAGGTGCAACTGCGCGGCCTGCGCACCGAACACGCCGTCGCGCTGCGCGTGCTGTTCGGGATCTCCCTCGACGGCAACGAGATTCCCGAGCAGCCGGAGACCAGGGACCGGGCGGCGTTCCGGGGTGAGCTGGGCCTGACCCGCGGCGGCCAGATCGTGGTCCGGGTTCCGTCGAACGGACCCCTTGCCAGCGAAGAGGATCTGGTGGACGGCGTGCTCCGGGTGCCGTGGTCGGCCCGCGCGCTGTGGGAGTACCAGGCGCAGAGCGGCCGGGCGGCGCAGCGCCGGGCGGAGGAGATCGCCGACTGCCGCCGCTGGCTGGCCGCCGCAGGCGAGCAGGGCCGCGACGAGTTGCTCGAACTGGTGCGGGAGGCGGCGCTGCGCACCGCGCCGTTCGTGCTGTACCAGGAGGACAAGCGGTACACCAACTTCCGCGAGCGCAACACGTTGACCGGCAAGACGTTGTGGCCGGGTCACCCGGACTGCGCGCCGAGCAGCCTGCGCGGGGTGCCGCTGGAGCTGTGGTCGGACAACGACGTGCTGATGGTGGTCTGTCTGGTGCTGCTGATCCGCTCGGCGAGCTTCGGCCGGATCGAGGAGGCCAACGGCACCCAGCTCACCCTCGCGCACATCGCCAGCCTGCTGGAGCGGGCCCGGACCAACTACAACGCGGTCCCGGGCGGCCGGGCGGTGTCCTGCGCCGACCCCACCCGGGTCGAGTCGCTCGCCGCGCTGGCCGAGGGACTGCGCGCACGGCGCGCCGAGATCATGCCGAAGGTCCAGCTGTACCGGGAGATCCACGGCGCGCTGATGCACAAGATCGAGCGGGTGGCCGCCCCGAGAAGCACCGCCGCGCTGGCCCGCGAGGAGCTGCTCTGCGCCCGGCTCACCGACCGGCTGCCGCTGCGCGGGAACTCGCTCGACGAGCTGGGCGCCGGTCTCGCGGCCGCGCCGGACTGGCTGGCCCGCCCGCACGGCGGGTTCGGCACCGGGCTCGAGTCCCTGGTGTACGAGTCGGTGGCGGCGTCCACCATGGCGTTCGACGCGGACTTCGCCATGAGCCGGGGCATCCGCTCGCTGCCCGGTCTGGCCGCGGCGTTGCGCGCGGAGAACTGGCCGGAGATCACCGACTGGGAGATCACCGACTTCTTCTGCTGCGTGGTGCCGGCCCGGCGGTCCCGGCGCTACTTCGGCGACTCCATCGCGCATCTGGCCGACAAGGCGTGGGCGATGTCCTCGCGGATGCAGTACAACTCGTGGCACTTCATCGCCGGCAACCTGCCCCGGGTTCCCGAAGTCGTGGCCCGCGACCATTTCGTGCCGCCGACCATCCCGGACGTGGCGTTCTTCTCCGACCAGCACCACCACGGGCACGTGGCGGCCAAGGTGCGGTTCAGCATCCGCAGCCCGCAGGCGGTGACCGTGCTCGGCCGCCGGTTCAACGGTTTCCTCGACCTGCGGCTGCTGCGCTGCGAGGGCTTGCCGTTCGACGAACAGGATCTGCTTGCCGCACACCGGGTCTCGGCGTTCGTGGCGCAGGCCACCAGCCTGGCCGCCGGCCTGGTGGAAAGCGGCACGGACATCGAGGTCACCGCGTTCGACTCGGCCTGGCACTGGACCTCGATCACCGGCACTCCGGCCAACGCGGGTTTGACCGGTCG
>NZ_DASTBH010000200.1:0-19787 GCF_035712165.1 Actinophytocola sp. | reverse complement strand
CAGCTTCTCCGACGCCGCCGGGTTTCGGACCATGGCCCGCGAGGCCGGCGCCGCCGTGCGCAGCTTCACCGTGCGCCACCAGTTCGTCGACGGTGACCTGGTCTGCTCGGTGATCGACTGGGAGATGGCGATGCTGCCCGGAGTGCTCACCGCCGCCGAGGTACTGCAGATCAAGGACGGCACCATCGTGCGCGGCGAACTGATCTACGACGCCGAAGACCTGCGCAAGGCGATGGCATCCGCGCCGTAGCACCCCGCTGGGTTACGGTGCGCGCAGCTGGTCGAACCATTCGCGGGCCGGTTCGGAGCGCGCCGAGAGCTCATGCGCCCCTTGGATGAGGTAGACCGGCACGTCCAGGCTCGGCACCGAGACGCGGAAGTCCAGGCGCTGTAGCTGGGGGGAGACCACCGCCGCCATGTCCGCGAGCGCCTTCAGCTTGTTGATCTTGTCGAGCGGGCCGTACTCGGCGGCGCCGGTGCCGTCGATGCCCGGTGGGCGGTGCGCCTGGAAGTAGGCCGACCTCGGGTAGTTGGCGAGTGTGTCGTAGTAGCCGACGATGAACGCGTTGGCGTAGATGTCCCGGTAAGGCGGCGGACCGAACTCGCGCATCCGTTCGGCCAGCGCGGTGTCGCCGGTCCGGGTCGCGTGTTCGAGCAGTTGCCGGTAGATGATCTGGTCGCTGGCGAGCTGGCTGGCCATCTGCCCGGCGCCGATGTAGGCGTGGAAGAGCTCGGGGTTGCGTTGGACGGCAAGCACTCCCAGTGTCGAGCCCCAGGAGTTTCCGAACAGGTAGATCTTCTCGGTGCCGAACCGGGCGGCCAGGTACCGCGCAAGCGCCACGGTGTCGGCCACCGCCTGCTCCAGGGTCCAGGTGCTGGCGGGATCCAGCGCCGCATAGGAGGTCCCGGCGCCGCGCTGGTCCCAGACCGCGAACACGAAATCGTCCTCCAAGCCGGCCATGTAGGCGCGGGTGTAGCCCAGATCGCTCTGCCCGGGCCCGCCGGCCAGGTAGAGCAGCACCTGGTTGGCCGTGCTCCGCGCGCGGATCAGCACGGTCTGCTCATGCCCGCCAAGGGAGACCTTCGCCAGCTCAGCGACGCTGCCGGCAACCGGTCGCCCGTCGGCGGCCAGGATCGGCTCGGTGCTCCCGGGCCGGGTGAGCAGCACCCCGAACGCGACCAACGCGACGGTCAGCATGGCCACCACGATGCGCCGATGTTCTGGTCATGATGACTCCTCCCGCGTCACCATCGTGACCACCATCCAGTCCGTCCGCGCCGGACTTTGGTCAGCGGCACCCGGGACCCAAGGTGTCTCGGTGAGCCCGAGGGTGGGCAGGAGAAGTCGGGCGGTGTCGCCGCCCAACTCGACGGCGCCGGTGGCTATGAGGGGATGCTTGGCGGCGGGCCGATGACGGGGGTGCCGCAGGTGACTGCGGACAGCGGACCGGCGCCGGCCGCGTTGTAGGCCCGGACCCGGTAGCAGCGGGTATCCGAAGGACCGTTGTCGACGTACCAGAACCGCGGTGAATGGTCGGGTCCGCTGAGGGGGCCTTTGTTGGGGATGTAGGTGTGCTGCTTCGACCAGAGGTTGACGACCTCCGGTGCCGCCTTGGTGCGACCGGAGAGGATGTTGACGTCGACCATCAGCCGGGCGTTGCGGCCAGCGGAATCGGTGCGGTAGACCCGGTAGCCGGTCGCCGTCGCGACCGCCCGCCATTCGACCTGCACCTCACCTGAGCCACCGGCCGACCCGGCGGAGGCGGTGACGATCCCGGGAACGGGTCCAGGTAGGACCTTCGTGGGGGTCGTCCGCCGCGTGGTGGCAGTCGTCGTCGGTGGTTGTGTCATGGTTGTCGGCACCGGCGTGGTCGCGACCAGGGACGTGCTCGCCGGCTGTGTCGTGGTCGTTCCCGGCGTGGCGGTTTCGGTCCCGCCGTCACCCCAGGCGAGCACGGCGGCCACGACGACGCAAACGGAAAACACTCCAGCCAATGCCCATATCCACGGTGGCCATCTCTTAATCCAGCTCCAGTTCTTCATACCCCGACCGTGCCTGCGCCCACCACGACCAGGTAGAGACCTTCGACCCGCCTGTTCCGGGACTCCGAACCCGGTCGAGGCCAGGCCAATGGACGGCACCCCGCTCATCTCCACCGAGTTGGGCCGGTTCCACACCGCGTCCGGCCTGCCGCTGCCCGTCGCACCCGGACCGGTGTGGATCCTGCTCGTGCCCGTCTGAACGTCCCGCCGGGCCGTGTCCTAGGTCCCTGGCGACCCCGGACGGCTCGTGACCTACTGGGGGCGAGCTGAGGAGGTGAAGACCTTGACACAGGCGGATCTGGCCGCGACCGTCAGGCCCACCACCAGCGGTTCGGTGCTGGAGTGCTCCGGCCTGACCCGGCGGTTCGGTGACCGGGTCGCGGTGGATGGTGTGAGTGTCCGGATCGCGCCGGGTGAGACCTACGGGCTGCTGGGCCCGAACGGGGCCGGCAAGACCACCGTGATCCGCATGGTGTGCGGGCTGCTGCGCCCGGACGCCGGGACGGTCGTGGTCGCCGGCCGGGAGATGCGCGGTGCCGGTGGGCTGCGGGCCCGTGCGCTGGTCGGCTATGTGCCGCAGGACGTGGCCCTCTACCCCGACCTGACCGCGCGGGAGAACCTGCGGTTCTTCGGCCGGATGTACCGGCTGCGCGGTTCTCGGCTGCGCAGGCGGGTCGAGGAGGTGCTGGAGTTGGTGGACCTCACCGAGCGGGCGGGCGAGCGGGTGGAGTCCTTCTCCGGGGGCATGCGGCGGCGGCTCAACATCGGCGCCGGGTTGCTGCACGAGCCCACGCTGCTGGTGCTCGACGAGCCGACGGTAGGCGTGGATCCGCAGAGCCGGCACGCGATCCTGCAGAGCGTGCGGCGGTTCAGCCGGTCCGGGATGGCCGTGCTCTACACCACGCACTACATGGAGGAGGCCGAACGCCTCTGCGACCGGGTGGGCATCATCGACCACGGCCGGCTGATCGCCGAGGGCACGCGCGGCGAGTTGGTCGCGCAGGTCGCCGAGCGCGACCGGATCAGCCTGGTCGCCACCGGCGACCTGGCCGCCTTCGCCGCCGCCTGCCGGGACCTGGCCGGCGTGTTCGGTGTGGGCACCAGCGTGCCGGAATCCGACGCGGCGAGCGGGACTGCGCCTGGCGCGCTCGCGGGTGCCGTCACCACCGACGGCGAGGTGCACCTGCTGGCCGACTCCGGCCGCCGGCTGCTGCCGGCGGTGTTCGACCTGGCCGACCGGCGCGGGGTCACGGTGCGCAGCGCCCAGGTGGTCGAGCCCGACCTCGAGTCGGTGTTCCTGCACCTGACCGGCACCGCCCTGAGGGAATGAGCAGCCATGTCACCGGTTCTCGCCATCGCCGCCAAGGACCTGCGCCAGCGCCTGCGCGACCGGTCCGCGATCGTGCTCGGGTTCCTCGCCCCGGTCGCCATCGCCGCCCTGATGAGCTTCGCGTTCGGCGGCGGGGACAGCTACCACCTCGACGCCGCCGTCGTGAACAACGACCATGGCGAACTGGCCGCCGCCTTCACCCAGGTGCTGCGCAGACCTGAGCTGTCCGAATTGGTCACGGTGCACACCGTGCGCGACGAGGCCGACGCCCGCGCCCAGGTGGACAGTGGTCAACTGGGTGCCGCGTTCGTCATCCCGGCCGGCTTCACCGCCGCCGCGCGCGGCGGGAGCGCCGTGCCGGTGACCGTGCTCGGCCGCGTCGACGAGCCGGTGACCCAACAGGTCGGTGCGGCCATCGCCGAGGGGTTCACCGCGCAGCTCAACTCCGTCCGGCTGACCGTGGCCACCGCGCTGGCCTCCGGCGCGCCTGCCGACACGCTGCCCGCGCTGGCCGCCGAGGCCGCGGCACGCCGGCTGCCCGAGCAGATCACCACTGCCCAGGCAGGCACCCGGCCGCTGCGGTCGATCAGCTACTTCGGCCCGGCCATGGGCATCTTCTTCGCGTTGTTCGCGGTCGGCTTCACCGCACGCGGCTATTTCCTCGAAAAGGAGACCGGCACCCTGGACCGGATCAGCGCCGCCCCGCTGCGACCCGGCGTGGTGCTGGCCGGAAAGTCGTTGGCCACCCTGGGCTACGCGCTGGCCAGCCTCACCACGATGGCCCTGGTCACCACGCTGGTGTTCGGTGCCTACTGGGGTCCGCCGCTGCCCGCCGCCGCGCTGATCGTCGCCATGACGCTGGCCATGGTCGGGCTGACCGCGCTGGTGATCTCGCTGTCCCGCAGCCAGCGGCAGGCCGAGGGCGTCGCCGCGATGCTCACCTTCGGACTGGTGCTGCTCGGCGGGAACTTCGTCTACCTGGCCATGGCACCGCCGCCGCTGCGCGCCCTGGCGCTGCTCACCCCGAACGGCTGGGCGCTGCGCGGTTTCACCGACCTGGCCACCGGCGCCGGCGCGTCCGCCGCCGTCCTGCCGGTGCTGGCGATGCTGGGCTTCACCGCGGTGTGCGGCGGGCTGGCCGCGCTGCTGTCGAGGAGGGCGGCCCGATGACCGCGCTCGCCATCATGGGCACCGGGCTGCGTCGCCTGGCCCGGGACCGCACCGCGCTGTTCTTCATGGTGCTGCTGCCCACCGTGATCATCCTGGTGATCGGGGCGACCGTGCGCGACAACGGCGAGCTCCGCATCGGCGTGGTGACCGCCGAGCAGACCCCGCTGGCCACCGAACTGGTCACCGAACTGCGCAACACTCCGGCGCTGCGCGTCACCGACCACGCCGCGGCGACCGCCCGAACCGCGTTGCGCCGCAACGAACTCGACGCGGTCGTGATCGTGCCGGCCGGCCTGGACGCCACGCTGCGCTCCGGCGGCACGGTCACCATCCCCGTACTCGGCGGCGCCGCCGCGTCCACCCAGCAGGCGGCTCAGTCGGCCGTCGCCGGCGCGGTCGCCCGCCATGCCGCGCGGATCGAAGCGGCCCGGTTCGCCGCCGCGAAGCGCGGCGGCACGTTCGACGAGCACCTCGACACCGCCACCCGGCTGCAGGGCACCGTCGGCGCGGTCACCGTGCGCACCGAAACCGTCGACGCCACCAGCGACTACCTGCCGCTGGGCTTCAGCTACAGCGCACCCACGATGCTCGTGCTGTTCGTGTTCATCAACGCGCTGGCCGGCGGCGCGGCCATCATCGAGTCACGCCGGCTCGGCATCTACGAACGCGCCGGCGCCGCACCCGTGCGCCCGCGCGACATCGTGCTCGGCGAGACCCTCACCTATCTCGCGGTGGCGCTGCTGCAGTCGCTGCTCATCGTCGGGATCGGCGCCGCACTGTTCGGCGTCCGCTGGGGCGACCCGCTGGCCGCCGGCGCGCTGATCACCGTCTGGGCCCTGGTCGGCACCGGCACCGGAATCCTGGCCGGCACCCTGTTCCGCACCCCCGAACAGGCCGGCGCCATCGGTCCCGCCATCGGCATCGCCGCCGGCATGCTCGGCGGCGCCATGTGGCCGCTGGAGATCGTCCCGGACGCGATGCGAACCATCGGGCACATCACCCCGCACGCGTGGGCGGTCGACGGCTGGACCGAGATCCTCTCCCGCGGCGGCGGCATCCCCCAGATCGCCACCCAACTTGCCGTGCTCGGCGCGTTCGCCGTAACCCTGCTGACAGTGGCCAGTGTCCGGTTGGGACGCCGCCTCACCGCATGATCGGACGGGAAGGTCACGGATGCACCTGGGTGGATTTGATGCGCTGGAGGGGCGCATAGCGGCGCTCACGCGGGCGAACCGGGTACCAGGGCTGTCGATCGCCGTGGTGGGAGCGGACGGTGAGCGGTGGCAGCGCGGGTTTGGCGTAACGGACCTGAGCAGTGGGATACCGGTGGGTGCGCGGACTCCGTATCTGTGGTTCTCGATGACGAAGATCGTCACCGCGACCGCCGTGCTGCGCCTGGCCGGCACCGGTGCGCTCCACCTCGACGCCCCGGTGACCGACTATCTCCCGACATTCGCGAGGGTGGTGCAGCCGCGGCCGGTAACCGTGCGGCACCTGCTGTCCCACAGTTCCGGACTGGCCAACCCGCTGCCGATCCGCTGGGTCCGGCCCGCCGACGCGCCGGCCCCCGACCAGGCCGCGTTCGTGGAGCGGCTGCTTGCCCGCCACCGCCGGCTCGCATTTGCCCCTGGGGAGCGGGCCCGTTATTCCAACCTGGGTTACCTGGTCCTGGGACAGATCGTGGCGGCGGTCGCCGGCGAACCGTTCGAAACCCACCTCCGCACCCACGTGCTGGGTGCGCTCGGGATGGCCCAAACCGGCTTCAGCTACGCCGACGTGGGCGACGAGGAACCGGCAACCGGATACCAGCGGCTGCCCGCTGCACTGACACCGCTGCTGCGGGCGATCCTGCCGGCTGGAATCGTCGCGGGCCGGCAGGGCCGCTACGTCGCCTACAAGCCGTTCCACGTCCTCGGCGCCGCCTACGGCGGACTCGTCGGCGGGGTAGCCGACGCGGCGCGGCTGGCGATGTTGCACCTCAACGACGGCGTCGTGGACGGGATGCGACTACTGCCGGCCGGCCTCGGCATCGTGATCATGGGCAACACCACCCGGTACGACCACGAGGCCATCCTTGCCGCGGTCATCCGATCCGCTGACCGCCGGTCGCTGCCGCCGGGCTGGCCGCCGGCCCGGGAGACGAGACGCCGGTGACTGAGGCCGACCTGGCCAACTTGCGGCTGGGCTGGATGCCCGCCCAGGCCTGGCGGTACAACTCCAGTCTGGAGACCGCCCGGATCTTCTTGATGCGCCTGCGTTTCGCCCACGTGCTGCCGATGATCGGCCGCGACACCTACCTGCGCGGGCGCGGCCACATGCTCGGCAAGCTGCTCGACCGCTTCGTCGTGGCCGCCGGTGGCGAGCTAGCGCCTGAGACCGTCCACAGTGGATCAATGGCTGGTCCTGCTCACGGCTGGAGGTCCCGTGCGGGCGTGCCCTTGGTCCCTGTTGTCGCTGGGTGGGCGGTGGCCTACTGAAGCCGCGAGCGTAAGGAGGAAGCCATGGCCGGATGCCAGTTCTGTGGCGGACTCGGCCGGGTGGCACCCGGTGGGATCACCGGTCAGCTCGCTGCGACGTTCGGCGCCGACGTCCATCCGTGCCGGCAGTGTCGGGGAACCGGCCGGGCCGGCCCGGAGGGGCCTGCTGTGCTGCCCGCACCGCGGCCGCCACTCGCCGGGCGGGTCCTCGCCCTGCCCGGCGAGTGGCGTGTGGAGATCCACGGCTCCGGCCGGATCCTCGCCGTCCTCGGGTTCGTCCTCACGGCCCACCGCTTCGAGGCGCGCAGCGACTACGGCGGTCCGCTCGGCTGGCAGGCCGAAGGTGAGTGGACCCGCCCGGCTCCCGGCAACGTCATCCGGTTCACCGGCACCCAGTCCAGCCCCTACCTGCTGACGACGGACTACCGGTGGGGCGCCACCCTCGAACCGCGGGAGCACGACCTGCTGCACGGCCAGTCGGTCGCCGGCGAATGGACCACCTGGAGCCGCACGGCCGCCCCCGCGTCCGAGGCGGAGGTTCCGGCGCCCGCCCAGCGCATCGAGCACGGTGCCCACTAAGGAGGCAGCCATGAACAAGCAGGGGACGACCGAGAAGCTGATCATCGACACGGCCTTGCCGAGCTGGGACGTGGAGATCGCCGAACACCTGCTGGTGCACGCCGAACCGGAGCTGACCTGGGGGGTGGCCCGCGACCTGAACCTGGTGACCGTGCACACCCCGCTGCTGGACGCCGCGATGTGGGTACGCGGGCTGCCGGACCGGATCGCCCGCCGGGCGGCCGCGGCGCCGCCAAGGGTGACCCTGGGCGGCGAGGGCGACATGCCCGGGTGGCTGCTGCTCGGTGAACGGCCGGGCCGGGAGATCGCCGCCGGCGCGGTGGGCCGGTTCTGGCAGCCGGCCATCACCTGGCGCGATGTCCCGCTCGCCGAGTTCCCGACGTTCGCCGAGCCCGGTTGGGGCAAGATCGCCACCGCGGTCACCACGCTGCCTTTCGGCGACGGCCACACCCTGCTGAGCTATGTGTGCCGCACCGCGACCACCGACGAGGCCGCACGGCGGCGCTTCGCCCGCTACTGGTGGCTGGTCCGCCCGTACGTCGGGCACATCATGCGCGCTGTCGTCCGGACAATCGCGGTCGAAGCCGAACGTGCCGCGCGATCCACGGTGGACGGATGAGCTGTGGGGGCTCAGCGACTACGACTCCGGCCGGGCGACGAGGACGGGGCAGGGGGCATGGTGGATCATGGCCTGGCTGACCGAGCCGAGGGCGAGCCCGGTGAGTCCGCCGCGACCCCGGCTCCCGACCACCAACAGTTGGGCGCCCTTGGCCGCGTCGCGCAGGGCGCGGGCCGGGCGGTCGTGCTCGATCACCCGGTGGACCGCGACCTCCGGGTACCGCTCCTGCCACCCGGCCAGGCGCTCGGCGAGCACCTCGGTCGCGCGTTCGGTCTGTGCGGCCCAGTCCAGGTCGGGGTAGAACGAACCGTCCGGGAACACCGCGTCGGTCCACGCGTGCACGGCTACCAGGCCACTGCCGCGCAGGGCCGCCTCCTCGAAGGCCAGTGCGATCGCCGCCTCGCCGGCCGGTGATCCGTCGACGCCGACCACCACCGGCCCGCCGGGGTCGGGCCGCCCATCGCGCACAACGGCGACCGGGCAGTAGCCGTGCCCGGCCAGCGCCACGGCCACCGACCCGACAAGCAACCCGGTGAACCCGCCCAGCCCCCGCGACCCGAGCACGACCATGGCCGCGTCCTGGCTGACCTCCCGCAGAACGACGACCGGGTCCCCGCACAGCAGTTCGGACTCGGGGTCCAGGCCGGGCGCGGCAGCTTCCGCCTCGGCGACCGCCTGCCGAAGCAGCGCCGCCGCGGTGTGCCGGATCGCCTCACGCAGCGTGGTTGAGTCCACGAAGACCGGCCGGTACGCCGGAAGTGGCCACTGGTAGACGTGCACCACCCGCAGCCGCCGGCCGCGTTGTTGTGCCGCCCGGGCCGCCCAGCGGGCCGCGTTCCGGGCCGACTCCGACCCGTCGACCGCGACCACGATCGGCTTCACGGTGTGCACCATGCTCATCGGGTCCGTTCCCTGACGGCGATGACACCGGGAATCGCGGCGATCCGGGTGAGCTCCGGCCCGGTCTCCACGCCGGGGCGGTGCCTGCCGGTGAGCAGCACGACACCCTCATCGACGCTGACCCGCACCGTGTGGTCCGGGCCGGCATTCAACCGGTCCAGCACCTCGTGCTCGACCTCGACCAGAATCTCCTTGTCCGGTCGGCGGAACACGCTCAGCACTTCGCGCGGTCCCAGCACACCGACCAGCCGGCCGTTGTCCACGACGAACATCTGCCGCCAGCCGTACCGCACGAACGTCCGGCTGGCCTCGGCCAGCGGTGTGTCGGCGGCGACGGTCGGCGCCGGCGAGGTCATCAGCTCGATCGCGGTCAGCCGGCCGCTCCCCGACTGTCGCCGGGTCCGGCCGCGCAGCAGGTCCAGTTCGGACACCACGCCGAGCACGGTGCCGGTCGCGCTGACCACGGGCACGGCAGCGATGTCGCGGTCCGCGAGCTGTTCCAGAATCTCCTTGAACGGAGTGTGCGGGCGGACCATGCCGGAATCGCGACGCATCACGGCCGCGACGGTCATCTCGTTCATCCGTCCCTCCCTTCCCCTCTCACTCTCGCCGGGGCGTGGACGATTCGGCAGCGACTCGAGACCTCAACCGGCAGGGACCTTCGACCTCGACCGGTCTGATCTGATCGGATACCTCCGTGATCCACGACACTGCCAGCGCATTCGAGAAGGTGGGCCGGGTGCTGCCCGGCCTGGGCGTCCTGCGGCAGTACCGGCGGGCCTGGCTGCGGCCCGATGTGCTTGCCGGGGTCACGGTCGCCGCCTATCTGATCCCGCAGGTGATGGCCTATGCCGAGGTCGCGGGGCTGGCGCCGGCGGCCGGGTTGTGGGCGGTGATCGGCTCGCTGCTGGTGTACGCGGTGTTCGGCTCGTCGCGACAGCTCTCGGTCGGGCCGGAGTCGACCACCGCGCTGATGACCGCGGTGGCGATCGCCCCGCTGGCCGGTGGCGACCCGGCCCGCTACGCCACCCTGGCCGCGGCGCTGGCGCTGATGGTCGCGGTGATCTGCGTGCTGGGTTGGGTGGCCCGGCTGGGCGTGCTGGCCGATCTGCTGTCCCGGCCGGTGCTGGTCGGCTACATGGCCGGCATCGCCGTGATCATGATCGTCAGCCAGCTCGGCAAGATCAGCCGGCTGGCCGTGCACGGCGACTCGGTACTGGACGACCTGGGCTCGTTCGCCAGCCAGATCGGGCAGATCCACCTGCCGACGGCGGTGCTCGCGGCCGGCGTGCTGGCGGTGCTGCTGGTCGGGGCCCGGATGTTCCCCCGGCTGCCGATTCCGCTGTTCGGGGTGCTGCTGGCCACCGCGGCCACCGCCGCGTTCTCTTTGCGGGAGCACGGAATCCAGGTGGTCGGTACGGTCCCGGCCGGCATCCCGGTGCCGGCTCTGCCCGCCGTGTCCGGCGCCGACCTGGTCGCGATGCTGCTGCCGGCGCTCGGGGTCGCGATCGTCGGCTACAACGACAACGTGCTCACCGGCCGCGCGTTCGCCAACCGCCAGTCCGAACGGATCGACGCCAACGCCGAGTTGCTCGCGCTCGGCGCGGCCAACGCCGCGGCCGGGCTGCTGCGCGGTTTTCCGGTCAGCAGCAGCGGCAGCCGCACCGTGATCGGTGACGCGCTGGGCAGCCGCACCCAACTGCACTCCCTCGTCGCGGTGGCGGCGGTGGTCCTCACCCTGACCTTCGGCCGGGCCGTGCTCGCCCTGTTCCCCGCCGCCGCGCTGGGTGCGCTGGTGATCTACGCCGCGCTGCGCCTGATCGACCTCGCCGAGTTCCGGCGCATCGCCCGGTTCCGCCGCAGCGAGCTGATCCTGGCCCTGGCCACCACCCTCGCCGTGCTGCTGTTCGGCGTGCTTTACGGGATCCTGGCCGCCATCGCACTGTCCATCCTGAACCTGCTGCGCCGCCTCGCCCGCCCCCACGACGGCATCCTCGGTACCGTCCCCGGTCTGGCCGGCATGCACGACATCGACGACTTCGCCGACGCCACCACCATCCCCGGGCTGCTCGTCTACCGCTACGACGCGCCACTGTGCTTCGCCAACGCCGACAACTTCCGCACCCGCGCCCTGGCCGCCGTCGACGACTCCCCCACCCCCGTGACGTGGTTCCTGCTCAACACCGAAGCCAACGTCGAGGTCGACATCACCGCCGCGGACACCCTCGAAGACCTCCGCCGCGAACTCGCCCGCCGCGGGATCACCTTCGCCCTGGCCCGCGTCAAACAGGACCTCCGCGACGACCTGCGACCCACCGGCCTGCTCGACCGCATCGGCCCGGACCTGATCTTCCCCACCCTGCCCACCGCCGTCGACGCCTACCACCGGCAGACATCCTGACGGCCGCCTCCATCAGCTCACGCCGACCTCCACATCGGACCGGGTACGAAGTCCCGGCCGGTGCGGGACGTGCGCCACTGCACCGGCCCGACGGGTCTCCCTAGTTTCGAGACAGAGGGTATCGACGGGAGGTGGCCGTGCTGAGCACGATCACGACGCCGGCCGCCGACCGGGAGCACGCCGGGGTGCAGGCGCTCGCACCGGAAGCGGTTTTCGCGGCCTACGGTTGTTCGTCGCGCGGGCTGAGTACGGCGGAGGCCGCGCGGCGGCTGGCGGCCGGCGGCCGCAACGAGCTGCCCGGGCCGCGGCGCCGCTCGCCGGTGTTGCGGTTCCTTCGCCAGTTCACCGATCTGTTCGCCGTGGTGCTGATCGTGGCCGCCCTGCTGACACTGTCGGCCTACCTGCTGGGTGATCCCCGGGAGGTCGGCTACCTGCAGCTGACCGTGGCGATCCTGGCGGTGGTGGTGCTCAACGCGGCGATCGGGTTCGGCCAGGAGTACATGGCCGAGCGGACCGCCGAGGCATTGCGGGCGATGGTGCCGCACCGGGCCCGGGTGCTGCGTGACGGCGAGCGGGTCGAGGTGCCGGCCGCCGAGTTGGTCATGGGGGACGTGGTGGTGCTCGAGGCCGGCGACGCGGTGTCGGCGGACTGCCGCTTGGTCGAGGCGCACGAGCTGGCGGTGAACAACGTGGCCCTGACCGGGGAGAGCGACCCGGCCGGACGGACCGCCGAGCCGGTCGCGGCGGGCATCGCCCGGTTGGAGGCGCGCAACCTGGCCTGGATGGGCACGGTCGTGGCCGCCGGCACCGGCAAGGCGGTGGTCACCGGGACCGCGACCGCCACCGAGTTCGGCCGCATCTACCGGCTGACCGCCGAGACGGCCCCGGACCGCAGCCCGCTGCAGCACCAGATCGCGATCATGGCGAGGCGGGTGGCCGCGGCGGCGTTCGCGTTGGGGGTGCTGCTGTTCGCGGTGCGGCTGCCGGCCGGCGATCCGCTGGTGGAGACGTTCATCTTCGCCCTGGGCGTGATGGTGGCCTGTGTGCCGGAAGGGTTGCCGGCGACGCTGTCGGTGGCGCTGGCGATCGGGGTGCGGCGGATGGCCCGGCGCCAGGCGCTGGTCAAGAAGCTGGTCGCGGTCGAGACGCTGGGGTCCACGACGGTGATCTGCACGGACAAGACCGGCACCCTCACCCGGGCCGAGATGACCGTGCAGCAGGTCTGGGCGGCCGGAGCCACCCACCGGGTCAGCGGCGTGGGCTACGCCCCCGACGGCGCGGTGGAGGATCCGGCGCCGGTGCGCGAGCTGTTGCGGGTGGCCGCGCTGTGCTGCGATGCCCGGCTGCTCCCGCCGAACGGCGAGGCGGGGTGGCGGGTGCTCGGCGACACCACCGAGGGCGCGCTGCTCACCGTCGCCGCCAAGGCAGGCCTCGACATGGACGCCGAACTGGCCGCAGCACCCCGGGTCGGCGAGTTCCCGTTCGACTCGGCCCGCAAGCTGATGACCACCCTGCACACGCAGAACGGCCGGACCTGGGCGTTGGTCAAGGGTGCGCCGCTGGAGCTGCTGGCCCGCTGTATCCGCGTCCGCACCGCGGCCGGTGAGTCCACACTGGACGATCCGGCCCGCGAACAGGTGTTGGCGGCCAACGACGCCATGGCCTCCTTGGCCCTGCGGGTGCTGGCGGTGGCCGTCGGCGAGGTTCCCGACGCCAGGGTGAGTCAGGCCGATGCCGAGAGCGGGCTCACCCTGCTCGGCCTGGTCGGCATGCTCGACCCACCCCGCCCGGAAGTCGTCGACGCGGTGCGGACCTGTCGCGGCGCGGGGATCCGGGTGGTCATGGTGACCGGGGACTACGCGCTCACCGCGGAGGCCATCGCCCGCCGGGTCGGCATCCTCACCGAGCCCGGTCCGCCGCGCACGGTCACCGGCGCCGAACTGGACAGGCTCGACGACGAGGGGCTGCGTGCGCTGCTCGCCGCACCCGGCGACGTGCTGTTCGCCCGGGTCAAACCCGAGCACAAGATGCGCGTGGTGGCCGCGTTCAAGGACCTCGGCGAGGTGGTCGCGGTGACCGGGGACGGCGCCAACGACGCCCCCGCGCTCAAACGCGCCGACATCGGCGTGTCGATGGGCGCCTCCGGCACCGACGTGGCCCGCGAGGCCTCGGTGATGGTGCTGCTGGACGACTCGTTCGCCTCGATCGCCGCCGCCGTCGAGCTGGGCCGCTCGGTCTACGCGAACATCCGCAAGTTCCTGGTCTACGTCTTCAGCAGCAACGTCGGCGAGTTGGTGCCGATCCTGGCCGCCACCTTCGCCGGGTTCCCGTTCGTCCCGATCACCGCCCTGCAGATCCTGGCCATCGACCTCGGCTCGGACGTGCTGCCCGCGCTGGCGCTCGGCGCCGAGCGGCCCGAGCCCGGGGTGATGGACACCCCGCCACGCAGCCCGAGGCAGCGCCTGTTCTCCCTGTCGCTGGTGCGCCGGTTCCTCTTCCTCGGCGGCATCCAGGCCATCGGATCCACCGCCCTGTTCTTCTGGCACCTGCACTCGGCCGGCATCCCGCTCACCGAGTTCACCATGGACAACCCGGTCTACCGGGAGGCACTGACGATGACCCAGGCCGCGATCGTCATCGGCCAGATCTTCGTCGGGTTGGCCGTGCGCAGCGACCGGCACAGCGTCTTGCGGCTCGGCCTGCTGTCCAACCGGGCCTACGTCGGCGCCCAGCTCGTCGGGGTCGCGATGATCTGTGCGATCAGCTATGTCCCGCTGCTGCAGGAGCTTTTCCACACCGCGGCACTGTCCCTTGCCGACTGGACGCTCGTCGTCGCGGCCGGCGCGCTGGTCCTGGTCGGCGACGAGATCCGCAAGGCACTGCTCCGTCGCAAGGAGGTCGCGACATGAAGGCGATCATCATGGGCTGCGGCCGGGTCGGCGCGACGCTGGCCCAGCAACTGTCCGCCGACGGGCACACGGTATGCGTGCTCGACCGCGACCCGGACGCCCGGGAACTGCTGCCCGCCGGCTTCACCGGAGAGTTCCTGGTGGGCAACGGCTACAACCGGGGTCTGCTCGAACAGGCCGGCATCGGCACCGCCGACGCGTTCATCGCGGTGACCTCCGGGGACAACACCAACATCGTCGGCGCCCGCATCGCCAAGGAGGACTACCGGGTCCCCCAGGTGATCGCCCGCATCTACGACCCCCGCCGCGCCGACATCTACCGCGATCTCGGCATCCCCACCGTCGCCAGCGTGCGGTGGACGGTCACCCGGATCAATCAGCTGCTACGGCACCGCCACGTCAACCCCGAGGTGTCCTTCGGCAACGGCGAAACCCTGCTGGTCCGCGAAGTGCTGCCGGCCTGGCTGGCCGGCCGGCCCCTGCTCGACCTCGAAGTGGACCACCAGATCCGGGTCATCGCCATCACCCGCGGCGGCCACTCCTTCCTCCCCACCGGCGACAGCCTCGCCCAGCCCGGGGACGCGGTCAGCATCGCCGTGGCCGCCACCGCGCTGGACCGGCTGCGCTCGTTCCTCGGCAAGGAGCTCGGCTCATGAAGATCATCGTTGCCGGCGCCGGCCGGCTCGGCGAGCAGGCCGCCCACCTGCTCACCGCCACCGGACACCAGGTCACCGTCATCGAGCGGGACCGCAAGCGGCTGGCCGACCTGGCCGGCGAGCACGTCCACCGCCTGGTCCACGGCGACGCCTGCGAACCGTCCATCCTGGAATCGTCCGGCGTGCTCAACACCGACCTGCTGCTCGCCGCGACCGGCGAGGACGAGGACAACCTGGTCATCGCCCTGCTTTCCAAGCGCCAGTTCGCCGTGCCGCGCACCCTCGCCCGGGTCAACGACCCCGACAACACCTGGCTGTTCGACGCCCGCTGGGGCATCGACGTCGCCCTGCCCGCCGCCACCCCGCTGATCTCCCTCATCGAGGAAGCCTCCGGCGCCACCGACACCGTCGGCCTGGTCCAACTCGCCGCGGCCGGTGTCACCGTCATCGAAACCCACATCGACGAGCGCTCCACCGCCGCCGGCCGCACCCGCACCGACCTGACCCTGCCGCCGGGCACCATCGTGGCCGCCGTCATCCACGACACCCAACCCCTCATCCCCGACAACGACTACCGCTTCCACCCCGGCGACACCGTCCTCGTGGTCACCAACACCGCCACCGAACACGACATCCACAACGCGTTCCAATGACCGGCGGCTCAACTGGTCGGAGCCGATGTGGCTGCGTCGCAAGGCCGCCGCCGGCCAAGGCCCCCCTTCTCCCCGTCCACCGGAGGCGCAAGACCGTCGCACGCTCATGCGCCAGGCCGGCCGCAGCTCCGAGGACATCGCCGAGCAACTCGGCAACACCCGAGCCGTCGCCGAAGCCCTGGAGAAGATGATCAAGCCGCGGTGCACGGGCAGGGCAAAAAAGGTTCGAGTCTCGCCCCCGAAAACGGGGCTCTACCTGCGGAAACAGTGGGCGCAGCAGGATTTGAACCTGCGACCGCTCGGAGACAGACTACCCGTCCACGCCGGTCCACCTGAGTCCATCTACCTGCGGAAACACTCCATCGCGGTCCATGTGCGTACATGCCGATCCACGGGGTTTAGTGACGGTAAAGTGACGGTTGATCTTGGACCGCGATCCAGTCTGCACAAGCGAGCGCCCAGCCAGTCACCGCCCTGGAGTGATTCGCCCTGTGCGCCTCCCGGTCCCGCGGCCTGCCGTTTCGGGACACGCAGCCAGCCGGGTGTCGAACGAGGCGTCCGGGAACGGCAGCGCCTGGGCGTCGGCCTCCCGCAGGTCGATCTCCCGGCCCAACCCCGCCGCCCGGCGCGCCAGACCTGGAGCAGGTCGGGCTGAAGTCGATTCCGGTCAGGGAAACCGCGTCCGGGTTGAACGGCAGGTTCCGGCCGGTCTCCACGGCCACCTTGAGCACCTCGCCCGTGGCCCGCGAGCACACCCACTACCGACCGCCGCCACCGAATCACACCGCCGTCGCAACCGGCACGCGATCCCTGACCAGGGACGATTGTCCCGGTCACGGACACCGTAAGCCCCTGGTCGACGCGCACCGCTGCGGCGCAGTCTCGACCTGGACGATCAGCACGGGAGACGAGCATGTGCGAGTACTGCGGCTGCCAGGCACTGGAGGCGATCGCGGAGTTGACCCGGGAGCACGATCAGGTGGTCGCCCTGATCGGCGACGTGCGGGCGGCGCACGGCCGGGGTGACGTGACCGGGATGGCCGCCACGACCCGGCGAATCGCCGCCGTCCTCGGCCCGCACACCGCCGTGGAGGAACAGGGCCTGTTCCCCGCGCTGGCGGCCGACTTCGGCGACCACGTCGACAGCCTGACCGAGCAGCACCGGCACATCGAGTCGGTGCTCGAGGAGGCGGCGCACGCCACGCCCACCGACCCGACCTGGCCCGACCGCCTCGTCGCCGCGACGCACCTGCTGCGTGAGCACATCCTCGCCGAGCAGGACGGCGCGTTCCCGGCCGCGCTGAGCCACCTCGACCCCGCCGACTGGGACGCCGTGGAAGCGGTGCGGCAACGCGTCGGAAGCGCCCCGGCCGCACTGCCCACGGCCGGCTGAGCGGCACCTCAGGGCGTCGCCGCCATGGACGTGGTTTCCCAGGAGAAGCCGTACGGGTCGGTGCACGGCTGCGCGGCGGCGCCGAGGGCGATGCGGTGGGATCCGGTGCCGTCGGGCGAAACGCCGGCGTCCTTGGCGAGGGCACGGCGCCGGTACAGGGCCAGTTTGACGGGGCCCGACCCGGAATCGAACTCGACGTACATGCGGCCGAAGCTCTTCGCCACGGTGAGGCCCCGGTCGAGGTAGAACTGTTTGCTCGCGGCCACGTCGGTGACGCCCAGCAGCAGCACCATGTCGTTGATCTGCCCGGTGGCGGGGCCGGTGTCCTTCTTCGCGGAGGTCGCGACCTTCCAGATCGTCCCGTCCGGAGCCTGCATGACGCCGCCGTAGCCCCACAGCGACTTCGCGGCGGGCTTGAGCGCCGTGGCCCCGGCGTCGAGTGCGGCGTCGATCAGAGCGTTGGCATCGGCCGGCTGGGACACCGTGAGCGACAGGGTGAACCCGCGGAAGCCGGTGGTCGGTTCCTGCGAAGCCCGCAGGCGCAGCCGGGTGCCCAACCCGAAGGCGGTGGTGTAGAAGCGTTCGGCGGCCACGGGATCGGCCACCTCGAGGGTGACGGTGTCGAGGAAGGTCATGCCGGAAACGCTAGGCGCGACCCGGCGACCTGCGCTTCTTCATTCCTGACCGGTCTCGCCGCCACTATCGAGGAGGCCGACAATAGGTGCGTCAAGGTGCGGCTCGTGCGGGTTGCTGGGGGATCGTCGATGACCGTGTTGGAGATCTCCGATCTAGTGGTGGCGTGGGATCCGCTGACCGGTGAGCGTCAACGGATCCGCCGCGCCGAGGTGGTCGCCCGGCTGCGCGCGGCCGGCGACGGGCGGGCCGCCCGGATCGTGCACCGGATACCGGTCGTCGGCGAGTTTCTGGACCGGTGGCGGTGGACCGGTTGCTGGTCCGGGTCCACACCGAACTGCAGCGGCTCAACGAGTAACTGCACATGGCGCGGCGGTTCGCCGAGATCTTGGTGCCGATGGTCACCGCCGCACGGGTGAGGGGAACCCGGCCGCGGGTCGTGGACATGGGTTGCGGCCTGGGGTTCATCGTGCGCAGCCTGGCGGCCTCCGGTGTACTGGGCGCCCACGTCGAGTTGGTGGGCGTGGACTTCAACCGGGCGTTGGTGGCCGAGGCGACCAGGCTGGCCGAGCAGGAGCGACTCCCGTGCTCGTTCCTCTGCGCGGACGCGTTCGCGCTGGCCGAGCCGGCCACCGTCTACCTGTCCAACGGTGTGCTGCACCACTTCCCCGCCGACCGGCTGGCCGAGTTCTTCCGCGCTCAGGACCGCCCCGGCACGCAGGCGTTCCTCCACTACGACATCGCCGCGACCCGGCTGGCCCCGTTCGGCGCCTGGGTATTCCACCGGGCCCGGATGCGGGAGCCGCTCGGCCGCCACGACGGCGTGATGTCCGCGCGCCGCGCCCACAGCGATCAGGTGCTGCTGTCGGCCGCGGCGCACGCCGCCGGCATGGACACGTTCCTGTTCGAACCGCCTCGGCACACCAACCCGTTCTGCGCGGCGATGCGGCCGGTGCTCGGCGTTCGTCCGGCGGTGACCGGCGAGTTCCGCCGGGTGCTCGGACGCCGGGCGCGTGGGCTCGTGCGGGCCTCCTGATGGCCACGACGGTTCCGGTCGTGCTGGGTCTGCTCGCGCTCATCGACGCCGGTTTCGCCGGCTTCCGCGCCGCCACCGGCCGCAACGCCCGGATCCGCAAGCGCCGCTACTACCTGCTGGCCGCACGCCGGGGATACCGCGCGGGCGCGGCCAGTCTCGGGCTCGTGGCACTGCCGATCGCGGCGACCCTGGCCGTCTCCCCGAACCCGGGCGCCCGGTACGACGAGCTTGTCCGGGCCGGCACCCAGATGCTCCAGATCCTGCTGCCGTTCGCCGCGCTGGTGGTGCTGTCGCTGGAGGCCTACTGGCTGCTGCCGATGCGAGAGAGCACCTTCGTGATCCTGGTGGGCCTCGGCCCGTTCACCTTGCTACGCCCCGCGGTCGACTCGGTGCCATCGCGTGGTCGGTGCCGCGGTCGACCGACTGGCTCGTCTGGGCCGGCGCGATCACGGCGGCGGTCAGCGTGCTCGCCGTCGAACCGGTCGTCCACCGCCGCTGGTACCGGACCCCGGCGTAGCACCGCCGGCCGGGCCGAACCACCGGGGCAGCCGGCCGAGCAGGTCCTGCTGGTCGTCGCTGGCCCAGACGACGTGGCCGTCCGGTCGCAACAGCACGACGGGCACGTCCAACTCCGCGCTGACGTCGACGACGTGGTCGACCCGATCCGCCCAGCCCGCAACGGAAAGCCGGCCGGTCTGGTCGAGCAGCAGCCCGCGGCCGGCGTACATCAGCGCGTAGAGGCGCCCCCGTTCGAGCCCCACGTCCCGCAGCCGCCGGCCGAGCAGGGCGGGTCCTTCGCCGAAGTCGTACCGGATCCCGATCGCGGTGATCCTCTCGACCAGATACCGGTACACCTCCCCGAAGTGCACCAGCTCCGCCATCAGCCGGCGCACCGCCACCGGCCCCGGCTCGCTGGACATCAGCGCCAACTGCGCGCGGGAGGTGTTCAACACGTCGGCGGCCACCAGGTGCCGCTCGGTGTGGTGCA
>NZ_DASTBH010000199.1:0-9909 GCF_035712165.1 Actinophytocola sp. | reverse complement strand
ACATAACTAACTCCCGTCTGTTCGCGTAAAGGTCCCACCCCTGCTGCCTTGGCGACCCGCGCGACGAGGGCCAGACGAGGAGCCGGGGACGCATGCCCACGATCCGCCCCGGCCCGTACTCGTGCTCGCTCGTCCCGGTGTGGTTTCGGCCTGGCGGCCTTCCCGGAAAGGGAGCGTCCGAATGACACCAACCGACGTCGAGCCGATGGCGCCGACTCCGGCCGAAACCTCATGGTTCTGTTGCGGCGGTGGCTGGGGACCGTGCGGGTCCGCCGGCGGCGGCGCGTGCGGCAACTGCCAGTCCGGCAGCCGGCACTGCGCCTGGCCGAACACGTCCGACGCCTGCTTCGCGATCACCCGCCCGGACCGGTGCGGCGACAACCTGCTCCGCCGCACCTGCGGGCACACCTTCTTCGTGCGGCACCTGTGCGGTACCAGCGAGATCTCGGTCCGGATCGCCGACTGCGGCCCGCAGACCGACCTGTGGTGCGGCGAACGCCGGTGCTGCAGCGGCAGCTGCGCCACCAACCGGTTGCTCGACCTCACCCCGTCGGCGTTCAGCGCCCTGGGCAACCTGTCCAGCGGCATCATCCCCGTCTACGTCCGCAGCTAGGAGGTGCTCGAGAAATGGATGCATTGGGGCGCAGGCGATTCCTGACCCGTGCGGTACTGGGCACCACCGCGACCGTCGCGGGTGCCTCGGTGCTCGGCGCGCTGGCGCCGGAGGCACTCGCCGACCCGGTTCCCGACGTCGAGGCCGGTGCGCCGGACCCGAACTTCGCCGAGGGCCGGGTCACCGGCGTCAAGGGCAGCATGCTCACGGCCACCGGTTCGGACGGTGTGCTGCACCTGATCCAACTCACCGCCGCCACCAGCATCTGGAAGCTGCGTCCGACCACATTGGACGCCGCCCAGGTCGGTGACGGGCTCTACGCGCGCGGTGTGCGCATGCCGGACGGGGTGCTGGCCGCCGACGCGGTCTGGCTGAACATCGTCAACCTGACCGTGCACATCTCCGCGATCAGCAAGGACACCCTGCATCTCGACCACCACGGTGACAAGATCGTCGGGCACGTGGTGTCCGGGACGACGGCCGCCGTCTACAACGGAACCCCGGCCGTCAGCGACCTGTCGCTGCTCAAGGTCGGTCAGCACGCCCAGGTGATCGGGGCGTGGCGGCCGGACACCAACGAGGTCGACATCGCCACGGTGTTCGCCGCCGCCTGAGCCCGCCGGAGCGCAATGTGGCATCGCTTTCCCACCCGGGCAGGCGATGTCACATTGCCTTCCTTCCCGAGAGGAAGTGAACGTGTTGCAGTGGTTGGCAGATCTGCAGCCCGCGCTGCTCGGCGCGGTGCTGCTGTGGGCGGCCTCGGTCAAGCTGTTCGCCCGGTCGGCCCGGCAGGCGGCCCGGCGTTCGGCCCTGGTTCGGCTGGTGGGCAAGGATCGGGTGTTCCTCGCCTACCGTGCGGTGGGCTGCGCCGAACTGGCGATCGGCGCGCTGCTGGTGCTACCGCCGGTGCACCCGGCCGAGGCGGTCGCCGCGGTCGGCCTCGGCCTCGGCATGCTCGGCTACCTGCTCTACGCCCGGATCGCCGCACCGGACTCGTCCTGCGGCTGCCTGGGGGACAAGCACGTCCCGGTCCGGTTCCGCGCGCTGGCGCGGGCCGGGGTCCTGGTGCTGGCCGGCGCGGCCGCGACCGGCGCCACCGACTGGTGGCCGCTGGCCGTCACGCGCAACCCGCTTGCGGCCGCGGCGGTCCTGCTGGCCGAGGGCGCGCTGATCGTGGTGTTGTCCCCGGAACTGGACCATCGCTGGCTGCATCCGTTGCGGCGGCTGCGGTTGCGGATCAGCCACCCGCTGGCCGGCCGACCCGTCGAGGTGCCGCTGGCGGCCAGCGTCCAGCAACTGCACGGCAGCGCCGCGTACCGCTCGGTGGCCGGTCTGCTGCGCTCGGACCTGCTGGACACCTGGGACGAGGGGGACTGGCGGCTGCTGACCTACTCCGCCCGTCCGGAGTCCGGCCCGGCCACCGCCGTGTTCGCGGTGCCGCGCCACGGTTACCACCCCGACGACGTGCGGGTGGTGCTCATCGCCGAGGAGGAGGTGCCGGTACCGGCATAGGTCAGAAGAAGGCGCCCGTGAACGCGGCGGGCGCGGCGGCCATCGCGCTGAACCGGATGAACCGGCCGATCAGTCCGGCCGACAGGAACGCGGTCAGGTTCATCCGGACCAGGCCGGCCAGCACCGTGGTGGCCATGAACGGCGGCAGCCCGAGCACGGAGCTGACCCCGTAGGTGCCGACCATCCACCGCGGATGCCGGTGGCAGCGTTCGGTCAGCCGCTCCAGCCCGGCGCGCATCCGCTTGGTGCGCAGCGCCCACCGGTCCCGCCGGGGTGTCGGTGGGCGGTCGCGCAGATGGAGGAACCCGGGCAGCCGCAGCGAACCGCGCGCGGCGAAGTAGTAGATAAGCTTGCCGGCCACCTGCCCGACCGCGATCACCGCGCCGAGCGCCAGCCACGGGATGTCCGGCTGCTGGCTGACCAGGCCGAGCAGGAACAACTCGACGCTGATCAGCGGCAGCAGCGCTGAGCCGAACGCGACACCCAGCGTCACGCTCAGCCAGACCAGCATGGACAACCCCCCAGTGCGAGTGCGAACACCAGGATAACGGTTCAGCAAAGCTCCAGGTCCAGCGAACCGGTCAGCCGGATCTCGCGGATGGTGCGCTCGCCGGCATCCAGCGTGCGGGCCGTGCCGTCCGGCGCCCAGCCGGCCCGCCGGTAGAAGCTCAACGAGGCCGCGTCGGCCGCCGGCACCCAGCAGATTCCCCTGGTCGATCCGGTGGCGCGCAGGGCCTGGCCGAGCCGCGCCAGCAGCCGGCCGCCGTGCCCACGCCGGCCCCAGCGCGGTTCGACCAGCAGCGTCGCCACCAGGGCCACGGTCGCCGCGTCCTCGGGCGGCCGGCCCGCCGCGTCGGCCGCCTCCCCGGCCGGGGCCGGACCGGCCGCGCCGAAACCCACCGTCCAGTCGCCCTCGCCGGCCACCAGCACCGTCGCCGGGCCGTTCTCGATCGTCTCCCGCCACTGCCCGGCCGCCGCCGACTCGGTCACCCCGGCGAGCACTCCGGCCGGCAGGATCTCGGCATAGGCGGTGCGCCAGGTGGACAGTTGGATCCGGGCGATCTCGGCGGAGTCGGCCGGATCGGCCAATCGGACGAACGCGTGAGCCATGCGGGCAACATAGTGGCGCAGGTGTCCTAGGCTCTCTGGGCGTGGTCTCCCTAACCCTGCCTGGCTACCAGATCCTCAGCGTGCTCGGGCGGGGTGGCTTCGGAGTGGTGTACCGGGCCCGCCAACTGACCATCGACCGGGAGGTCGCGGTCAAGGTCGACAGCCGGGTGATCCTCGACGACCGGGACCAGCGCCGGTTCCTGCGCGAGGTGCGGGCCGCCGGGCGGTTGTCCGGCCATCCGAACGTGGTGGAGATCTACGACGCCGGGGTGCTGCAGGACGGATATCCCTATCTGGTCATGGAGTTGTGCGCGGGCGGCTCGCTGGCCGGCCGGTCGCCGATGCCCGCCTCCGACGTCGCCGGCATCGGCCGGGGCATCGCCGACGCGCTGTCCGCCGCGCACGGCATGGGCGTGCTGCACCGGGACATCAAGCCGGGCAACATCCTGGTCAAGCGGTACGGCACGGTGGGGCTGGCCGACTTCGGGCTGGCCGCGCTGATCGAGTCCGGCCGGGAGACCTCGGTGACCCTGGCCGCGCTCACCCCCGCCTACGCCCCGCCCGAGGCGTTCCACCTGCAGGCGCCGTCGCCCCGCTCGGACATCTACGCACTGGGCGCCACGCTGTACGCGCTGCTGGCCGGCCGGCCGCCCCGGTTTCCGGCCAACGGCGACCTGAGCCTGCCGGAGATCATGCGGTTGCACGACGCGCCCGTGCCCGACCTGCCCGGGGTCGCCCCGGGCCTGACCGCGGTGCTGCGCCGGACCATGGCCAAGGCGCCCGAGCAGCGCCACCCGGATGCCGCGACGCTGCGCGACGACCTGGCCCGCTGGACCGTCCCCGGCCAGCAGGTGACGATCACTGCTCCGGTCCGGCCGCCCGAGCCGCCCGCCGAGGCGCAGCTGGAGTCCCGCCGCACCATGACCCCCACGCGCCGCCGCACGCTGCTGGCCGGCGCGGCCCTGCTCGCCGTCCTGTTGCTGCTCGGCGTGTGGTACTTCGTCGCCAAGGATCCGGACGACCCGGGCGGCCAGGCCGCCCAGCAACCCACCGGCCTGAGCGATTCCGGTCCGGCCAGCAACCCGGTGGACCTGGGCATCGAGACCAGCATCGACGACTGCCCGGCGGCCGGGGTGTCCGACGGCGCCGCGCGGTGCGCCAAGCGGGCCGAGTGCTGGAGCGGGATGGTGCTCATCCAGGGCGAGCTGACCAGCGTGCGGCGCATTCCGTGTGACCAGCTGCACACCTGGGAGACCTACGCGATCGCGCCGGTCCCGGCCGGGGTCGCCGACCCGTACCTGGACGTGCTCGAGGGCAACCCGACCGTGCTCGGCGTGTGTTCCAAGGAGATCCTGCTCGACTCCCGGTTCGGCCAGGCGCTGGAGATTCCCCCGGACAAGTGGGAGTCCTCGGTGATGCCACCGACGCCGGAGGACCGGGCCGCCCGGCGTGACGTTTATCGCTGTGTCGGCACGGTCAGCGGCGACGGGACGGCCGGCGTGGCGTTCCGTCCCGCGCAGCCCTGAGGACCAGGTCGAATAACCGCTGAAAGTTTGTCGGTGGTTCGTGTCATGGTGTCCCCATGAGCGACACTCTGAGCACCTCCACGAGGACCACCCCGAGCTGGCTCGCCTGGGCCGCGCTCGGCGTGGTCTACGTCGTGTGGGGCTCGACCTACCTGGCGATCCGGTTCACCGTCGAGTCGATGCCGCCGCTGCTGTCCGGCGGACTGCGGTTCGTGATCGCCGGGCTGGTGCTGGTCCTGGCCGTGCTGGTGCTGGCCGGCCGGGGTGCGCTGCGGATGACCCGGGCCCAGCTGGGCAGCGCGGTGCTGATCGGGCTGCTGCTGCCGGCCTGGGGCAACGGGATGGTGGTGATCGCCGAGCAGCACCTGGCCTCCGGGCTGGCCGCGCTGCTGGTCGCCTCGGTCCCGTTGTACGTCGTGGTGCTGCGCCGGGTGCTCGGCGAGCGGCCGCCGCTGGTCACCGCGATCGGGGTCGCCATCGGCGGCGTCGGTCTGGCGGTGCTGCTGCTCGGCGGTCCGGCCGAGGGCGCGCACGGCTCGGCCGGGTGGGCGCCGTGGCTGGTGCTGCTCGCCGCGCTGGGCTGGTCCATCGGGTCGGTGGCCAGCACCCGGCTGCCGGTGCCGGCCAACCCGTTCGCGCTGTCCGCGGTGGAGATGGTGGCCGGCGGCACGGCCATGGTGGTCGTCGGCCTGGTCAGCGGTGAACGGATGAACCTGGCTCAGGTCACCGCCGGGTCCTGGCTGGCCTGGTCGTACCTGATCCTGTTCGGCTCGCTGCTGGCGTTCAGCTCGTACGTGTTCGTGCTCGGCAAGCTGCCGGTGTCCACCGTGGCCACCTACGCCTACGTCAACCCGGTGATCGCCGTGCTGCTCGGCTTCCTGCTGGCCGGCGAGCAGTTCGGCTTCGTGCAGCTGGCCGGCGGCCTGGTCGTGCTCGTTGCCGTGATCGTGGTCGTCCGGGCCGAACAACGCCCCAAGCCCGAGCCGCCGTGCGGGGAAATGTCGGTCCCGGATGGCAAGGTCCGCTTATGACCGAGACGTTGAGCGCGGCCGCCGCCCGGCGGATGGCGTTGGCGGCACAGGGCTTCGCCCAGGAGCGTCCGGCCTCCGAGCCGGGCAGGCGGCACCTGCGCAGGGTGCTGTCCCAGGTCCAGGTGCTCCAGCTGGACTCGGTGAACGTGGCGGTGCGCGCGCACTACATGCCGCTGTTCAGCCGGCTCGGCCCGTACGAACCGTCGCTTGTGGACGATGCGGCCTGGACGCACTCGACCCGCAGGCCCCGGATGCTGGTGGAGTACTGGGCGCACATGGCCAGCCTGATGCCGGTGGCGGACTGGCCGTTGCTGCGCTGGCGGATGCGCGGTTACGAGCGGCGGTGGTGGGGCGCGGAGCCGCAGGTCACCAGGGACTCGCCCGGTCTGGTCGACGACCTGCTGGCCGCGGTGAAGGAGCTCGGTCCGGTGAGCGCCGGCCGGCTGGAGGAGGAGCTCGGCGGCAGTCCGCGCCAGGCCCGGGCGGCCGGCGGCTGGTGGAACCGGTCGGACGTCAAGCACACCTGCGAGTTCATGTTCGCCACCGGCCAGCTGACCACCGCCGCCCGGCGCGGCTTCGAACGCCTCTACGACCTGCCGGAGCGGGTGCTGCCGCCGGAGGTGCTGGCCGCCCCGCCGGTGTCCGACGAGGACGCCGCCCGCGCGCTCGTGTTACGTGCCGCGGTCGCGCACGGCGTCGCCACCGAGCCCGACCTGCGCGACTACTACCGCCTCAAGCCCGCGCCCAGCCAGCGCGCGGTCGCCGACCTGGTCGACGCCGGGCTGCTGGAGCCGGTCACGGTCCACGGCTGGCGGCACCCGGCCTACCGCCACCCCGCCGCGCGCCTGCCGCGCCGGGTCACCGGACGTGCGCTGCTGTGCCCGTTCGACCCGCTGATCTGGGAACGCGCCCGCACCGAGCGGATCTTCGACTTCCACTACCGGATCGAGATCTACGTCCCCGAGCCGAAGCGGGTGCACGGCTACTACGTCTTCCCGTTCCTGCTCGACGGTGAGCTGGTCGCCCGGGTCGACCTCAAGTCCGACCGCGCCACCGGCACGCTCCGCGTCCAGGCCGCCTTCGCCGAACCCGGCGTGCCCATCCCCCGGGTGGCCGGCGAGCTCGCCGCCGAGCTCCGCACCATGGCCACCTGGCTCAACCTCGACGCCGTCCGGGTGACCCCCCGGGGCGACCTGGCCGGCCCGCTCGCCACCGCCCTCCGGTGACGGGATCCCGCGCAGCGGGACGCCGGGTGCGGTCCTCCCGACAGGACCGCACCCGGCGTCCCGGCGTCGCCGGGAACCCCCGCCCGGCTTCACCTCCACCCCTGGGTCTGTGCGTGATCAGGTCGCGGCGGGGCTCACCACGGCCGAGCCGGAGGCGGTGCGGCCGTGGATGCGCAGGGAGCTTCCGGCCTCGGGACGGCTTTCGGACAGGTCGAGGTCGCTGCGCGCCTGGCCGGTGCCGGACGACAGGTCGATCTCGGCCGCGGAGCCGGCCCGAACCCCGACCCGGATGGAGCCGGAGCCGGTCTGCAGCTCGATCTGCCCGGCGGCCGCGTCGGCCACGGTGAGGTCACCGCTGCCGGTGCGGGCCATGACGTCGGCCGTCACCGCGCCCAGCCACACGTCACCGCTGCCGGTGAACAGCGAGGCCGGGCCGCCGATCGAGGTCACCTCGACGTCGCCGGAGCCGGTGCGCGCCTTGAGCCCGGCGAGCATCGGGCCGAGCCGCACCGCACCCGAGCCGGTGCGCACGTCGGCCGTCCCGCTGGACCGGTCGGCGTTGACCGCCCCGGAGCCGGTGTGCAGGTCCAGCCGCGCGGCCGCGCCGGTGACGCTGATGTCCGCCGAACCGCTGTGCGCGATCACGCTCGAGTCGACCGGCGCACGCACCGACACGGCGATCGCGACGCTGCGCAGCGGCAGGTTCTTCGGCGTGCGCACGACGAGCCGGCCGCCGACCAGGTCGACCCGGGTCTGCCGGACCGCCTCGGCGGGGGAGATCTCGCCGGTCTGTTCGCCGAACTGGGTGCTGACCCAGTTGATCAGGCTGTTCATCCCCTGCATCCACGGGTTGCCCCCGGAGCTGAGGTCGTGCCGCACCTCGACGTGCACGCCGGGCTCGTCGACCAACCGCACCTCGATCCGGCCCGCACCGACGCCCAGGTCCAGCTCGACCGGTCCGGTGGTCTCGAAGCTCTGCTGGCGCACCACGTCACCGGCCGACCCGACCGTCTCGGTCGTGTCGAACTCTTCGGTCGTCTCGTCCTTGTCGGTCATCACGACGTCCCCCTCAGCCCTCGTACCAACCGCGGACGTGGGACGACGAGCCGCCGGGGCCGCGCCGCTCCTCCCACCGCTGCTGCTTCCACTGGCGCTTCCACTGGTGCTTGGCCTCGCGCAGGGCGTCCTTGTCGCCGTGCAGCGCGGACTGCACCGCCTGCTGCACGAACGCGTTGAGCGACACCCCCTGGGCGGCCGCTGCGGCCTCGGCCTTGGCCTTGATCTGCTCGAACAGCCGGAGCGTCATGCGGCTCATGTCTCCCGTCTCGTCCATGGGCGGTGGCGGGGGCGACGCGTCCTCCTGCGAGCCGTCCCCGGTGAGCGTGACGACCACCTGCACGTCCCGGCCGTCCAGCCGGACCTCGACGACGGCGTCGTCGAGCGAGGCGGTGACCTCGGCGGCCAGGTCGGACAGCGCGTTCATGAGCGCCAGCCGGGCTGAGGGCTCGAGCGCGGCGGCGAGCACCGCGGCCGCCCGCCGGGTGTGCTCGTCACCGGCCGAGGCGGTGGTATTCAGGTCCTCGCGAAGCGATGCGAGGTAAGGCGTGAGATCCATGACGTCACTATGACACCACAGATGACATCAGTCAAGCGGCCGGTGGCGTCACGGTGATGGCGCATGGCATGCCCGCCGTGTCGGGGCCGGCGGTTAGGCTCGAGACCACGCCGTGTCAGGAGGAGGTCGGAGTGACGGAGATCGTGTCGCCGAAGGTGTTGCTGATCGCGCGAACCGAGTTCATCCCCCCGGCCGACGTGCCGTGGTCCACCGACGCCGACGGCGGCGAGGCGCTCGCCGAGTTCGCCGGCCGGGCCTGCTACCAGTCCTGGAAGAAGCCCAACCCGGCAACCGCGACCAATGCCGGCTACCTGCGGCACATTCTCGAGGTCGGCCACCTGTCGGTGCTCGAGCACGGCTCGGTCAGCTTCTACATCACCGGCATCTCCCGGTCGCTGACCCACGAGCTGATCCGGCACCGGCACTTCTCCTACTCCCAGCTGTCCCAGCGCTACGTCCCGGAGCGCACCGCCGCGATGGTCGAGCCGGAGGTGATCGCCGGCGACCCGGAGCTGCACGCGAAGTTCCTGGCCGCCACCCAGGCCAGTGTGGACGCCTACATCGACCTGCTGGCCGGTCTCGAGGAGCGCTTCGCCGACGTGGCCAACCCGACGCTGCGCCGCAAGCAGGCCCGCCAGGCCGCCCGCGCGGTGCTGCCCAACGCCACCGAGACGCGCATCGTGGTCACCGGCAACTACCGGGCCTGGCGGCACTTCATCGCCATGCGCGCCACCGAGCACGCCGACGTGGAGATCCGCGAGCTGGCCGTGGAGTGCCTGCGCCAGCTCCAGAAGGCCGCGCACAACGTGTTCGACGACTTCGTGATCGCCAAGCTGCCGGACGGCACCGAGGTGGCCTCCAGCCCGTTCGTCACCGAGGGCTAGCAGTGTTCAACGAGTTCGCGCGCGATCGGATCTGCGGGGCAGGCCTCGGCCGCGCATGGGCGCTCTGGCAGGCGAGCGGCCTGCCGCCACAGATCCGAGCCTTCGGCGGGGGCGCGCGATGAGGCGGCTGGCGGTCGACGTCCGACCCGACGAGTACACGGTCGCCCGGCTCCCGGCGGGCACGGCGCTGCCGGCCGGCCTGCACGACCACCCGGCGGCGCTGGTCTCGGTCACCAGCACGCCCGAGGAGGTGTCGGTGGTCTGCCCGAGCAGCCTCGCCCCGGCGGCGGGCCAGGCCGACGCCGGCTGGCGGCTGCTGACCGTGCGCGGCCCGCTGGAGTTCACCCTCACCGGGATCATGGCCGCCCTCTCCGGCGTCCTGGCCGCGGCCG
>NZ_DASTBH010000198.1:0-18777 GCF_035712165.1 Actinophytocola sp. | reverse complement strand
GACGGCGTTCGTCTTGTGGTCGACGTACCAGGCGGCCACCGAGTCCGGCACCGTCGCCGACTTCGCGTCGAGCGCGGACTTCGTCGCGTCGAGCTGGGCGGCGCTGCGGGCGACCAGTTGGGCGGTGGCGCCGGAGGCGCTGATCTCCTGCAGCCGGGACGCGTCGGTGGTGGCGAGGACGAGCTTGCCGGTCGCGCTGTCGAACCAGGAACCGGCGTAGCTGCCGGCGAGCCGTGGTGTCAGGGCCGCTTCGATGGCGGTGGCGCGGTTTTCCTGGCCGATTCGGGCCAGCGCGGCGTCGGCGCTCAGCCCGAGGTCTCGCTGCATGGCGTCGAGCATCGCCGACGTGCCCTGCGGCGCTGCCATGGCTGGTACGGACATGGACGTTGCCAGCCCGACGGCCAGCAGGGCGGTCCCGGCGAACCGGGCCAGACTCGTGCGATTCATTGCTGTTGTCTCCCTCGATGGGTTGCAGGGCCTCGAGGGCTTGCGGAATGTGGTGTCCACGCGCCCACGAGGTGGAGAGGGACCACGGATTGTCACCCTTTTGTGTGACGCCCCAACGGATGAACCTATGCGTAGTCACTCCGTTACGGAAGGGTCCGATCGGGGGGAACAGTTGTCATATCTGAGCTGATCCGACTACTTTTTGTGATCATCGGACGGGCGAGATCCACTGACTGTGATCAAAACCCGATAGGTGACGGGTTCACTGTCAGTGCAGACTGGCGCTCGTGGAACTGGTGAGCATCGCGGAGATCCGGGCGGCGGCGGAGAACATCGGACCGGTGGCGGTGCGCACGCCCGTACTGCCCTGCCTGTGGGCGGACCCGGACCGTCCGTTGTGGCTCAAGCCGGAGAACCTGCAGCCGATCGGCTCGTTCAAGATCCGCGGCGCGTACACCGCGCTGTCCCGGCTTTCCGAGGCGGACCGGGCCTGTGGCGTGGTCGCCTACTCGAGCGGAAACCACGCCCAGGCGGTCGCCTACGCGGCGCGGGCGTTCGGGGTGCCGGCGGTGATCGTGATCGAGGCGACCGCGCCGGCGATCAAGGTCGAGGCGACCCGGGCGCTCGGCGCCGAGGTGGTCCAGGTTCCGCTGCCCGAGCGGGAGACGGCCGCCGCCGAGATCGGCCGGGAGCGCGGCATGACCCTGATCCCGCCCTTCGATCACCCGGACGTGATCGCCGGCCAGGGCACCATCGGCCTGGAGATCGTCACCGATCTCCCGGACGTCGACCTGGTGCTGGTGCCGATCAGCGGCGGCGGACTGGCGTCCGGCATCGCCGCTGCGGTCAAGGCGCTGCGGCCCTCGGCCGCCGTGTTCGGGGTCGAGCCGGAGATCGCCGCGGACACCGCGGCCGGCTTCGCCGCGGGCGAGCGGGTGCACCTGCCGCCGGAGCAGCGCGCCCGCACCATGGCCGACGGGCTGCGCGCCGAGCCGTCCGAGCTGACCTTCGCGCACCTGCGCAAGCTGATCGACGGCGTCGTCACGGTCACCGAGGACGAGATCCTCGCCGCCGTCGGCACGCTGGCCCGGCGGTCGCACCTCGTCGCCGAACCCAGCGGCGCCGTCACCACCGCGGCCTACCTGAACCGCGCCGCCGACCTGCCGGCCGGCCGCACGGTGGCGGTGGTCTCCGGCGGCAACATCGACCCGGCGCTGTTCGCCAAGGCCCTGCAGGACTAGGGCCGGTCACAGCGGATCTTCGTGGGAAGCCCGTGCCCGACCAACCGCCACCTCAGGGGACCGTGACGCCACCCAGCCACAATCCACCCGACATCCGCACCGTCCCCCCGGAACGCAACAACCGCACAAAAATTCCGGAGGGGCGGACAGTTCAGGCCACCCGGTGCGCGGGCTCGATATGGGTGGGCGGGCCCTCGACGCCGCAGTGGTAGCACTCGCCGGGCCGGGGATGCTCGGCCGGCTCGGCGGACGGTTCCGCGGCGAGCACGTCGTTGCGGATGCCGAGCGCGAGCAGGCCGCCCAGCACGCACAGGCCGGCGCACAGCACCATCGCGGTCTGCCACGCCGAGGTGAGCGCGACCGGGTCGGCGTAGCCGCCACCGGTCAGACCCGACACCGCCGGCAGCACGGCCACGGCGAGCAGGCCGCCGGTGCGGGCGATCGCGTTGTTCACCCCGGAGGCGATCCCGGCGTGCCGGTCCTCGGCCGCGGCCAGCACGGTGGCGGTCACCGGAGCGACCACACAGCTCAGCCCCAGGCCGAAGACGACGACCGCGGGCAGCACCTCGGTCAGGTACGACGCGCCCGGCACCACCCTGGTCAGCAACAGCATGCCCAGCGCGATCACCACCGGGCCGGCCACCAGGAACCACCGCGGGCCGTACCGCTGCGCCAGCCGGCCGGAGCGGGCCGACAGCAGCAGCATGGTCAGCGTGATCGGTAGTCCGGCGAGCCCGGCCAGGGTCGGCGGGTAGCCCAGCGACACCTGCAGCTGCATCACGAACAGCACCATCACGCCGCTCAGCGCCGCGTAGACCACGAACGTCAGCGCGTTGGCCAGGGTGAAGGTGCGGTCGGCGAACATGTCCGGCGGCACGAGCGGCTCCCGCCGGACCCGCTGCATCACCCCGAACCCGGCCAGGGCCAGCAGGCCGACCAGGCCGGCCGCCAGCACCACCGGATCACCCAGGCCCCGCGCCGGCAGCTCCACCAGTGCGAAGGTCAGCCCGGCAAGGCCGAGGGCGACCAGCGCCGAGTCGAACACGCCCGGGTGCGTGCCGGCCATCGTCTCGTCGCGCGACTCCGGCAGGTACCGCCGGGCCAGCAGGACGCACAGCACGGCAAGCGGCACGTTGATCAGGAACGCCAGCCGCCAGGACCACAGCTGCACCACCAGCCCGCCCACCAGCGGACCGATCGCCCCGGCGATCCCGCCGAAGCCGGACCAGGCGCCGATCGCCCGGGCCCGGTCGGCCCGCACGAAGGACGACTGGATGATCGCCAGCGACCCCGGCGTCAACAGCGCGCCGCCGACGCCCTGCAGGATTCGCGCCACCACCAGCTGACCGGTGGTCTGGGCCAGCCCGCACAACACCGACGCGGCGCCGAACCACACCACGCCGATCATGAACAGCCGGCGCCGGCCGTACCGGTCGCCGAGCGAGCCGGCGATCAGGATCAGGGCGGCCAGCGACAGCAGGTAGCCGTTGAGGATCCACTGCAGCCCGGCGACCGAGGCGCCCAGCTCCTGGCCGATCCTGGGCAGCGCGACGTTGATGATCGTGCTGTCCAGGAACGCCATCCCGGAACCGATGATCGTGGTGAGCAGCACCCCGCGGGCCGCGGCCGTCCCCCACCGGACCCCGCCCGGGTGCGTCACGGACGGTTCAGCGTCGCCACGAACTTGTACCGGTCGCCCCGGTAGACCGAGCGGACCCACTCCACCGGACGCTCCTCGGTGTCGAAGGTCTGCCGGGACAGCAACAGCATCGGCATGCCCACGTCGGCGCCGAGCAGCTCGGCCTCGTACGGGCCGGCCAGCGCGGTCTCGATGGTCTCCTCGGCGTGGCCCATCTCGACCTCGAACCGCTCGCGCAGCACCTGGTAGAGCGAGACGCCGCTGGTGAGGTACTTGCGCAGGCCGCGGAACCGGCCCAGGGGCAGGTGCGTGGTCTCGATCGCCATCGGCTCCCCGTCGGCCAGGCGCAACCGCTGCAGCCGCAGCACCTTCGCGGTGGGCCGGACGCCGAGCAGCCGGGACAGGTCCGGCTCGGCCGGAATCTCGGAGACGTCCAGCAGCTTGGACGAGGGCTCCCGGCCCTGGGCGCGCATGTCCTCGGTGTAGGAGGACAGTTGCAGCCGCTGGGCCACCTTGGGCTCGGCGGCGAAGGTGCCCTTGCCCTGCACCCGCAACAGCCGGCCTTCCACGGTGAGCTCGGCCAGCGCCTGCCGGACCGTCGTGCGGGACACGTCGAACTGCGCCGCGAGCGAGCGCTCGGTCGGGATCGGCGAACCGGGCGGCAGCGAGCCGAGCACCTCCAGCAGGTGCCGTTTGAGGCCCCAGTACTTGGGTTCGCGCTGCACCCGGGCGATCGCGTCGTGCGCCTCGCTTGTCGGCGTATCGAGCATTACTCCTCCTCGAACGGTCCCAGGTACAGGATGCCTGTCGTCGGCGACAGAAGCGATCACGCGGGCACCCACATCGTCACATGTCCGACCGTCCCGTTGGCCACCGGCGCGCGAACGCTGAGATAATATTGGTCTAGACCTGAAGATCTGCCAAGAAGGAGCCCGGATGAACACACCGGCGCTGGCCCCCGGCGCGCGGATGCGCACCGAGATCACCGCCCAACCGGCCGTGTTCGACGCGGTGCTGCGGCGCCGGGCCGACCTGGCCGGAGTGGCCGCCGCGATCGAACGGCACCGGCCCCGGTTCGCGCTGCTGGCCGCGCGCGGGTCCAGCGACCACGCCGCGCTCTACGCCAAGTACCTGATCGAGGTGCTGCTGCGACTGCCCGCCGGGCTTGCCTCGCCGTCCACCACGACGCTCTACGGCGCCGAGCCGGACCTGTCCGGCGTGCTGTATCTGACGGTCAGCCAGAGCGGCAGTTCGCCCGATCTGGTCGAGGCGACCGAGGCCGCCCGGCGCTGCGGCGCGCTCACCGTCGCGGTCACCAACAGCCCCGCCTCGCCGCTGGCCACCTCCGCCGAACTGTCGGTGGACATCGGCGCGGGCGACGAACTGGCCGTGGCGGCCACCAAGACCTACACCGCCAGCCTGCTCACCCTCTACCTGCTGGTGGACGCCGTGCGCGGCGGAACCGGGGAGCCGGCGGCCGGAATCGGTGCCCTGGCCGAGGAAACCCTGACCGGCGCGGCCGGCGCGGTGCGCGAGGCGGCCGAGCACTACCGGTTCGTCGAGCGCATCGTCACCACCGGCCGCGGCTACTCCTCGGCCACCGCCGCCGAGGCCGCGCTCAAGCTGGCCGAGACCAGCTACCTGGCCGCCCGGGCGTACAGCGGGGCGGACCTGTTGCACGGGCCGGTGGCCGCGATCGACGCCGAGACCGGCGTGCTCGCGGTGGCCAGCGCCGGCCCGGGCGGCGCCGCCATGCGGGACGTGGTCGCCGCGGTGCGCGAGCGCGGCGCGGACGTGCTCGCGGTCGGCTCGGCCGCGGCGGAGATCACCGACGGGCCGCGGATCGACGTGCCGCGCACCGCCGAGGAGGTCGCCCCGATCCTGGAGGTCCTGCCACTGCAACAGTTGGCGCTGGAACTCGCGCTCGCCCGGGGCGGCGACCCGGACCGGCCACGCGGCTTGACCAAAGTCACCCGCACCCGGTGAGCCATCCCTACACTCCCTTCATGCGACGGACGTCGTTCGCCAGGTGGCCGTGCTCGATCGCGCGAACCATGGACCTGCTTGGCGATCAGTGGACCCTGCTCGTGCTGCGCGAGGCCTTCTACGGGGTCACCAGATTCGACAAGTTCCAGGTCTCGCTGGGCATCGCGCGCAACACGCTGACCGAGCGGCTGGACCGGCTGGTGGGCGCCGGGCTGCTGAACCGGGTGCGCTACCACGAGCGGCCGGCCCGCTACGAGTACGTGCTCAGCGAGATGGGCCGGGACTTCTTCCCGGCGCTGGCGGCGATCATGCGCTGGGGCGACCGCTGGCTCGGTGACGGCACGGCGCCGGTCACCCTGCTGCACAACGGTTGCGGTCACCCGACCCATGCAGAGGTGCATTGCGCGCACTGCCAAGGAATGCTGACCAGCGAGCAGGTCACGATCGAGACGGCGGTCCGGTGACCGAAGGCCGGGACCGCGTCGTCGGAGTCGACATCGGCGCCACGTCGACCAGAGCGGTGGTGGCCGGCCTGGACGGCACGGTGACCGGCCGGGGGTACGCCGGCGGCGCGAACCCCAACTCGCATCCCGTTGCGCTGGCCGCGAAGCGGGTCGCCGAGGCGGTCGCCGCCGCGTTCGGCGACCTCGACCCGGCCTCCGCCCGGCACTGCGTGCTCGGGGTGGCCGGGGTCAGCAAGTTCGCCGATCCGGCCGTGGCCGGCGCGTTCGAGGACGGCCTGCGCGGGTTCGGGCTGACCTGTCCGGTGACCGCGGTCTCCGACGCCGAGGTCGCCTACGCCTCGGCCACCGCCGAGCCGGACGGCACCGTGCTGGTCGGCGGCACCGGTTCGGTCGCCGTGCGGATCGTCAACCACCGCAAGGAGTCCATGGCCGGTGGCTACGGCTGGCTGCTCGGCGACGAGGGCTCGGCGTTCTGGATCGGCCGGGAGGCGGTCCGGGCCACGCTGGACAGCCTGCTGGCCGGACCGGAGCTCGGCCCGCTGGCCACGGCGGTGCTGTCCGAGGCGCTCGGCGACGGCCCGGCGGTCAACGCGTTCGCGCGGCTGATCACCGCCGCGAACGCCGAACCGCCGATCCGGCTGGCCCGGTTCGCCCCGCTGGTCAGCACGCACGCGGCCGGCGACCCACTGGCCGCGCGGATCGTCGCGGCGGCGGCGGAACTGCTCACCGGCACCGCGCTCGCGGCCCGGACCCCCGGCGCGACCACGCCGGTGGTGCTGACCGGAAGCGTTGTGGGGCCGGGAAGTCCGGTCGGAGAAGCGGTCCGGGCCCGGCTGGCCGGGCAGACCGGCGAGGTGCTGTTCGCCACCGACGCGGCCGCGGGCGCCGCCTGGCTCGCCGCGCTCGAGGTGCTCGGCCCGGACGCGCCCCGGCCTAGGGTCCCGGACTAGCTAGGCGTCCGCGGGTGGCGGAACCCGGGGTGGTCCTTGGGCAGCGAACGCTGGAACACCACCGCGCTGACCGCCACCGTGAGCGCCACCAGCGGCCAGGACAGCGCCACCCGGGCCACACCGAGCAGCACCACCGAGCCGCTCAGCCAGAGCACCCCGTACACCAGCACCCGCAACGTGTACTGCAGGAACACCCACACCCAGCTCGCCCGGCCGTAGGCGCGCAGCAGCTCCGGATCACGGCGCCAGCGGGCCTTCTGCCCGAGCAGCGTGCCGACCACCAGACCGAGCAGCGGCCAGCGGATCAGGATGCTGACCGTCCAGGCCAGCGCGCTGGCGATGTTGGCGAGCAGCTGGATCAGGAAGAAGTCCTCCGGGCGGCCCGTGTAGAGGGCGATCAGCGCGCCGGCCGCCACCACCCCGACGCTGGCCGCCACCGCGGTCACCCGGTGGCCGCGGATCAGCCGGAACGCGCCGACGATCACGCCGACCGCGACGGCCGTGCCCGCTCCCCAGCCGATCGACTGGCCGGACACCAGCCAGCCGACCACGAACGCCAGCGGCGGCAGGGTGGCGTCCAGTGCGCCGCGCCGGCCGCCGAGCAGCTGGCGCAGCGAGTCCGCCATGGTCTCGGCGCGACGCTCGGTCAGTCCGGCCACGTCGGCAGGCCCTGCGGCTTGGTCTCCCGGCTTACCCAACCCGGTGGTCCCTTGACGGCTCAGTCACCTGCTCAGCCTGCCTCATCCCGTATAGGTTAGGTAGACCTAACCTACTGCCTCAACGCGGCCAGCAGCGTCTCGGTCAGCCGGTGCGACAGCCGGTCGTTGTCCGACGGCGAGAGCGTGGTCCAGTCCTCGCCGTCCACGCCGCGCGACACGCTGGTGGCGTAGCGGCCCAGGTCGGTGTCGAAGAAGCCGATGCCGGGCAGCCGCCGCAGCTTGCCGCCCTCCTCGCGCAGCGCGACCCCGAAGCTGCCGGCCCGCACCACCGGGCGTTCCATGATCGCGTCAAGGAACCGCAGCTCGGCGGTCCGGTCGGCCTGCCGGGTCGCGGTCCGCAGCACTCCCCCGCTGGTCTCGTCGCGCCGGTGCCGGCCGGTCCGGGGCACGGACTCCTGGGCCAGCGCGGCCGCCGGCAGCGTGACCGACGGCCCAGGCCCGTACCGGCTCGCCGGCAGCAGTTCCACGATCGAGTTGGCGATCGCCGACTGGCGGACCATGGTCAGCCGGACCGCGAGCCGGTGCTGCACGGCCAGCACGGCGCGCTTGCCCCGGGCGGCGACCAGCGCCCGCACCGGCGTCTCGTCGGTCATCTCCCGCAACGCCACCAGGTCGACGGTGACCGTGGGGTTGGCCAGCAGGCCGAGTGCGTACTCGAGATCGGCGCCGATCCGGCCGTTCTCGGCGAGCTCCCGCCGCTCCAGTTCGGTGTAGACGGCCGCGCGGATTCGGGCGCGCTCGGCCGCGGTGTCGCCATGGCTGCGCACCTCGAGCGGGAACGGGATGGCGCCGAGCCGCTGGTCCTCCCACAGGATGTCGACCATCGGCAGCGACAGCTCGCCTAGCGTGGTCACTCCTGGCCGATCACCGGCGGTGCGGTGAGCTCGGTCGAGCCGAACATGCCCTCCAGGTCCGACTCGACCAGGTACTCGGGCCGCTTGCGCTCGCCGTCCTCGGCGCGCGGGGCGGTGGTCCCGGCACCCGGCGCCATCGCACTGGCGGCCGGGCCGTACCCGGGCGGCGGCGCGACCACCGGCGCCGAACCGAACCCGGTGGGACCGAACCCACCGCCGGGCACGGTCCCGCCGCCCGGGCCGAACCCGTCGACCGGGAGGCTGGCCGCCACGACCTGCGCCGGGGTGATGTGCACCGGCGGCTGCGGGACCGCGGGCGGCATGGGCCGAGGCGGCCCTTGCGGCGAAGCCGGTTGGGCCGGCGGAGCCGGACGGTTCGGCGGGGGTGGAGCCGGGTGGGCCAGCGGCGCGACCGGCGGGGACATGGCCGGGGAGACCGGCGCCGGGCGTGGGCCAGGCGGCGCGGGGCGCGGCGGCGGGGGTGGTGCCGGGTGGGCCATCGGCGCGACCGGCGGGGACATGGCCGGGGGGACCGGCGCCGTGCGTGGGCCGGGCGGGGCGGCCGGCGGCGGGGGTGGTGGTGCCGGGTGGGCCAGCGGCGCGACCGGCAGGGACATGGCCGGAGAGACCGGCGCCGGGTGTGGGCCGGGCGGCGCGGCCGGCGGCAGCGGCGGTGCGGGCGGTGCGGGCACCGGCGGGATCCGGCCGCCGCCCTCGCTGAGCCGGGGTGGCGGCTCGAACGCCGGGATCGCGGCGACGGACTGGCCGAACGTGCCGTCCCGCTCGGTCACCACGCGCACCGCTTCCTCGTGCGCGGCGTCACTGCGCTGCTTCTGCGCGTGCAGCAGGTGCGGCAGCGCGGCCAGTTCGGAGACGTTGCCGCTGGCCGCGGCCTCCCTGATCATCCGCGCCGGGTCGTACGGCACCGGTGGCGGCATCGTGGTCTTGGCCACGTTGGCCGCCTCCGCCTGGCTCGTGATCGCCTCGGCCGCCGCCTGGTAGTGCGCACCCGCCTGCCGGCTCCACGCCGCGACCTGGGCCAACTGGCCGCGCATGGCCTCGGCCGCGGATCCGGTCCAGCCGCCCTCGGAGTGCTGCGTCGCCCGCTCGAACAGGGTGGCCGCCTCGTCGAACCCGGCCGCCATCCGGGCCCACTCGTCGGCGACCGCCTGCGCCCCGGCCGGCTGCGCGGCGTCGGTCATCTCCTTGAGCGCCTCGTGGCTGCACGCCCTGGGGTTCATGTCCGGGCTCGGTACCGCCCGCCCGTCCTGCGCCGGCACGGCTAACGGCTCCGGCCGGCGCTGGCGACCGCGGACACCGCGCCGCCGTCGGCGGTCCGGTAGGCCTCGATGCTGCGGGTCACCGCCTCCTTGAGCATCTCCAGCTCACGGCTGAACGTGGCCAGGACCTCCTGGAACGAGTGCGGTCCGCCGGCCGCGAGGCGCTCGTTGAACGCCCCGACCTGTTCGCCGAACCCGCCGCCCAGCGGTGTCTTCACCGCGAGTCCGGCGCCGGACCGGCGCATCCGCTCGGTGAGCTCGGCGACGTCGCTCAGGAACTTGAGGGTGGTCTCACCGGTCTGCGGATCGACCTTGAGCGTGCCGGACGCGGCGGCGCCGTAGATCGTTTCGAGGCTGCTGCCGGCCTTGCCGCCGGAGGGGTCGAGGTACACCGGGTGCTCCTCGGATGTGATCGGGCGCTAACAGGGAGCAGCGTACCTACGAGCGGTGCACGCAAGCGTCAGGTTGCTCCAACTCGTCATCGGACCCGAGAAGTCCACTCGAATGGACCACCGGCTCGTCCTGCTGCTTTGGCGGGCAGCGCACCGTGAACATGAGCACGGTGAAACGTGATCGTAGTAGCGCGAGCGAGCGCGGACTTGGCATCCTTGGGCGGTCGAGGGTGGGGTGACGCCAACGGATGCCTAGGGAGGGACACCGTGCGCGGCTGGGACAGTTGGATCGCGATAGGAGACAGCTTCACCGAGGGGCTCAGTGACGAGGCGCCGGACGGGACGTTCATCGGCTGGGCCGACCGGTTGGCCGGCATGATCGCCGGCAAGGACCGCACCTTCCGCTACGCCAACCTCGCGCTGCGCGGAAAGATGCTCGGCGAGATCGTGGACGAACAGGTTCCCATTGTCCTGCAAGAGAAACCGGCGTTGGTGACGTTGTGCGGCGGGGGCAACGACATCGTCACCCCGGGTAGCGACGTCGACGAGATCGCCCGCCTCTTCGAGGAAGCGGTGGCCGCTATCACCGGGGCCGGCTGCCAACTGATGATGTTCACCGGCCCGGATCCCAAGCCGCAGCCGCTGCTGCGCCGGGTGCGCGGCAAGGTGGCCATCTACAACGGACATCTGCGCGCGATCGCCGACCGGCACGGCGCGATGCTGGTCGACCTGTGGGCCATGGACGTGTTGCGCGACCGCCGGGCGTGGAGCGAGGACCGGCTGCACTTCTCCACCGAGGGTCACCGGCGGATCGCGTTGCGTGCCGCCGAGGTGCTCGGCCTGCCGGCCACCGCCAACTGGCGCGAGCCGCTGCCGCCGGCCGACCCGGTGCCGTGGCTGCAGGGCCGGCAGCAGGACCTGGCCTGGACCCGGACCCATCTGCTGCCCTGGCTGCAACGGCAGATCCGGGGCACCTCGATGGGCGACGGCCTGCAGCCCAAGCGCCCGGCCCTCGGGCCGGTGCAGGACCAGGCGGACGCGGTCCGACCAGGGGGAACTCCCTGACAAAGGACGACCGGCCGGCGCACTCCCCCGAGGCGCCGGCCGGCCATTCGGGCAGCGCACCCCCACGTTGGTGGCGTCGCCCGCGACGCTTTGACCCGTAAGCGCCGCGCGCAGCCTGCCAGGTTTCGGCGTGATGCCACTAACTGTTCACTAAACGCCGGCCAGGTGGAAACCGGCCAGCCACAGCCAGGGCGCGCTCAGGCCCCGGGCGCCGGACGAGAGGTCGCTGACGATCCGGGCCAGCCGGACCAGGTCGTCGTGGGTGCCGGCGGCCGAGCCGGCCTCGGCGACGGCCACCAGGTTGGCCCACTCCCGCTCCAGCCAGCCGGCCGCGTCCTGCACCGTCTCCAGCGCGGGGTACTGGACCTGCGGATAGATCAACTGCTCGGCGTCGCGCTCGGCGGCGGCCGGGTTGAGCAGCCGCCGGGCCGCCTCCGCGGTGACCAGGTAGTAGCGCAGCAGCCGGCGCAGGCCCTCGGTCCGTTCCGGTTCGGACAGCTCCAGCCCGGCAAGCTCGGCGGCGTAGATCCGGACCAGGTCGTGCAGGACGAAGGTGTCCGGGGCGCTCTCGGTGACCATGAAGGAGGACGCCAGCATCCGCAGCCGGGCGCGTGCCTCGGCCAGGTCGATCGCGCACAGCGCGGCGATCGCGTACGGCCCGAGCCACGGGCCGGGGAACATGCCGGCCAGCCGGAACGTGCCGGCCAGGCTGGGCAGCATCGCCCGGTAGGTCACGTCCAGCGCGGCCCGCACGCTGGTGTCGTTGCCTTCCACGTCCAGCCCGGTCAGCCGGGTGTGCTCGTCGGTCAGCTCGGCGGCCAGGTCGGCGAGCGACCACTGCGGCCGGGCGGCCAGCCGGGCGCCCACGATCCGCAACGCCAGCGGCAGGTGTCCGCACAGCTGCGCGAGCCGGGCGCCGTGCACCCGGTCGTCGTCCTTGACCGGCGACCCGGCGGTCTCCTCGATCAGGCGCAGCGCGGCGTCGGGCTCCAGCGTGTCCAGCACCAGCAGCCGGGCGCCCAGCCCGGCGACCAGGCCGTCCAGCCGAACCCGGCTGGTGATCAGCGCCAGTGAGTTGGCCGTTCCGCCGGGTAACAGCGGGCGGACCTGCTCGGAGTCCCGGGCATCGTCCAGCACCACGAGCACCCGTCGTTCGGCCAGCAGCGAGCGGAACAGCGCGGCCCGCTCGTCGAGATCGAGGGGCACGTCGTCCGGCCGGACCCCGAGGGCCAGCAGGAACTGGGCCAGCAGCTCGGCCGGCTCGGCCGGCGGATGGCGCGGGTCGAACCCGCGCATGCCGGCGAACAGCTGCCCGTCCGGGAACCGGGCGGCGACCTGGTTGGCCCAGCGCACCACCAGCGCGGTCTTGCCGATCCCGGGCGGTCCGGCGACCAGGCCGACCCCGGTGCCCGGCCGGTCGACCGCGGACAGCAGCCGGTCCAGCCAGTCCTGTTCCAGCTCCCGGCCGCAGAACCCGGCCGGCACGGCCGGCAGCTGAGCCGGAACCACGATCCCGATCCGGGGCGAGAGCGTGGACTCGGCCTGCGGGTCCAGCAGGGTGCTGTCGTCGCGCAGCACCCGGGCGTGCATGGCGCGCAGCTCCGGTCCCGGCTCGATGCCGGAGTGGCTCGCGGCCAGCTGGGCGAAGCGCTGGTAGGCGCCGAGCGCGGCGGTGCGGCGCCCGGACCGGTAGAGCGCCAGCAGCAGCTGACCGACCAGCCGCTCGCGGAACGGGTGCTCCTCGACCAGCTGGGTCAGCTCGCCGATCACCTCGTTGTGCCGGCCCAGCTCCAGGTCGGCCTCGATCCGGCCCTCCAGCACGCTCAACCGCAGCTCGGCCAGCTCCGGCGCCCGCACCCGGCCGCCGATGTCGGCGAGCGCGGGCCCGCGCCAGAGGGTCTGTGCCGCGCGCAGCAGTTCGGCCCGGCGCACCGCGGGCGCTCCCCAGGAGTCGGTGAGCAGCTTGCGCGCCACCGTGACGTCGATCAGCTGCTCATCGACCAGCAGCTGGTAGCCGGGCGGGTTGGTGACGATCCGCACCAGCCCGGTGGGGTCGACCGTGGCCAGCCGCTGCCGCAGCCGGGACACGTAACCCTGCACCATGGTTCGCGCGGACTCCGGCGGCTCGTGCGCCCACAGCACGTCCACGATCCGGTCCAGCGCCACGACCTGGTTGGGTTCCAGCAGCAGCATGGCCAAAAGCCCGCGCGCGCCGGAACCACCCAGGGGCACCGGCCGGTCGTTGACCAGGACCTGCACCGGGCCGAGCAGCCGGAACCGGAGAACGACGGGTGCACGGGTCGTGCCGGACGTCTCCGGTGTGGCCATGCACTACCACCCCCAGTTCACCCAGCCTCCCACTGCCGGGTCCGGTTGCTACGACAACTTAGAGGGACCAGCCGGTGTTACGCGATGTAATGGGCGGAATTTGTCAGCCGCTGTCATCCAATTGGCCTAGTGCGGCGGAGCTGCCCGCAACCCGTCACACACGATGGCGATCATCCGGCCGGGCGGCCCGGCGCCGGCCCGCTCCATCGCCAGGGCGCCGGCCAGCATGGCCTGCAGGTCGCCGGGTTCGACGTCGGCACGCACCGCGCCGGCTCGCTGCGCCGCGCCAAGCAGGTCGCCGAGCGCGGTGAGCAACTCGCCGGAGGCCGCGCGCAGCGCCGTCGTGTCGACCTGCCCGCCGGCCGTCGCGAGCGCCTCGAACAGCGCCTTGTTGACCGTGCCGGCCTCGACCAGGCAGGTGAAGTAGGTGAAGAAGGCGGTGCCGGGGTCCGGGTCGGACCGGGCCGCCTGCGCCGTGCCGGCCAGCCGCTGGATCCGGTCCAGCACGATCGCCTCGAACAGGGCCTCCTTGGTCGGGAAGTGCCGGTAGACGGTGCCGACGCCGAGGCCCGCGCGCCGGGCGATCTCGTCGATGGGCACGGTCGTGCCCTCGGTGGCGAACGCCTCGGCCGCGACGTCGAGGACCCGGGCCCGGTTGCGGCGCGCGTCGGCCCGCAGCGGACGGTCCGCGCCGATCATTTCTTGACAACCGGAGGAAGCCCTCCGTATCGTCCAAACGGAGTCACGGTTCCGATTCTAGGGGGTCAGATGCCCACTCCGCGGGAGCTCATCGAGCGGGTGCACACGCTGTTCCTGGCCGGCGACGTCGACGGCATCGCCAGCCTGGTCGCCGAGGACGTGGTGATCGAGAACCCGTTCGCGCCGGCCGGACACCCGGCCCGGGTCGAGGGGCGGGAGGCGTTCCGAGCCCGGCTGGCCGCGCGCATGGGCGGTGGCATCCGGTTCGACCGGTTCACCGACGTGGCCTGGCATCCGAGCACCGACCCCGAGGTCGTCGTGGTGGAGTTCGAGCTGCACGGCCGGATCCCGGAGCACGCCTTCGCCCGGCGCTACATCCAGGTGGTCCGGGTCCGGGACGACCGGGTGATCCACTGGCGGGACTACTTCGATCCGAATGTCGGTGCCCGCACGTAGCGTGTCCGCGTGAACCGGACCGATCGGTTGTACGCCATCGTCGAGGAACTGCGCGCGGTCGCGCCGGGCCGGCGCAGCGCCCGGGAGCTCGCCGCCAGGCACGAGGTCAGCGTGCGCACCATCGAGCGCGACATCGACGCCCTGCAGCAGGCCGGGGTGCCGATCTACGCCGACGTCGGCCGGCGCGGCGGGTACGCGATCGACCGGTCGATGACGTTGCCGCCGCTGAACTTCACCCCGGCCGAGGCGGTGGCCATCGCGGCGGCGCTGACCCGGGCCGGCGGCTCGCCGCTGGACCGGGCCGCCCGCAGCGCGCTGCGCAAGATCGTCTCGGCGATGCCGGCCCGGGACAGCAGCGCCGCGCGTGAGCTGGCCGAGCGGGTGCGCTTCCTGGTGCCGCCGAGCGGCCGGGCCCCGGCCGCGCCGGTGCCCACGATCATCGAGGAATGCCTGGTGACCCGGCGGGTGCTGCGGCTGGTCTACGAGGACAAGGGCGGCGGGCTGACCCGGCGCGACGTCGAACCGGTGATGTTCCTGTCCGGCTCGCGCGGCTGGTACCTGCTGGGCTGGTGCCGGCTGCGGGACGACCTCCGCGCGTTCCGGCTGGACCGCATCCTCGCCGTGGAGGGCACCGGCGAGCTCGCCCCGCACCGGCCGGACATGCGCATCGATCCGGACATCCCGCTGAACTTCACCGCCACGGCGGCACTAGAAACGGGTTAAACACCGACAGGGGGTTGTCGCGACGGCTGGCGATGCTGGGTCGGTCAACACGATCGACCAAGGAGGAAGCATGACCGTGATGCCGCGCACCGTCGGAGCCGTCGGCTGGGTCCAGGTGGGGTCCGACGACCCGGAGCGCACCAAGCAGTTCTACGGCGAACTGCTGGGTTGGACGTACTTTCCGGACCCGAACGGCGGCGGCGCCTACGACCTGCTGACGTTCCCGGGCACCGAGGCCCCGTCCGGCGGGATCGCGCACACCAACGGCGAGTCGCCCAACCACGCCACGTTCTTCGCGGTCGTCGCGGAGGTGCCGGCCGCCGTTGCGCACGCCGAACGGTTGGGCGGCAAGGTGTTGGTGCCGCCCACCACGTCGCCGACCGGACTGGTGTTCGCCGAACTGCTCGACCCGTCAGGCAACCACTTCGGCGTCTTCACGCCCCCCGTCGGCTGACCGCAGCCGGGCGCGGACGGCGGCCACGTCGTCCGCGCCCATCCCCGCCGAGCTCAGATAGCCGGCCGGGTCGAGACCCGCCACGGTCGCCAACAGCGCGTCGGTGGCGGTCGTGCCCGCGGCGGCGATCGCCTCGGCCAGCGCCGGCCGCGGATCGTCCAGCCCGAGCAACCGCCCCAGCGGGACCAGCCGCTCGTCGCTCTGCGCGTGATCGGCCGCGATGTCCGCACCGGAAACCCCGGCCAGGGCCAGGAGCAGCAGCGTGACCAGACCGGTGCGGTCCCGTCCGGCCGCGCAGTGCACCAGCACCCCGCCCGGCACCGCCCGGGCGATCGCCGTCACCGCGGCCGCGGCCCGCCCCGGAAACCGGTCCAGGAACGCCCGGTAGTACAGCGGCGTCGACCACAGCCCGCTCTCCCGCCACGGCCGCCAGAACTCCCGGTCGCCGTCGTAGTCCTCCAGCGGCACCCGCACGGTGCACAGACCGGCCGGGCGCGGGGCGGCGTCGGTCCCCCGCTCGTCCGGATTGCGCAGGTCGACGACGGTCCGCACGCCGTAGTCCCACAGCGCCGACCACCCGGCCGCGGTCAGCCGCTCGACCGACTCCGAGCGGATCACCGCCCGCCACCGGGTTTGTCCACCATGGGCGCGTAACCCGCCGAGGTCTCGCGCGTTGAACAAACCGTCCCAGTCCAGATTCCGATCCGCTCCCATGATCGGGAGACGTGCCGACCCGGCGGGGGTTGCCGATGAATGCGGCTACACTGACAGTGCGGTTGAGCAGCCAGCCGGGGAAGTCACCTTGCGCTGCAGCGCAGGGATCGCGAGGAGCGCGCATGAACGACCCGCTTCAGGCTGACGAGGAGCCGGACGACGCCTCCGCCGTGCCGGAACTCCCGCTGCGGATCCACATCGAGCAGCCCGACCGGCGCACCACGGTGTGCCGGCTGCGCGGCGACCTCGACATGCGCACCACCCGACTGCTGCGCGACGAGTTGGCGCCCTGCCTGGAAACGCCCGGCCAGAAGGTCGTGCTCGACATGACCGGCATCGGGTTCCTCGGCTCGGCCGGACTGTCCGAACTGGTCGGCTCGCACGAGGTGGCCAGCGAGCGCGGGGTGACCCTGCTGATCGTGGCGGACAGCCGGACGGTCCTGCGCCCCTTGGAGATCACCGGCCTGCGGTCGTTAATCCGCACGTTCCCCTCCACCGAGGCGGCGCTCGCCGACGTGTAAAGCCGCGGCATCACGGGTAGGCCTTCGACGGAACAGAATCCGAAGGAGGCAGAGTCGTGACCACGATCGAGAAGTCGATCGACGTTGAGGCCCCGGTCAGCCGGGCGTACAACCAGTGGACCCAGTTCGAGTCGTTCCCCGCCTTCATGGACGGTGTGGAGCGCATCCGGCAGATCACGCCGACCCGGACCCACTGGGAGATCAGCATCGCCGGCGTGCGGCGGGAGTTCGAGGCCGAGATCACCGAGCAGCATCCGGACGAGCGGATCGCCTGGAAGACCATCGACGGCCCGGAACACGGCGGCGTGGTGACCTTCCACCGGCTCGACGACCGGACCACCCGGGTGAGCCTGCAGATGGAGTACCACCCGGACACGCTGACCGAGAAGGCCGGCGCCGCACTGGGTGCGGTGGGCAGCCGGGTGAAGGGTGACCTGGAGCGGTTCAAGGAGTTCATCGAGAACCGCGACGAGGCGACCGGCGCCTGGCGCGGCGAGGTGCCGCGCTCGCCCCAGCCCGGTGAGACGCTGCCGTTCGGCGAGGGTGGCGGCGACGGAACCACCGCGAACCCGCAGACCCGGCTGATCTGAGGTGCGGGGATGACCGACCCCAGCGACCTCGGGTACGAGCAGCCGGAGGCCGACGTGCTCGACCAGCGCCGGACGCAGGCGCCGGACGAGCCGGTACTGGAGCCGTTCGAGTTGCCGGCGGAGGCCGACGAGGCCGACCTCCTTGAGCAGCACCGGGTGGTGCCGGCAGATGAGGACGAGTCCTGAAGCACGAAACGAGAAGTTAGGTGAGGTGACATGCCGTCCACGATTGACGGGAGGAAGGTCGCGTTCCTGGCCACCGACGGGGTGGAGCAGGTCGAGTTGGACCGGCCCTGGCAGGCGGTCCAGGACGCCGGCGGGACGCCGGAACTGGTGTCGATGAAGTCGGGCGAGATCCAGGGGTTCAACCATCTGGACAAGGGTGACCGCAGGACGGTCGACCGCACGCTGGACGAGGCGAACCCGGCCGACTACGACGCCCTGGTGTTGCCCGGCGGCGTCGCCAACGGCGACTTCGTGCGCGGCGACGAGCAGGCCGCCCAGTTCGTCCGGTCGTTCTTCGACGAGGGCAAGCCGGTCTCCGTGATCTGTCACGGCGGCTGGGTGCTGATCGAGGCGGGCGTCCTGCGCGGCCGGCGGATGACCTCGTGGCCGACGCTGCGCACCGACCTGACGAATGCCGGCGCCGAATGGGTCGACGAGCAGGTCGTGGTGGACAACGGCCTGGTCTCCAGCCGCAAGCCCGACGACCTGGACGCGTTCTGCGCCAAGACGATCGAGGAGATCGCCGAGGGCAAGCACGCCATGGCCCGGTAGGAAGGACCCGACGGCGTGTGCCGCACGGCCGCCACAGTGCGGCACACGCCAGGGGTGAAAGCTGGGGATCTGGGGAGACCGACCCGGAGTTATCGGACCGCCGTGCGGCTCATCTGCCGGCGGTCTGCGGTAAGTCGCCGGTCGGGGCCGAGTCTCCCGGCACATGACAGGGAGTCCGGCGCGGGCGCCTGCGTGCCGGCAGAACGCCGACCGCCATCGTCGCGCCTGGGGACATTGCCTGCCTCTCGTGCCCGCATCCGGTCGACCGACCGGTGCGCGCCGGGATACCCGCCACGCCCAGGCTCAAACCTCCCGCACCGACTTTTTTCTCCGAGTTCGGGCTCAGGTGCCCCGCGCGGCGTTGCGGGCCATCAGCAGGGCCCTGGCCAACTCCCCCTTGCTCATGCTGGACCGGCCCTCGATGCCCGCCTGCTGGGCCCGGATGTAGAGGTCCTCCTTGGTGAGGCTGTCGTCGATC
>NZ_DASTBH010000197.1:0-10411 GCF_035712165.1 Actinophytocola sp. | reverse complement strand
GTCCAGCTCGAGCCGGCGGGCGCCGTGCAGGGCCACCAACCCGGCCAGGCTGTCCCGGCTGGTGACCAGCGCCACGCTGGTGGCGGTGCCGGGCAGCAGCGCCCGCACCTGCTCCACCGAGGAGGCGTTGTCCAGCACGATCAGCATCCGCCGGTCGGCGACCGCCGTGCGGAACCGGGTGGCGCGCGCGTCCACCTCGGCCGGGATGTCCGGGCCGTGCACCCCGAGCGCATCGAGGAACCGGACCAGCGCGTCGCCGGTGCTCATCGGCTGGTTCGGGTCGTAACCCCGCAGGTCCACGAAGAGCTGACCGTCCGGAAACGCCGGCCGCGCGCGGTGCGCCCAGTGCACGGCCAGCGCGGTCTTTCCGACGCCGGCCGTTCCGGTCACCGCCAGGATCACCGGCTGCGCCGCGCCGGAGCGCAACCGGTCCAGCGCGGCCAGTTCTCCGCTGCGGCCGCAGAAACCGGCGACGTCGGCGGGCAGCTGCGCCGGGGTGGCCGGGCGGGGCTGTTCGGCCACCGGTTCCAGCCCCGGGTCGGCGCGCAGGATGCGTTGCTGCAGCGTGCGCAGCGCCGGACCGGGCTCGATGCCCAGCTCCTCCACCAGGCGGGCGCGGATGCGTTGCAGCGCGGCCAGCGCGTCCGCCTGCCGGCCGCACCGGTACAGCGCCAGCACCCACAGCTCGGCCAGGCCCTCGTGGGTCGGATGCGCGTGGGCCAGGTCGGCCAGCTCACCCAGGACGGCGGCGTGCCGGGACAGTCGCAGGTCGACGGTGAGCCGCTGCCGGACGGCGGCCAGCCACTCCTCCTCCAGGCTGGTGCACAGCCGGCGCAGCGGCTCGCTGGCGACCACGTCGGCCAGCGGCCGGCCGGCCCAGTGCGTCAGGGCCTCGCGCAGCAACTCGCCGGAGCGGTCCAGGTCCGAGATGCGGCCGGCCTCGGCGACCAGCGCGCGGAACCGGAGCAGGTCCACCCGGTGCGGCTCGGCGTGCAGCACGTAGCCGGGCGGCCGGGCATCGATGCGTACGCTCGGGTCGACCGCCAACACCTTGCGTAGCCGGGAGATGTGCGTCTGCACGGCGTTGCGCCAGGCGACCGGCGGGTCACCCCAGACCAGCTCGACCATCCGGTCCAGCGGCACCACCTGGCCCGCCTGCAGCAGCAGCACGGCGAGCACGCACCGGCGCTGCCGGCCACCCAGCTCGACCGTCCGCCCGTCATGCTCGCACCGAACCGGACCGAGAATGGAAAATTCCACCCGCACAGGGTGGACTGGCCCCACATTGGCGACTACCGCCGAACGGACGCGCCCGGCGTCAGGACTCCTTGACCGCGATCGTGTGCACCAGGTCGGCGACGTGCTCGAAGGCGTCGGCCGCCGACTCCAGCGCGTCGACGACCTCCTTGAGCTTCAGCACGGTCAGCGGGTCCAGCTCACCGCTGAACAACCAGCTCAGCAGCCGGTGGTAGACCTGGTCGGCCTCGTTCTCCAGCTCGTTCACGGTGACCCAGTAGGTGTGCAGGCCACCGGGCCGGGCGAGGTTCGGCATGGCCTCGGCGGTCAGCTTCGCCGCCCGGCACAGCAGCTCGGCCTGCTCGTGCACCCCGGTGGGCAGCTCCCCGGTCCAGTACAGCGCCGTGAGGTCCACCGCCGCGTCGATGAAGTCGATCACATCGTCCAGCCGGACCGCGAGCCGGTAGATGTCCTCCCGGTCGAACGGCGTGATGAACGAGCGGTTGAGCTGGTCCAGGATGTCGTGCGTGGCCTGGTCGCCGGCGTGCTCGACCGCACGCATGCGTTCGGCCAGCTCCGCCCGCCGGCCGGGTGCGGCGGTGACGAACTCCCGCAGCACCTCGGCGGCGGCGTCGATGTTCGCGCCCGCGGCGGTGAACAGGGTGAAGAACTTCGCGTCCCGAGGTTGCAGACGCAGGCGCATCACGGATCCTTCCGTACCGGTCCCGGTGGACGGCACGGCGGACCGTACCCGGACCGCACCCTACGACAACGCGTCGCGCCACCGCACAGGCGCGCCGGGTGACGACCCGGCTAGCTGGCGGCCGGGACGGGGAAGGCCACCGGGCTGCGTCTGCCGGCCCGGTTGACCGCCCGCACGCCGAAGAAGACGTTGTCCTTGGAGATGTCGACGTGCGCGGCGGTCACGTCGCCGACCCGGATCACGTGCGTCCAGTCCGCCTCGGTGGTCTCCCGCCAGACGATCTCGTAGCCGGCCAGATCCGGTTCGGTGCCCCGGTTCCAGGCCAGGTCGGTGGCGTTGGTGAGGTTCGCGGTGATGATGCGCACGTTCTTCGGCGTGCCCGGGGCCTGCGCGAGGGAGAACATCGTGGCCAGGTTGAGCTTGGCCACCCGGGTGATGTAGTCGAAGTCGCAGAACTCGATCAGGTCGCCGAACTGCACGCCGTTCTCGACCCGGACGTCCTGGTGCTGGTGGGCGAAGATCTCGGCGGGCTCGGTGAACCGGCCGGCCGGATAACCCTGCTGCAGGAACGAGATGTGGTCGCTGCCGCGCAGGTAGCGGTCCCGGCGCCAGATCACCCGGACGTCGAGGCCCGCGCCGGACCGCCTGGCCACGTCGTCGACGAACCGGGACAACTGGCGCGAGGAGGAGTCGTTCTCGCCGCCGACCGAGCGGCGGGTGTTGGCCTCCGCCGGGGTCTCCGCGGTCGGCACGCCCTCGGCGAACAGCCGGATGGTGTGCGGGTCGCGGGAGCCGTCCTCGGCGGTGGAGCTGCCCACGATGTCGTTGGAGAACATGCCCTGCACGTCGGTGCCCGCCGCCTTGAACTGGGTGGCCATGAAGTTCGAGCCGAACAACCCCTGCTCCTCGCCGGCGACCGCGGCACACACCACGGTGGCGGCCGTGGGATGGGTGGACAGCACCCGGGCCACCTCCATGATCACCGAGACGCCGGAGGCGTCGTCGTCGGCGCCGGGGGCGTCGGCGGTGAAGTTGTTGACGTCGGTGACCCGGGAGTCGTAGTGCGCGGTGATCACGTAGACCCGCTCGGGGGCGGTGGTGCCGCGTAGCGTCGCCACCACGTTGGTGATGGTGGTCTCCGTCGGGATGCGCGGTGGGGCGGGCGGTTGCACGTAGGACTGCAGCGCCACGGTCATCCGGCCACCCGAGCGTTCGGCGTGGCGGCTGAGCTCGGCGTGGATCCAGTCCCGGGCGGCGCCGATCCCGCGCACCGGGTCGGTCTGGCTGGACAGCGTGTGCCGGGTGCCGAAGCCGACCAGCCGGCGCACGTTGGCCTCGACCCGGCGCCGGTCCACTTCACGCAGCAGGGCCCGCAACTCCGAGTCCACGCCGTGATCGCCGAGGGGCTCGGCGTCGGCGGCGGACACCGTCACCGGCAGCAGCATTCCGCCCGCCGCGGCCAGGGTGCCGGTCAGCACCGCACGCCGGGAGGGGGCAACCGAAGATTCTTCATGGGAAGCAGACGGTTCCATCCCCCCGTACTACGCCCGCCACCCCACCCTGTCTAGGGCGGAACGGAGGATCGTTCAGGGAATGGCCCCGTCCGGCTCGAGCACCGGCGCGTCCGCCGAAACCGTGTCCGGGTACTTGATCCCGGCGCCGGTGTTGAGCACGACCACCTCGTCGTCCGGGCGCAGCCAGCCCGACTCGCGCAGCCGGCGCACGGCGGCGAGGGTGGCCGCGCCCTCTGGGCAGAGCAGCGCGCCTTCCAGCCGGGCGCACCGGGTCTGCTCGGCCAGCGTGTCCTCGTCGTCGACCGCGATCGCGGTGCCTTCGGTGGCGTACAAGGCTTCCAGGATGAGCGCGTCGCCCAGCGGCTTGGGCACGGTCAGTCCGAACGCGACGGTGTGCGGATCCGGCCACGCTTGCGCACGGGTCGCGCCGGCCGCGAAGGCGGCGACGATCGGGGCGCACCCGCTGGCCTGGACCGCGACCAGGCGGGGCAGGCGGTCGCCGATCCAGCCGAGCTCCTGCAGCTCGCGCAACGCCTTGCGGATGCCGATCAGGCCGACACCGCCGCCGGTGGGGTAGACGATCACGTCGGGAACCCGCCAGCCGAGTTGCTCGACCAACTCCAGCCCCATGGTCTTCTTGCCCTCCACCCGGTAGGGCTCCTTGAGCGTGGAGACATCCTGGAACCCCGGCCGGCTCTCCAGCGCGGCGCCGATGAGCTGGCCGCACTGTCCAATGTGGCCATTCACCAGATACAGCTCGGCGCCCGCCGCCAGGCATTCCCGCCGGGTGACCACCGGGGCGTCCAGCGGCATCGTGATCAGGCTGCGCAGCCCGCCCCGGGTGGCGTAGGTGGCCCAGGCCGCGCCGGCGTTGCCGTTGGTGGGCATGGCGATCCCCTTGACCCCCAGCTCACGGGCCCGGGACGCGCCCACCGCCGCGCCACGCGCCTTGAACGACCCGGTCGGCACCAGCCCCTCGTCCTTCATCAGCAACCTCGGCACCCCGTACTCCGCGCCCAGCCGGGGCAGCGGCACCAGCGGCGTCATGCCCTCGCCGAGCGTCAGCACGTTGTCCGGGTCACGCACCGGCAGCAGTTCGTGGTAGCGCCACAGGGTCGGCGGCCGCCGGCCGATCACCTCCGGCGTCACCGTCTCGCCCACCGCCCCCAGGTCGTACTCCGCCAGCAACGGCGACCCGCAGGCACACAGGTTCATCACCCGGTCCGCGTCATACCCCGCACCACATTGCGGGCAGCTCAACCCGCGCAACGCCGAATACGCCACCGGACCCCTCCCTGGTTCTGTGCACGCCTACCCGTTCATCATTTCGGAGATCCTCGCCGCCGGCCGGGTGGGCCCGCCCGGCGCCAGCACCCGCGCCGCGATCGCCGGGCGGAGCAGGCGCGGGGGGCGGTCGACGAGGCCGGCCACCCGGATGAACGCCTCGGCGAGGCCGGCGTCCCGGGCGGCCGCCGCCTGCAACCGGGCCACGTACCGGCTCATCACCCGGGTTCGCGGGGTGCGCCGCCCGATGACGCCGGGCAACGCCAGATCCGCGCCCACCGCCACCGCCCAGGCGGCGTCGATGCCGGTGGCGATGCCGGCGAAGAACCGGTCCGGCCGGGGCGCGCCGCCGTGCTCGAGTTCCCGGCGCAGCGCCAGGGCGTCCAGCGCGGCGACGGTCATGCCCTGCGCGAAGGTGGGGTTGAACCGGCACACCGCGTCGCCGGTCACCAGCAGGCCGGCGGGGAAGCGGCGCAGCCGCTCGTACCGCCGGCGCACGCTGGCCGGGAACCGGGTCGGCACCGGCGCGTCGAGCGGCTCGGCGTCCCGGATCGCCTCGGCCACATCGGGTGCGGGCAGCGTCGCGACGAAACCGGTGAACCCGTCGGGGTCGGTCGGCGGGTAGTCGCCCAGCCGGCCGACCAGGGTCAGCATGGTCCGGTCCTCGAGCGTCTCCAGCACGGCGCCGCGCAGGTTGTCCCGGGTCGGACCGAGCACCACCACCAGGTCCTCGCCCAGCGCGCCGGGCCGCAGCCGGTAGTTGCGGGTGGCATAGCCGACGTCCACCCGGACCGTCTCCTCCTCCGGCGCCGGGTATCCCAACTGGGTCAACCACACCGGAAGGCGGGAGCCCGCACCCGTCGCGTCGACGACCAGGTCGGCCTCGACCACCTCGGCGCTACCGCCGTCGGCGCGCCCGATCACCCGCACCCCGGTGACCCGGGCGGCATCGGAGGTGGTCGCCAGGCCGACGATGTCGTGCCGGTCCAGCACCGTCACGCCGGCCCGGTCGAGCACCCGGTCCCGCACCCGGTTCTCCAGCAACGGCCGGCTCGCGCACAGCGCGGTGAGGCCGGAGGCCCGCTGCCGCAACCGGTTGCCGTTGAGGTGCCAGCGCACGTCGCCGAGCAGGTCGCCGGCGGGTGCGCCGGCCTGGACCAGTTCCTCGGTCAGGCCGGGGAAGAGCTCCTCCAGGATCTGCTGCCCGCGGGCCAGCAGCCCGTGCGCGTGCCGGCTCTGCGGCACGCCCCGGCGGTGCCGGGCGTCGGGCGGCATCGTGTCCCGGTCGATCAGCGTGACCCGGTCGAACTCCTCGGCGAGGACCCGGGCCGCGAGCAGCCCGGCCATGCTGGCCCCGAGCACCACGGCGTGGTTTCGCTTGTCGCGCCCCATAGCGCACCTCCTCAGTCGCCCGCGCAGGATGCGGGCGGGAGGTGCTCAGTTCCCAGGCCGGAAACCGCTCGGTTTCTGCTCACGTTCCCAGAGCAGGGACACCACCCGCGCCACCCCCTGGGTCAGGTGCCGGCGGTAGGTGCTGAACGGCAGCCCGAGCAGTTCGGCGGCCAACTCCTGGGTGGCGGCCGGACGCAGGTAGGTCCGGTCGACCGCGCGGTGCAGCTTCTCGTCCCGGGGATGTTGCCGCAGCACGTCGGCGGCCTCGCGGACGACCTCGACCAGCGCGACGGCCGGCTCGCCCGCGCGCTCGCGGACCAGCCGGCAGCGCGTCAACGGGTTGCGGGCCAACAGGTCTGGCCGGCGCAGGTCGCGCAGTGCCTGCCGGGCCGCCCGTTCGAACTCCGGCCGGGCCGGGTCCTCGTGCTGGCAGCTCAGGATCTCCGTCCACTTCGGAACCGGCGCGGCGGTCCACCAGTCGCGCGCGAAGACGGCGTAACGGCGTTCGCCGACCGTGAAGTCGGCCGCCGGCATCCGGTCGTAGCCGATGTGGGTCCACAGCTGGGCCCAGAACTCCGCGTCGGCCACGGCGAGGAAGTCCCAGTGCAGGCCCGGCCGGTCGAGCACCTGGAGCACGTGCACCACCGGGCCGACGTTGAACAGCTGGGAGGAGCCCTGGTAGGCCTCGCCGTCCATCAGGAACCGCAGCATCAGCACGTCCGCCCCGGGCTCGGCCGGGCCGCAGATCCGCCACGCGGCCCGGGTGCCCGGGTCGGCCTCGACGTCCTCGGCCGCCGCGTCGGAAAGCGAGAGCCAGCACAGGAAACCCAGCACGCCGTGCCGGCCGCGGTAGAGCGTGAACGCCTCCGGCTGCCGGTCGAACCAGCGTTGCGCGAGTGCCGCCGACTCCGCGCCCTCGTTGCGGCGCACCAGGTCCAGGATCGCCGCGCGGTCGGCCGGGGTGGCCGGCTCGCCGAAGACGCGGCCGGTGGTGTCCCACTCCTTCCAGTAGGACCGGAACCTCGGCTGGCTGTACTCGGTGAACAGGAAGTCCAGGATGGCCAGCCGCCGCTCCCGCCCGGTCGCCGCACGCATCCGGGCGGTCGCGTGCGCCCGGACCCGGTTGTGCAACCGGTCCCGGACCTCGGCGTCGCGCCAGCTCAGGTCGGCGACCAGCACGTCCCGGGCGAGCATGTGCGGGAAGATCCCGTGCGGGCCGGCGGCCACGAAGGACAGGCCGCGCAACCACTCGAACAGGTCGTGCACGTCGTCGCGGTCGAGCCCGGCGCGCAGCACCGCCTCGGTCGTGGTCCGCGCCTCGGCGCACACCTGCAGCGCGTGCCGGTGCGACTGGTCGGGCAGGCCTTCGACGAACCGCACCATCAGGGCCTGCATCACGTCTGGCGCGTCGGCCACGCCCAGGGCCGGGTCGAGGCCGTGCTGGCGCAGCACGTCCGCCGCGAGCGCCAGGGCCAGCGGGTGGCCGCCGGTGAGGCCGAACACCTGGTCGTGCAGGTGCGCCGGCAACCGCACCCGGCGCAGGAACTCCGCGGTCTCGGCCGGGCTCAGGTTGGGCAGCGACACCGTGCGGACCAGGTCCCGCCAGCCCAGGTCGGCCTGCCAGGCCGGGGCCAGCCGCTGCCTGCCGGCGGTCACCACGAGCAGCTGAGCCGGCAGGCGCGGCAGGAACTCCTCCCGGAACCAGTCCTCCAGCTCGCTCAGCGCCTCGAACGTGTCGACCAGCAGGACCGCCGGCCCGCTCGCGGCCAGCGCCTCGACCGGATCCCCGGCCACGCCCAGCTCAGCGCCCAGCGCGGTGACGAAGTCCGTGGGTGTCGCGCCGATGTCGCGGCCGTCGACGCCGAGGCATTGCGTCCCGGACTCGGCCGCCACCGCGGCCAGCCGGCGCAGCAGCGCCGACTTGCCGATCCCGCCCGGCCCGCACACGTGCAGGAGCACGAACGGCAGCTCCGGTTCGGCCAGCGCCGCGCGCACCAGTTCCAGCTCGCCGGCCCGGCCGACGAAGGTGTCCCGGCGTGCGGCGTCCAGCCGGTGTCCGACGGTCCTGGGTCCGACCGTCCCGGTGCCCATCGGCCAACGTTATACCGCTGTCCCTGGTCAGGACAGGGTCGTGGTCACCAGCCAGGCCGGGTGGTCGGTGGTGCCGGACATGCTGATCTTGGTGCCGCTGACGAAGGCGAGGCTGGTGCTGGCGAAGACGTGCTGCACCGAGCCGTCGCCCTTGCGGTAGAAGCCGGACCGGTTGCAGTCCTGGACGTTCGGGTTGCCCTGGTAGCGCAGGTTCATGTCCCCGGCGACGACCACCGGGCCGGACGCGGCGTAGCCCACCGCCCGCGCCATCAGCTCGCCGCACTGGGCCAGCGCGGAAGACCCGCTGCGCGCCGACAGGTGGGTGGTGCAGGCGGTCAGCACCCCGGCCGGCAGGCAGGCCCATACCCGCATCTCGTCGCTGGTGTCCTGGCTGGTGTAGCGCCCGGTCTGCCCGGTGGTTCCGGCCAGTCCTTCGGCCACCATGATGATGTTGCCGTAGCTCTGGCCGTTGGTGCAGGTCACGGGCGTGCCGTTGCGGTGCTCCGCGGCCACGAACACCGCCCGCGCGGCGCCCATCGCCTGCCGCAACGGCTCGACGTCGCCGGCGCACGCCTCGTTCACCGACACCACCTGCGGCCGGTTCGCGCCGATCACCGCCCGGGCCTTGGTGATCACCCGGTCGCCGGTGAAACACCCGACCAGGCCGCTGTGACAGATGTTGAGCTGCAACACCTTGACCGTCGTCGCGGCCGACGCCCCGGACGCGGGCAGCACCGCACCCGCCACCAGCCCCAACACCACACCGAGCACCAGGCGCACAGACATGATCACAGTTTCCCGTGATCTGTCCACGAATTGCTAGCCCTTCCGGCAAGACGGCGCGGTCACGGGCACGGCGGCTGGTAGGCGAACGCCTCGACCAGCGCGGGCCACAGGCCGCAGTGCCCGTAGAAGTAGGCGCGCACGCCCAGCACCACCCGGGCCCGGCCGGCGCCGGCACGCACCAGCGCGTCGATGAACCAGGCCCGCTCGGCCGGGTCCTGGCACAGCGTGAAGGTCTCCTCGAACTGGTCGACGATGAGCAGCAGGTCCTCGTCGTCCGGCCGGCCGGCCATCGCCCGGTGGATCCAGGAACGCAGCGTGTCCGGTGGGCCGGTCAGCTCGGCCAGCACGCTCTCCTCCAGGTCGCCGGTCAGCTCGGCCAACCGGGCCGCGCACTCCCGCCTCGGCTGCGGGCCCGGGGTGAGCAGCACCACCGGCTGTGGCCCGGTGTCGAACACCCCGCGGGCCATGGCCGTCGCCGCGACCCCGGCCCGCAGCACCGAGGACTTGCCGGAGCCGGACGCGCCGAACACGCCGACCAGCCGCCTGGCGCGGATCCGCCGGAGCAGGTCGAGGACCACCTCGTCCCGGCCGAAGAACCGGCCGGCGTCCTCCGGCTGGAACGCCGCCAGACCGACGTAGGGCGCGGGCAGATCCGACTCGACCTCGTCGTCGGGCGGGGTCAGCTCGGCGGCCACCTGGCGCCAACGCTGCTCCCACACGGCGGTGTCCGCCCCGCACGCCCCCGCGTAGGCGATCGTCACGGCCAGGCTGGGCAGCTTGCGGCCGGCGGCGGCTTCGGACAGTGCCGCGACGGAGTAATGCGCCCGCCGGCTCAGCTCCCGGTAGGTGGGACCGCCGGCCAGTTCCCGGATCCGGCGCAGGCCGGCGGCGAACTCGTACAGGACGGTCCCGTCCGGTTCCAGCGGTTGCTCTTGTCGAGGCACCGGCTCATTGTTCACACGGTGTTGTTCACCGTCCAACGCTCCGACTCTGAACAACCGTTGTGCCGTATACATGTTCGCGGGCCCACCCGGTGATGCGGGAACGCACAGAGGGGGTTCACCGGATGGGCCCGACCAGATCAGAGCCGGGAGATCAGGTCCGCCGTGCCGGTGATCAGATCGTCGATCGCGGTGCCGTCCATGGTTTCGGGTTGCACGACCAGCCGGTGCACACCCAGGTCGGCGTAACGGCGAACGGTGTCCAGGTCGAGCGGCCCCGGCGGGGTCATGGTGATCTCCAGGTCGCCGAGCTCGGCGGGCCGGTCGTAGCGGTCCCGGGCGGCGCGCAGCTCAGCCAGCGCCGCCGCGGTGCCCTCCGGGTCCAGGTCCCAGCCGTACCAACCGTTCGCCGAGCACACCGCACGCCGGTAGGCGGCCGCGGAGGCGCCGCCGACGATGATCGG
>NZ_DASTBH010000196.1:0-12296 GCF_035712165.1 Actinophytocola sp. | reverse complement strand
GGCGATCGGCGGGACGCTGACCATCAAGGTGGAGAACAACACCGAGACCGGGGAAGGCATCTACAGCGAGCCGGTGGACGAGCCGCTGCAGAGCCTGGCCGACGCCGACGTGCACTACGCCCGGGTCGGTCCGCTGATCCTGCTGCGGATCCGGCCGTACAAGGAGACCGCGTGGCGGCACCTGGTGTTCAACACCCGCACCAAGTCCGTCACAAGGCTGGACGGGATCGGACAGGCCTGCCAGCGGCTGCCCGAGGACCAGGGGCTGATCTTCCCGGGCGGCTACTACCTGTCCACCGGCGTGAGCAAGACCTTCGACACCGACGTCACCGACCTGGAGTTCGAGCGGGTGGTGCGCTCGGCCAACGGCGAGGACGTGCTCTACGTGTTCCACGCCCGGGGCGAGGGCCGGTCGCTGCTGTTGCCCTACAACGTGATCCGCAAGGAGGTCGGCACGCCGATCCCGTGCCACGGGTACTCGCTGTTCGACGACGGCACGATGGTGGTGTTCCGCGCCGCCTCCGACGAGCCGACCCGGGTGCACCCGATGCAGGTGTGGCAGACCCCCTTCGCCTCGGACAGCTACGTGGCGGCGCGGCCGGTCGGCACCGGGCCGCTGGAGCGGGTGGGCAACGCCGATCTGGTGCGGGGCATCTCCGACTGCCTCTCGGTGACCCGGATGATCGGCGAGATGGCGCCGTCCACGGCCGTGTTCGAGGGCCTGATCGCGGCGTGCGCGCGGGTTTTCGACAGCTACCACTGGCTGGGTGAGGCCGACCTCGGCGACCTGCGCACCCCGCTGGCCGCCGTGCGGGCCACCGCCGAGCAGGTGCTCGACGAGTTCGAGAACGTGCAGGCGCTCAAGCAACAGGCCGCGGCCGCGGTGGACGAGGCCGCCGGGCGGATCGCCGCGCTGACCCGCCGGGTGCGCGGCGAGGCGCCGAAGTCGGCCGACGCCTGGGTTTCCCAACTGGCCGAGCTGCGCCGGGCGCAGGGTTCCCTGGTGTCGCTGCGTGAGCAGCGCTACGCCGACACCGAACGCATCGACGGGCTGGCCGCCGAGCTTGCCGGCGAGCTGACCGAGACCGGCCGCCGGGCGATCCGGTTCCTGCAGGGCCAGGACGCGTTCACCGGCTACCACGAGCGGCTCGACGCGCTGGCCGGCGAGGCGGCGGGGATCGCGACGGTGGCGGCCGCGGCGCCGGTCGCCGAGGCGCTCACCGAGCAGGCCGACGGACTCGCGGTGGTCACCGAGGTGGTCGGCTCGCTGGACATCGTGGACGCCACCGTGCGAACCGCGATCCTGGAACGGATCGGCGAGGTGCTCGGCGGTGTCAACCGGGCCCGGGCCACCCTCGACGGCCGGCGCCGCGAGTTGTTGGCGGTCGAGGGCCGGGCCGAGTTCGCCGCCGAGTCCGCCCTGCTGGGCCAGGCGATCACCGGTGCGCTGGCGGTCGCCGACACCCCGCAGGCCTGCGACGAGCAGCTGGGCCGGTTGCTGCTGCGGCTGGAGAACCTGGAGTCCCGGTTCGTCGATTTCGACGACTTCCTGGCCCAGCTCGCCGAGCAGCGCACCGATGTCTACGAGGCCTTCTCCGGGCGCAAGCAGACGCTGCTGGACGAGCGGGCGCGGCGGGCCGACCGGCTGGTGGAGTCGGCCGACCGGATCCTGGCCGGCGTGCACCGGCGGGTGGCCGGGATCGGCTCGCTGGAGGAGGTCAACACCTACTTCGCCGCCGATCCCATGGTGGCCAAGGTGCGCGGTGTCGCCGAAGAGCTGCGCGGGCTCGGCGACGCGGTGCGGGCCGAGGAGCTGCTCGGGCGGATCAAGGCGGCCCGGGCGGATGCCGGGCGGGCGCTGCGCGACCGGATCGACCTCTACGCCGACGGCGGCGAGACGATCCGGCTCGGCCGGCATTCCTTCGCGGTCAACACCGCGCCGGTGGACCTGACCCTGGTGCCGCAGGACGGCCGGATGTCCTTTGCCATCACCGGTTCCGACTACCGCTCGCCGGTCGGCGACCCGGCGTTCGAGGACACCCGGCCGTACTGGGACCAGCTGCTGGTCTCCGAGACGCCACAGGTGTACCGGGCGGAGTACCTGGCGGCGTCCATGCTGCTCGCCGCGCCGTCGCCGGACCCCCTGCACGAGGCGGCGGTGACCGAGGGAGCATTGCTGGACCTGGTCCGGCGCGCCGCCGAGACCCGCTACGACGAGGGCTACGAGCGCGGCGTGCACGACCACGACGCGGCCCGGATCCTGGATGTGTTGCTGCGCCTGCACGCCGGAGCCGGAGTGCTGCGCTTCCCGCCTGCGGCCCGGGCCGCCGCCCAGCTGCTGTGGGCGTTCGGCGCCGACGACGCGACCCGGGAGGGCTGGCGGCGCCGGGCGGTCTCGCTCGGCCGGGCCCGGGCGAAGTTCGGGCCCAGCACGGCGATCGACGAGCTGTGCGCGGAACTTGCCGCCGCGGCCGGCGATCCGCTGGCCGGTGAGTACCTGTTCGAGGAGCTGTGCGCGACCCCGCCGGGGTTCGCCACCAGCGCCGGGGCGCGCGCACTGGTCGACCGGTTCCACCGCGCGCTGGGCAACCGGGCCGAGTTCGACGAGGACCTGCGCGCGCTGGCCGGCGACCTGCCGGCTCGCCGCCGGCTGGTCGAGGGCTGGTACGAGGCGTTCCTGGCCAGCGTCGGGGAGACCTCCGCCGACCTGCCCGAGGCGGTCGCCGTCGAGCTGTGCCGGGACCTGCCCCGGTACGACTCCTCGGCCGCTCTTTCGTCCACTGTGGACAACCTGCTCGGCGCGCATCCGCGGATCGCCGGACGCAGCCTGGAGCTGCGGATCGACGAGGTGCTCACCCGGATCCGCCGGTTCAGCGCCGAGCGGGTTCCCGGCTACCGGGCCTACCAGCGCCGCCGCAACGAGCTGATCGCCGCCGAACGGCAGCGGCTGCGGCTGGACGAGTTCACCCCCAAGGTGATGAGCGCGTTCGTGCGCAACCGGCTGCTCGACGAGGTGTACCTGCCGTTGATCGGCGACAACCTGGCCAAGCAGCTCGGTGCGGCCGGCGCCGGCCGGCGGACCGACCAGATGGGCCTGCTGCTGCTCATCTCCCCGCCCGGCTACGGCAAGACCACGCTGATGGAGTACGTGGCCAACCGGCTCGGCCTGGTGTTCGTGAAGGTCAACGGGCCGGCCCTGGGCCACGGGGTGACCTCGCTGGACCCGGCCGAGGCGCCCGACGCCACCGCCCGGCAGGAGGTCGAGAAGATCTCCTTCGCGCTGGAGCTGGGCAACAACGCGCTGCTCTACCTCGACGACATCCAGCACACCTCGCCGGAGCTGCTGCAGAAGTTCATCTCGCTGTGCGACGCGCAGCGCCGGATGGAAGGGGTGTGGCAGGGCCGGACCCGGACCTACGACCTGCGCGGCAAGCGGTTCGCGGTGTGCATGGCCGGCAACCCGTACACCGAGTCCGGCAAGCGGTTCCGCATCCCGGACATGCTGGCCAACCGGGCCGACGTGTGGAACCTGGGCGACGTGCTGTCCGGCCGGGATGAGCTGTTCGCGTTGAGCTACATCGAGAACTCCCTGACCTCCAACCCGGTCCTGGCTCCACTGTCCACACGGGACCGCGCGGATCTCGAGCTGCTGGTCCGGTTGGCGCGCGGGGACGGCTCGGTTCGCACGGACAAGCTGTCGCACCCGTACTCCCCGGTCGAGCTGGAGGCGATCCTGGCCGTGCTGGGCAAGCTGCTACGGGTGCAGCGGGTGGTGCTGGCCAACAACCAGGCCTACATCGCCTCGGCGGCGCAGGCGGACTCCGCGCGCACCGAGCCGCCGTTCCAGCTCCAGGGTTCCTACCGGAACATGAACAAGCTCGCCGAGCGGGTCGTCGCGGTGATGAACGACGCCGAACTGGACGCGGTGATCGACGACCACTATCTCGGCGAGGCGCAGACCCTGACCTCCGGCGCCGAGGCCAACCTGCTCAAGCTGGCCGAGCTGCGCGGCACCCTGACCCCCGGGCAGGCCGCCCGGTGGGCCGAGGTGAAGGCGGCCTACCTGCGGGAACGCGCGCTCGGCGGAGCCGGGGACGACCCGATGAGCCGTGCGGTGGGCGCCGTGGGCCTGCTCGCCGACCGGGTGGGCGGAGTCGAGTCAGCCATCAACCGGCTGGCTCCACCCGGGAAACCTAGTTAAAACAGGTGATTCCGGTGATCGTTACATTTTGCTCATTGTGGAACCGGATCCACAGGCTGCTTCGCCCCCGGCGGTCCAACCCCCGGATGGCGCCCCCGCCGATGGCGTACGACGTGATGCAGCCGCGGAACGCGCGAAAAGCATCGGTGTCGTTGAACCCGGAGTAGTCGTCGGAATCCTGACCGTTCGGCAGGTCCATCTTCGGGTCGCAGGGCAGTTCGTCTCCCTCCCAGCGCTCGATGCTGCCGTCGTGCCAGCATCCGGCGATGCGGATCGCATGGTTACCGGACCGGTTGAACACGTCGCCACACAACGGTTCGACACAAAAGCCCCCGGCGGACGCCTGCTGTGCCGGGATCGACAATCCAGCCACCGCGACCGCCATCGTGACGGCGATTTTGAGCAAGCCTCGGACCATGGTCGTTCTCCTCCCTCTCGCCCGACCTTACGTTCCGAGTAGACCTCACGTCGCCCGCGGTGCGCGCGATATTTTGATCGAGTTGAAAATTGCCCGGTCACGACGGCGACCACGGGCGGCTCCTTGGGGGTAAGGGAATGCGCATTCACTTCACTACGGCGGATCTGGCCCGAACCGGTCTGGCCAACGGTCCGGATTCCATGTGGGAGTTGGTCAACAGCCTGCAGATGCTTCAGAGCCGGTATGGCCGAGCGGTATTCGATCCATGGCGGCGGCGGACCGTCGAAACGCTGCGCCAGGCTGACCTGACCGGCCGGGTCCGGGCTCGGCTGTTCCCCATCGCCCCACACGCGGCGTACTTCCCCGACCTGCTCACGCCATCGGAAGGCGCACTTGGCGTCAACGAAGGAATCGAGGCGATACTGCGCACCCCGCGGCATCGGTTGGATGCCGAACTCGGCTTGTTGACGCGGACTCCCGGCGCCGCGTCCTGGGTGGACGACCTCGCCACCGGTCGCGTCGCAGCGTTGACCGAACTCGGTCAGGTGCTGCGCACATTCCACGAGACGGCCGTCCAACCGTACTGGAGTCGCCTGAGTCACTGGGTCGACAACGACCTGGCCATCCGTCGCCAAGCAATCCGCAAGGGTGGCGTCGACCTGCTCCTAGCGAGTTTCCGGCCGATGATGCGCTGGAATCCTCCGGTGCTGGAGGTGCCGGGCCATCCCTCGGATCGGGACATTCACCTCGACGGGCGCGGGATTCAGCTCATTCCCTCCTACTTCTGCTGGCTGCACCCGCTCACCATTTTCGACCCCGGACTGCCACAGGTCGTGGTCTACCCGGTCGACCACGACCTCCGCTGGTTGGAGCCGGGCATCGCAGGCGTGAGCAACCGGCGGTTGGCCCGGTTGCTCGGCCATACGCGAGCTGAGGTTCTGCTTGCGGCTCGGGACGGCTGCACCACCGGTGACCTCGCCCGCCGCCTTGGCGTGTCAGCCGCGGTCATCAGCCACCACACGGGAATACTCCGGGATAGTGGCCTCATCACCAGCCGGCGTATGGCAAACAACGTGCTACATGCCCGCAGCCCGCTCGGCTCGGCGCTGTGTGTCGCACACCTCGACAACATTTCCTGAGGTGGGCTTTCCTGTGGGCTACCGGATGTCGGTGCGCAGCAGCCCGTACAGCGCCAGGTCCTGGCGTTGGCCGCCCTGCTTGCGGGCGCCCCGGATCGTGCCCTCGCAACGGAAGCCGGCCGCCTCGAGGGCTCGGCCGGCGGTCGGGTCGTCGGCGTCCACCCGGCTCTCGATGCGGTCGATTCCGGTGCTGCCGAACAGATGCCCGGCCAGCAGCCGGTAGGCGCCCGGTGCCGCCTCCGGTGACACCGCGACCGACACGTTCCAGGCCGTGCCGGCCAGCGTCGGTCCGTAGTCCACCGCGTGCCAGTCGGCCGTGCCGAGCAGTTTTCCGGTGTCCGCGTCGAGCACGGCGCCGCGGTGCACGACCGGTGGAACGGCGGGGGAGATCCGTGGGTCGGGGTCGGCGCCGAACGGGTCGGGCAGCGCGGCGCGGTCGTTCGGGCGGGCCTCGGCCAGGACCAGGCCATCGTGCCGGGCCAGGGTCCGCCGGGGCTCGTCGGCCGCCACCAGATCCGAGCGAACCAGGCTGTAGCACAACATGTCCCGGCGTTTGCCGGCCCGCTTGCCGAGTTGCCGGAGCACCCCCTCCCGGTGCATCCCGAGCTTCTCCAGCGCACGCCAGCCGGGGACGTTGTCCGCCTCGACGATCATCTGGATCCGGTCCACCTCGGTGCTGGCGAACAGATGCTGGATCAGCAGCATCCCGGCGGCCGCGCCGACGCCGCGGCCGCGTCCGCCCGGGATCAGCTCGATGCCGAGGTTCCAGGTCGTTCCGCACAATGAGGGCAGGTAGGGAATCGGGCGCCAGCACAGGTAACCGATCAGCTCGGCGCTCGGCAACTCCAGCAGCGCCGCGAACTGGGTGGTGATCTCCCACGGCACCGGCCGGTCGTCGTGGTCGAAGTCGAACGTGAGGTCGCACTGCGAGTCGACGGTCTCCCGATCGCCGGGCATCAGCTCGGCCAGGGCGAGCTGGTTGTTACTGACGATGATCGCGCGCGCACTGTGCGTCAGGGTCATGGGTCAACACAATAGCTTGCCTGGAAGTGATCTTGCGGTATAAATGGCCGTCCTCGATTACTGGTGGTGAGTAGATGACGACCCTGCAGTCAACTACCGTCCGCGACGGCCTCGATCCCGCGGCGCTGCGGGCGATGCTGGAGCGGGTGATGGCCGGTTCGGCCTATCTGCGGGACAAGCTCGAAGCCGCCGGGGTGAGCCCGGAGATGATCACAGGGCCGGCGGACCTGGCCCGACTTCCGTTCACCACCAAGGAGGAGCTGCGGGAGACGCCGCTGCTGGACTACGCCGCGGTGCCGGCCAAGGACATCGTGCGGATCCACTCCTCGTCCGGCACCACCGGCCGGCGCACGATCTGCGCCTACACGGCCCAGGACGTGGACGACTGGACTGAGATGTTCGCCCGCTGCCTGACCTACGCGACGCTGACCGACGAGGATCGCATCCAGCTCGCGGTGGGCTACGGACTGTGGACCGCCGGGGTCGGGTTCCAGGCCGCCGTCGAGCGGATCGGCGCCATGGCGATCCCCGCCGGGCCGGGCAACACCGAGCTGCAGCTGGAGCTGATGCGCGAGCTGGGCACCACGGCGATCGGCGCGACCTCCTCGTTCGCCCTGCTGCTCGCCGAGCTCGTCGCCGCCCGGGAACTGCGGCCGGAGCTGGCGCTGCGGGTGGTGCTGACCGGTTCGGAGCGCTGGGGCGAGGGCACCCGGCGCCGGATCGAGTCGCTGCTGGGCGTGACGACCTTCGACCTGTACGGGCTGACCGAGCTGTGGGGGCCCGGCACCGGCGTGGAGTGCGAGCAGCACGACGGCATCCACATCTGGAGCGACCACTACCACGCCGAGATCGTCGATCCGGACACCCTCCGGCCGGTCGCCGCGGGCGAGGCCGGCGAGCTGGTGGTGACCACGCTGACCAAGCAGGCCACGCCGCTGATCCGGTACCGCACCAGGGATCTGACCTTCCTCTACCCCGACCCGTGCCCGTGCGGCAGCCCGTACCCGCGGATCGGCCGCATCCAGGGCCGCTCCGACGACCAGATCAAGATCCGGGGCGTGATCTTCCTGCCGATGCAGGTCGACACCGTGCTGGCCGAGGTGCCCGACGCCGGCCCGGAGTTCCAGGCGCACGTGAACCGGGACGCGGCCGGGCGCGACTCGCTCACCATCCGGATCGAGGCGCCCGACCGGCCCGGCCTGGCCGGCGAGCTGACCGAACGGCTGCACCACAAGATCGGCCTGCGGGTCGAGGTCGAACTGGTCCCGCCGGGCGCCCTGCCCCGCAGCGAGCGCAAGACGCAGCGCGTCTTCGACAACCGCGAACTGTAGGTATATAGAGTCCTGGCTCGTGACGGAGCCAGTCGGTTTGGTGGTGGGCACTGTGGCGGCGAGCCCGCTGCAGTTCTCGGTGGGGATCGCGCCGGACCAGTTCCTGCAGCTGGACGACGTGGTGGTGACCGACCGGCCGCTCCCGGACGGCACCGTGGTGCGGATCGCCGGCGTGGTGACCAACGTGGAGGCCGGCCACGAGGGCGCGCGCTACGCCTCCGACGTGTTCCTGATCGAACAGGGCGCGCTGCCGGCCGAGGTGAGCGAGGTCGCCGAGGTCACGGTGACCCGGGTCGAGCCCGAGGTCTACGTGCCACCCCGGCCGGGCACCCCGGTGCGCCGCGCGAGCGGCACCGAGCGGGACAGCGCGCTGTACTTCGACACGATGGCCGAGGCCAGGATCCCGGTCGGGCTCGGCCGCGACGGGCAGCCGGTGTACGTCAACTTCGAGTTCGTCGACGGCACCCGGGGCGGCCACGTGTCGATCTCGGGCGTGTCCGGGATCGCGACCAAGACCTCGTTCGCCACCTTCCTGCTGCACTCGATCTTCAACAGCGGCGTGCTGGACCGCGAGGCGCACAACACCAAGGCGCTGATCTTCAGCGTGAAGGGCGAGGACCTGCTGTTCCTCGACTACGAGAACTCCCGCCTCACGCACGAGTTCCGGGCGAAGTACGGGCTCCTCGGGCTGCCCGCGTCCTCGTTCCGCAACGTGCAGGTGTTCGCGCCGCCCCGGCCCGGCGACGCCAGCGGCACCCCGGACGTGCGCGCCCGGGACCGCGCGGTCAGCCCGTTCTACTGGACCATCGCGGAGTTCTGCGAGCAGGAGCTGATGCCGTTCGTGTTCGCCGACGGCGAGGACGAGCGCAGCCAGTACACGATGCTGATCGGCCAGGTGGCCGCCCGGCTGCGCCGGGACGCGACGAAGGCCGGCCCCGACGGCGCGGTGACCGTGCGCGGGGTCGAGGCCCGCAACGGCGGGCCGATCACGACGTTCGGCAAGCTGGTCGGGCTGATCGAGGACGAGCTGACCGACGAGGACACCCGGCGGGACTGGGTGCCGGCCAGCACCTCCATCGGCAGCGTGAACGCCTTCCTGCGTCGGCTGCGCTCGGCGGTCCGGCCGCTGTCGGTGATCATCCGGGCGGACCTGCGCGACCGCGGCGGCCGGTCGCTGACCACCGCCAACGCCCAGGTCACCGTGGTCGACCTGCACAACCTGCCGGACCGGGCGCAGCGGTTCGTGGTCGGGGTGAGCCTGCGCCAGGAGTTCCGCCGCAAGGAGTCGGCCGGCAGCGCCCGGCCGCTGATGTTCATCGTGCTCGACGAGCTGAACAAGTACGCGCCGCGGGAGGGCGACAGCCCGATCAAGCAGATCCTGCTGGACGTGGCCGAGCGCGGCCGCTCGCTCGGCGTGATCCTGATCGGCGCCCAGCAGACCGCGAGCGAGGTGGAGCGGCGGATCGTGGCGAACTGCTCGATCCGGGTGGCCGGGCGCCTGGACCCGGCCGAGGCGTCCCGGCCCGAGTACGGCTACCTGCCGCCGATGCAGCGCCAGCGCGCAACGCTGGCCAAGCCCGGAACGATGTTCGTGGCGCAGCCGGACATCCCGGTCCCGCTGGCGGTCGAGTTCCCGTTCCCCGCCTGGGCCACCCGCCCGGCCGAGACCGGGACGTGGACCGGAGTGGACAGCGGACCGGCGGTGCCGGCCGACCCGTTCGCCACCATCCCGGGCGCCGGCGCCGACGACCCGCCGCCGTTCTAGAAGGTTGAGGGCATGAAGATCCTGCACACCGCGGACTGGCACGTGGGCAAGGTGTTGAAGAACCAGGCGCGGCTGGACGAGCAGCGCGCCGTGCTCGCCGACCTGGTCCGCATCGCCGATGCGGAGGACGTCGACGCGGTGATCGTGGCGGGTGACCTGTTCGAGACCGCGACGCCGAACCCGCAGGCGCAGGCGCTGGTGATGCGCACCCTGCTGGCGCTGCGCTCATCCGGCCGGCAGGTGGTGGTCCTGGCCGGCAACCACGACAACCAGCGGCTGGTCGACGAGGTGTACCGGCCGGTGCTGGGGGAGTTGGGCCTGCACGTGGTCGGCTCGCCCAAACGACCCGAGAGCGGCGGCACGGTCACCATCACCGCGCCGTCCGGTGAGACGGCCCGGATCGCCGTGCTGCCGTTCGTGTCCACCCGGTTCGCGGTGCGGGCGGCCGAGGTGGTGCTGCACGAAAGCCATGAGCACGGCCTGGACTACGCCCGGCAGGTCAAGGCGATGGTCGGCATGCTGAGCTCGGCCTTCACATCCGACACGGTCAACATCGTGACCACCCACGCGACTCTGCTCGGCGGCCGGCGCGGCGGCGGCGAGCGGGAGGTGCAGACCCTGCTCGGCTACGAGTTGCCGGCGACGATCTTCCCGGCCAGCGCGCACTACGTCGCGCTCGGCCACCTGCACCGCTACCAGGAGATCGACGGACCCTGCCCGATCGCCTACTCGGGATCGCCGCTGGCGCTGGACTTCGGCGAGGAGGCCAACGAGCCGGTCGCCCTGGTGGTCACCGCGAGCCCGGACCGGCGCGCCACCGTGCGTCCGGTTCCGGTGCGCGGCGGCCGTCCACTTCGGACGCTGCGCGGCACGCTGGACGAGGTGATCGCCGAGGGGGAGCAGGCCGGCGAGGCGTTCCTGCGGGTGGTGCTGGCCGAGAAGGCCCGGGCCGGTCTGGCCGACGCGGTGCGCGAGAAGCTGCCGGGCGTGCTCGAGGTGCAGATCGACCCGGACTTCCGGCCGGCCGCCCAGAACGGCCCGGTGCCCAGCCGGCTCGGCCGCTCGCCGGCCGACCTGTTCGCCGCGTTCCTCGCCGAGCAGAACGTCGAGGATCCCCGGCTGACGACGCTGTTCGCGCACCTGCACGAGGACGCGATCGGAGGCGGGTCCTGATGCGCCCGTTGCGGCTCATGCTCGACGGCTTCGGCAGCTACCGGGAGCACACCGAGATCGATCTGTCCGATGTGGACTTCTTCGTGCTGACCGGGCCGACCGGCTCCGGCAAGAGCACCGTCATCGACGGGCTGTGCTTCGCGCTGTACGGCACCGTTCCCCGGTGGGGAAAGGGAAACGTCATCCGCAACGCGCTCGCGCCGTCCACCGCCGAGTGCCGGGTGGGCCTGGTCTTCGAGGCGGCGGGCGCCCGGTATGCCGCCGTGCGCCAGCTCAGACGGGACGCCCGGGGCCAGGTGCACACCAAGGAGGCCCGGCTGGACCGGCTCGACCCGAGCGTGCCCGCCGACGCCGACCTCGCCAAGATCCTGGAAGCCAGCGTCGAGCAACTGGTCGAGGGCCCGGACCAGGTCACCGCCCGGGTGAGCGAGCTACTGGGGATCGGCTACGAGCACTTCACCCAGTGCGTGCTGCTGCCCCAGGGCCGGTTCGCCGAGTTCCTGCACGCCAAACCGGCCGACCGGCAGGACCTGCTCAGCCAGTTGCTGGCCTACGGCGTGTACGAGGCCATCGGCCAGCGGGCCCGGGAACGGGCCAAGGTCGCCGCCGGCCGGCTCGCCATGGCCGAGCAGCGGCTCGGCGAGCTGGGCACGGTCACCGCCGCCGACATCGCCGCCGCCGAGGCGCGGGTGACCGAACTGGCCGGCCTGGTGTCCGAAGTGGACACCGTGGTCGCCGAGATCGCGGAGCTGCGGGACCGGTGGAAGGAGGCCAACGGCGCGGCCGAGTCGGCCAGGGCGGCCCTGACCGAGCTGGCCGGGCTGCGGGTGCCCGGCGACGTCGCCGCGCTGTCCGCCCGGCTGGCGGTGGCCGACGAGCAGATCGACCGGCGGGCCGCCGAGGCCGCCACCGCGGACCGGGCCGAGGCGCAGGCGCAGGCCGACCTCGCCGGGCTCACCGACCTCGCGACCCTGCGCGGCTGGCGGGAGGCACACCGCAGGGACGCGGCGCTGCGTGCCCGGCTGGACCGGGCGCGCGGCGAACAGGACGCGACCGCTTCGGCCGAGACCGCCGCCGCGGCGGAACTGGCCGCCGCCGAGCGGGCGCTCGCCGAGGCGGAAACCGGCCAGGCGGCGACGGACCGCGCGCACCGTGCGGTGGCGCTCGCGGCCGACCTGGAGCCGGGCGCACCCTGCCCGGTGTGCCTGCGCCGCGTGGACTCGTTGCCACACCACGATGTTCCGGC
>NZ_DASTBH010000195.1:0-2987 GCF_035712165.1 Actinophytocola sp. | reverse complement strand
CCGGGTCATCGGCGGCCTGTTACTACTCACCGTCGTCGGCATCGAGTCCGGCGGCGTGTTCCTGCTCAGGATCTCGCGCGGCGCCTACCGGTTCACCGAGTTCCAGCGGGCCTTCGTCCGCGCGATGCACGCGCACGCCGGCGTGCTGGTGATCCTCAGCCTGGTGTGCCTGCTGCTGTCCGACGCGGCCGGGCTCACCGGGCCGGCCGGCTGGCTCGGCCGGCTCGGCGTGCCGATCGCCGCGCTGCTCATCCCGGGGCGGGTTCGTCACCTCGGCGCTGATCGGCACCGGCGAGATCAACCGGCCCAACCCCCGGTTCCTGTGGATGTTCTTCGCCGGCGGCGCGTCGCTCGCGATCGGCGTGGTGTCGGTCGGGATCGGTCTGCTCGTGGCCTAGGGGAGCCAGGAGATCCGGCCGCGCAGCAGGGCGTAGCCGACGAAGGCGACCACGTCCAGCAGCGTGTGCGCGACCACGAGCGGCACCAGCCGGTTGGTGCGCTGCCAGACCCGGCCGAACACCAGGCCCATCACCAGGTTGCCGAGGAACCCGCCGAACCCCTGGTACAGGTGGTAGGAACCGCGCAGCACGGCGGAGAACAGCAGCGAGGTGTTCTCCCGCAGGCCGAGCTGGCGCAGCCGGGTGATCAGGTAGCCGACCACCAGGACCTCCTCGGCCCAGGCGTTGGCCGCCGCCGAGATGATCAGGGCGATCGGGCGCCACCACGTGTCGTCCAAAGTGGACGGCAGCACGGCGAGGTTGGCGCCCAGGTGGTAGGCGAGGAAGTACAGGCCGAGGCCGGGAATCCCGATCAGCGCGGCCAGGCCGGCGCCGGTGAGCAGGTCGCGGCCCGGCCCGGTGCGGTCCAGGCCGACCATCCTCGGCCGGATTCCGGCCCGCCACAACAGGTACACGCCCAGTGCCCCCCAGGCGAACAGCTGCGCGGCGGACAGCAGTTGCTTGAGCAGGTCGATCAGGTCGGCGTTGGCCTGCGGCACGTTGAGGGCGACGGCCTGCTGGCTCAGTGGCACCGGCTGCAGCAGGGAGTCCACAAGGGACAGCAGGCTGCGCGCGCCGGACAGGCCGAGGGTCACCGTGAACACGATGGCCAGCTCGATCTTGATCGCCCGCCGCTCCGCCGGATCGGCGACGATCTCCGGTTCGGTCGGACGCTCCGGCGTCAACCACGCTCGCACGGGGTGCACGGTACCGTCGGACGATGCCGCGAAAGATCGCCACCGCCGACGTCGTCGACGAGGATCAGCTCGCCGAGTTCATCCGGCCCCGCCACCGCGCGATCCTGGTGACCAGCCGGTCCGACGGGCGTCCGCAGCTGTCCCCGGTGACCTGCGGGCTGGACACCGCCGGCCGGATCGTGATCTCCACCTATCCCGGGCGCGCCAAGGTGCGCAACGCCCGGCGCGACCCGGCGGTGTCGGTGTGCGTGCTCTCCGAGGACTGGAACGGCCCCTGGGTGCAGGTGGACGGCACCGCCGAGGTGCTCGACCCGCCGGAGTCGGTGGAGCCGCTGGTCGAGTACTTCCGGGTGATCTCCGGCGAGCACCCCGACTGGGACGAGTACCGCGAAGCCATGCGCACCCAGGGCAAGTCGCTGATCCGGATCACGATCACCGGCTGGGGTCCGGTCGCCACCGGCGGCTTTCCCCCCGAACTCGCGGACAACTAGACGACGGTGAGCAGGACCGGGCCGTCGTCGGTGATGGCGACGGTGTGTTCGGCGTGCGCGGCGCGGCTGCCGTCGGCGGTGCGCAGCGCCCAGCCGTCCGGGTCGGTGACGAACCGGTCCCGTCCGCCGGCCAGGAACATCGGCTCGATCGCGATCACCAGGCCGGGGCGCAGCGGGAGGCCGCGGCCGGGGCGGCCCTCGTTGGGCACCGACGGGTCCTCGTGCATCCGGCGGCCGACGCCGTGCCCGCCGAAGCCCTGCGGGATGCCGTAGCCCGCGGCCCGGCCGATCTCGCCGACCGCGTGCGAGACGTCGCCGAGCCGGCCGCCCGGGCGGGCGGCGGCGACCCCGGCGGCCAGCGCCGCGGCGGTGTCCTCGATCAGGGTGGCGTCGGCCGCGCTGGGCGGGCCGATCGTGAAGCTGACCGCGGCGTCGCCGTGGAAGCCGTCCACGCAGGCGCCGCAGTCGATGCTGACCAGGTCGCCGGCCCGCAGCCGGTAGCCGTCCGGGATGCCGTGCACGATCACGTCGTTGACCGACGCGCAGATCACGCCGGGGAACGGGGTGGGGGCGAAGTGCGGGCGGTAGTTCAGGAAGGACGAGGTGGCGCCGGCGTCGCGGATCACCTGGGCGGCCAGGGTGTCCAACTCCAGCAGGGACACGCCGGGGGCGGCGTGCTCGCGGACCGTGGCCAGAGCCGTGGCGACCACCCGGCCCGCCTCGCGCATCACGGCGAGCTCTGTCTCGGTTTTCAGCTCCACCATGACTGGTATTTCTATCATGGTATTAATATTGGCGCCATGGTGCGTCCCCCACTGAGCAAAGCGGACCGGGCGCGGGGTGTCCGCCTCGGTGCACAGCTCCGCGCGGCGCGCGGCGAGCGCACCGCGGTCGAGGTCGCCTCGGCAGCGGGAATCTCGGTCGAGACCCTGCGCAAGATCGAACACGGGCGGATCCCGACCCCGACGTTCTTCACCGTCGTGGCCATCGCCCGGGCGGTCCAGATGCCGGTCGACCGGCTCTGCGTGGACTGACCCGCCGCTGGTGCGGCGGTCAGCTGGTGGCGGCCAGGAACGGGCAGCCGACCAGCCGGCGCAGCTCGCCGGCCAGCTCGGTGGGGGTGCCGATCGGCCGGGCGAAGGCCAGTCGCACGTCGTGGTCGGTGTTGGCGGCCTCGACCCGCAGCCGCAGGCCGTAGCGGTCCAGGCCCAGCGGCCGGATGTGCCCGCCGCGCAGGTGCGCCGGCAGATGCCGGGCCAGCCGGCCGACCACGTCGGTGTGCGACAGCTCAAGGTGCCGCA
>NZ_DASTBH010000194.1:0-5852 GCF_035712165.1 Actinophytocola sp. | reverse complement strand
TCCAATGTGGACATGTCGTCGGTGCGCGCCGCCCGGTCGGTGTGCCGGACCAGCACGAACTGCGTGCGACTGTCCGGGTTGGCCCGGGCCGAGGTGGTGAGGGCCGGGTTGGCCGAGGCCGGCGCGGCGGCCGGGTCGGTCTTGGTCAGCGGCGCCACCGTGGTGGCGAAGTAGCCCTGCCGCTTGAACTCGTCGTACTTGTCGGTGTGCTGCCGGGCCTCGGTGATGGCCGCACCGTAGTCGTAGGAGGTGTAGACGTCGTTGGGCTGACCCAGCCAGCCCCAGTTGGTGCCGCCGTAGGCCATGTAGTAGCCGAACGCCGTGGCGCCGCTCTCGACCATGTTGGACTTGTAGAAGAACTTCATGTAGTCGGGTCCGGTCAGCTCCCGGCAGCCTTCGTAGCCGGCCCGGTTCAGGTCGATCGCCCCGGCCTGGTACTCCGCCGCGTAGACCGGCGCGTCGTCGCGCAGCCGCTCGGTGACGCCCTGGCCCCACGGCCCCCACACGTCCGGGGTCTGACACTCGAAGGACTGCGGATAGTCGTCCACGCCCGGAACCTGCACCGCACCGGGCCCGGTTCCCCAACTGGACGACCAGGACGCGGCGTCACAGCAGGCGTTGTGCGTGATCGGCAGGTCGATCCCGGCCGCCCGGGCCTGGTTCTGCAGGTCGGTCATGTACTCCGCGGAGGTGTTCACCGCGTACTCGTTCTCCACGTTGTAGAGCAGCACCGAACCGCCCCGGGTGACCTGATGCCGGGCGATGATCGGGTTGATGCGACCGAGCCAGTCCCGGTAGGCCGCGGTGTAGCCGGGGTCGCTGGACCGCGCCCGGCCCGGGACCTGCTTGAGCCAGGCCGGGAAGCCGCCGCCGCTCACCTCGGCATTGATGTAGGGACCCGGCCGGACCACCACGTACAGACCGAGTTCCTCGGTCATCCGCAGCAACCGGTCCACGTCCCGGACACCGGTGAAGTCGTACACGCCCGGCGCGGGCGAATGGTAGGCCCAGTTGAAGTACAGCGAGACTCCGTTGAACCCGGCGGCGCGGATCCGCTCCAGCACGTCCCGCCACAGCTGCTGGCTGGGCAGCCGGAAGTAGTGGAACTCCCCGCCCCACAACAACACCCGTTTGCCATCCACGGTGACCGAGTAGTGGTCGTAGCCGACCGTGTGGGCCGGGCGGGACAGCGGTTGCGCCGATGCGGGCGGCACGGCGAGGAACCCGGCGACCAGCAGGGCCGCGAGCAGCAGCCGCCTCATCGGATGTCCGCGGTGTAGGAGTCGACGTCCAGCCGGCCGTTGCCCACGAACACCTCGGTGCCGTGCTCGATGCTGGACAGGTACTTGGTGTTCGCCACCCAGCCGCGGCCGACCAGGTTGTTCAGGAAGTCCTGCAGGTGCAGCGTGGCCGAGGTGGCGTTGGACCGGCGGATGAACGAGAAGACGTTCCAGCCGATGTTGCCCCGGTAGAGATCCCAGCTGGTGCCGGCGATGTTCACCGTGCCCTGCAGGGTGCCCAGCGGCCCGGCGCCGCCGGACCGGAACGTCCAGATCATCACCTCGTCGGTCGGGTTGTTCGGCCAGTCCGGGTTGGGAATGTCGTGCAGCCACAGGTCGTACGCGACGTTCATGGTGCTCGACCCGGACACCCGGTACCGCACGTCGGTGAAGATGTCCCGGCCCGCGTTGAGCCGAACCGGCAACTCGGTGCCGCTGGTCTTCCAGCCCCAGTGCCAGCCGAGCACGCTGCTGGAGTAGGACTTCACCTGGCTGGGCTGCCCGGACCAGGTCCAGTTCGTGTTCCAGCCGATGGTGGAACCGGACCTGGTGTCGGCAACGCACTGCGAGCCGGAGCCGGAGCCCTGCCCCCACAGGTTGTTGTTGACGTAGTACTTGCCGAGCGTGATCGTGCCGAACGCCGTGCAGGTGCTGGCCGCCTGGGCCGGTGTGGCGGGGGTGAGAACCACCGCCACGCAGGCCGCAGCAAGCAGGGATGCCGTCTTGCGCAACATGAGAGTGCCGCCTTCGCGGGTTATCGCAGGGAGAAGGTGCTGATCCGCAGGTCTCCGGTGAACACGAGATACACGTCGTGTCGGCCGCTGGCCGCGCTGATCCGGCTGGACACCGTGGTGTAGACGTACTTGTCCCCCGTGCTCGGCACGGTCGCGGTGCCGACCACCCGGCCGTGCACCGGGTCGTCGAGCCGGATCTGGATCGACGCGGTGCCGGCTTCGGCCCGGGCCACCTGCGCCTGGAAGCTGCGCGCCCCGGACCGCAGGTCCGCGTCGGTGAACTTCACCCAGTCACCGGCACTCGCGCCGACCGCGTCACCCCGGACCTTGCTCTCGTCCACGAGGTCGACCCCGGAGTAGTCGTCGAAGTCGATCGCCCGGGTGTCCGAACCCAGGTGCCGCGCCGGAATCCGGTCGCCGTCCACCCGCAACGTCGCCCGCTGCCGGATGTCCGCCACCGAGGCGCCGACCATCAGGTCGTGGGTCGCCGACTCGACCACCCACCGGCCCCGGGTGACGTCCCAGTGCGCGAGGTCCTCGGCGGCCAGCCGCAGCCGCACCGTCTTGGTCTGCCCCGGTTCCAGGTGCACCCGCTGGAACGCGCGCAGTTGGGCTACCGGCTGCTTGTCCCGGGACGAGCGCTGATGGCTGTAGAGCTGCACCACCTCGTCGCCGGCCCGCCGGCCGGTGTTGCTCACCCGGACGCTGACCTCGACTGTCTGATGTGGACGGACCGTGCTGTCGCTGACCCGGAGGTCGCCGTAGCGGAACGAGGTGTACGACAACCCGTGCCCGAAGGCATAGAGCGGATCGCCGCCGTAGTAGAGGTAGGTGCGGTTGGCCTTGATGATGTCGTAGTCGAGGATGCTGGGCAGGTCCGCCTCGGACCGGTACCAGGTCTGGGTGAGCCGGCCGGCCGGGTTCACGTCGCCGAACAGCACGTCGGCCACGGCGTGGCCGGTCTCCTGTCCCGCGTGCGAGGTCCACAGGATCGCCGGGATGTTCTGCTGCTCCCAGGTGAGCGTGGTCGGATAGCTGTTCTCCACCACCACGATCGTGTTGGGGTTGGCCCGGTGCACCGCTCTGATCAGTTCGGACTGGCTTTCGGCCAGCGCCATCCTGGTCCGGTCGTGGTCCTCGCGGCCGTTGATGAACGGCATGCTGCCGACCACGACGACCGCGGCGTCGGCGCCGGTGGCGGCGCGCACCGCGGCGTCGACCCCGCTGCTGACCGTCTCCTTGGTGAACCGGGTGGCACCGGCGGCGTCCGGCGAGCCCAGCGTCAGCGTGCCGTCCGCGGCGACGGTGACGTAGTTGTTCGGGCCTTCCCAGTCGTTCGGGGTCTCGAACCCGGTGTAGTGCAGCACGAAGGTGCCGTCACCGGCGGGCTCGAGCTTGAACTGCTGCTGGACGAACCAGTCCCGGGGCTGCGGGGCGCGGTTGACGAACGGGCTGGTCGCACCGAAGTCGAAGCGCTCGACGTAGCGGCCGTTGGCCACGCTGCGCAGGGTGAGCACGCCCTGGCCCCAGTCGAAGGCGTCGAACTGCTCGGTGGCGCCCGCGCTGGTGCCGGCGGCGCGCAGCATGGCGCCGCTGTCGCCGGTACCGGCGCTGACGTAGCGGCCGGTGGCCGTCTCGCGCAGGGCGATCCGGTCCACGGCCTCGGTGTCGGCCACCGAGGCGCCGCCACCCAGCCGCTCCTTGATGCCGTCCAGCGGGGTGACCCGGTACGGCGGGGCGCCGGAGTACCAGTCGGTGTACAGCGTCTTCTCCAGCGGCCCGATCACCGCGACATTCCTGGCCCTGGCCGGGTTCAGCGGCAGCGCGCCGTTGTTCTTCAGCAGCACCATGGCCTCGCCGGCCACCTTGCGGGCCAGCGCCTGGTGCGCCGGGCTGTTCACCACATCCATGCCGATCTTCGCGTACGGCCCGCCGTCCGGGTCGAAGTCACCCAGCCGCATCCGCACGGTCAGCACGTGCCGCACCGCCGTGTCGATGTCGGCCTCGGTGAGCAGGCCCTGGGCCAGCGCGTCGCGGATGTGGCCGATGGTGGGAGCGGAATTCTGGTTGTCGACGGTGAAGCTGTCCAGCCCGGCCTTGAGGGTGGCGGCGAAGCCCTCCGCGTTGGTGGCGTAGTACTGCTCGGATCCGGTGAGGTTGTACGGCGCGAACGCGTCGCTGACGTTGTAGAGCGTCTTGTCGGTCCAGGTCCGCACCACGTCGTTGAAGTCCGGGTTGACCGTGTTGGGCCGGCCGTTGACCAGGTTGTAGGCGCCCATCACGCCGGTCGCGGCGTCGGCGGAGATCGCCGGTTTGAAGGCCAGTTCGTCGTACTCCCGCAGCACCCGGGGCCGCAGGTTCGACGAGGTGGTGTCGCGGCGGATCTCGTTGTTGTTGGCCAGATAGTGCTTGAGCACCGGCGCGGTCTTCAGGTACTTCGGATGATCACCGGTGAGCCCCTTGCCGTACGCGGTGGAGATCGCGCCGGTGAGCAGCGGGTCCTCCGAGTAGCCCTCCTCGTTGCGGCCCCAGCGCGGGTCGCGCAGCAGGTTCACCACCGGCGCCCATAACTGCGTGCCCCACACCCCCGGCGCCTGCGAGTTGTAGCCGCGCGCCTCGTCGCCGACCACGGCGCCGACCTGCTTGATCAGCGCCGGGTCCCAGGTCGAGGCGAGCCCGATCGCCTGAGGGAACACGGTCGCGTTGGCGGTGACCACGGCGCCGTTGTTGTTCCGGTCGGTGGTCCACGCCAGGCCGTGCAGGGCTTCGGTGCCGGTCTTGAACTCCGGGATGCCCAGGCGTGGGATGGCCGGCTGGAACTGGTGCAGCAGCGAGATCTTCTCGTCCAGCGTGAGCCGTCGCAGCAGGTCGTCGACCCGCACGGACAGCGGCCGCCCGGGATCGTTGAACGGGTAGGCCGACGGCTTCTGCGCCGCTGCCGCCGTCGTGCTGAGGCCGGTCATCAGCGCGGCGGTGAGGACGAGGACGCCGAGCCGGCGCGGGAGGGCAGAGACACGTCGGTTCCTCATGAGCACGCTCCATCGGGGCTCAGTCGAAGTCTCTGTCGAAGCGCTTCGACGATGGTCGCCGATCGTCGGAGTTCCGGGTGAACGTTGCTGGTTATGCCCCACGTGTCGACGCCGACCCGCATCGATGATCAATTTATCGAAGCGGTTCAACACGCACCGGCGATGTTAGGCCCGGCACGTGCGTCACGACAAGGGGTCGTCCGAGTGGCACGGTGCGTCACCAACCGCGCCGGCGCCAGCCCAGTGATCCACTGCCCGGTTCCACCACCCGTCTCGATCGGGTGAATCAGCGGGTGGTTTTCTCGGGCAATTCCCGGTCGGAAACGACATCGTGATCAGTCTGTTTCGGCGCTCGCCTGGCGATCCCACCAACCGCGATTTTCCCCCATTCGGGCCGTGCCGGTGAACGGCGCCTGAAACCCGAAGTGCGCCCACTGTGGACCGGTGCTTCCATGGCCGCAACCTGTACCCCTCGAAAGGTTGATGTCATGAGATCCCTTGAAACATCAGGAAAACACCGCCTCCGCCCGACCCGCTCGGGCCGAAGGTTCCGCTTCATATCGGGCCTGCCCGCCCTCCTCCTGGCCGGCACCATGATCGCGGCGATGTCGATTCCCGCCGCCGCGGACCCCTCCGCGATCCCAGATACCTCGACACCGAACGTCGCCGTCGCACCTCCCGATACCGACACCGACGCACAACCGCCGGACGATACGAATTCGGACGACCAAGACAACCCCGACACCGACGACCAGTCCGACGACCCCGCCGACACGGACACCGACCAGCCCGACGACCAGTCCGCTGAC
>NZ_DASTBH010000193.1:0-42531 GCF_035712165.1 Actinophytocola sp. | reverse complement strand
GGCGACCGAGCCGTAGGCCCAACCCTGGCCGTGATCGAGCAGCCGGCCGGTGACCGCGACGAGCGTGGCGCCCGCCATCCCGGCGAAGGCCAGCACGGTCACCGAGCGCGGCCACAACGCCCGCAGCAGCAGGCAGACGATCAGCAGCACCATCGGCAGCATCCCGCCCAGCACGGCAAGCAGCCCGATGAGCACCACCGGCACCCAGCGCCGCCCGCCCGGGCGCAGGCCGTGGGTCACCCGACGCCGGACCGGCAGCGCGACCGCGACCACCAGCGCCAGCACGGCGAACGCGCCGATCAGCAGCCGGGTCCGGTAGCTGGTGTCCGGCACGAACTCCAGCCGCACCACGGCGCCGCCGGTGCCGGCCGGCAACACCCACGCCTGCTGCCAGCCGTCCACCCGGGTGCGCGCCAGCTCCCGACCGTCCACCGTGGCCACCCAGCCGTCGTTGGCGTTCTCCCGCACGCTCAGCAGCGCGGCCGGGCCGGGCCCGACCTCGATCGTCCGGCTGGTGGCGTCCCACCGGCCGACGGTGAAGGTGCGCTGGCGCGGCTCGGCGCGGTCGGTGCCGGTCCAGGTCAGTGCCACGTCCTGGACCACGAACGCGGCGGTCCGTTCGGTGCGCAGCTCATGTTTTCCGGTCGCCAGGTCGAGGCCCTCGGCCAGGTCCGCGCAGGTCTCGAACCGGATCGGCCGGTGCTGGCTGATGTCCGAGAGTGTTCCGGAAACCGTGGTGTCGTAGGGGGTTCCATCGACCTCGAGCTTGGGACCCTTGCCGCACGGGACGGTGAACCGGGTCTGCGCGTCCGGTCGTGACCCGAGCTCGTCCACTCCGGACAGCTCCAGGTTGCCGACACCGGCGGGGCTGGCGTCCCGGGACGCGGTGAACTCCAGGCCGACCGGCGCGGCCACCCGCAGCACGGTGATCTCCACCCGGTCCGTGGTCAGGCTCAGGTCGGCCATCCCGTCCCCGTTCAGCGCGACGGCCCGGGTCTCGGTCGGCGTCTTGATCTCCACCTCGGACGGCCGGGAGGCGCCGGCGCCGGGTGGGGTGGTCAGCCGGATGCCGGTGATCGACCGCGGGCGGCCCCAGTTGAGCCGGATCGCCGGGCGCAGGTCGTTCACGTCGGCGATCCAGGCGGTGGTCGGGTCCCGGTCGATCGCGGCGAGCGGCCCGGCAGCCGGGTCGCCGGCCAGCTGAGACGTGCCGGACACCTCGACACCGGGCACGGCAACGGGATTGACGCCGCCGGAGGTGGGCAGCACGGTGCCGCTGACCCGGTAGGTCGCCGCGCTGGTGGTGGCGAACAGCCGGTGCACTCCCGCCGGCTCCTCGCCGTCGCGGACCAGCGCCGGATAGCACCGCTGGCCGCCCGCATCGGTGGCGCAGGCGTACCGCGGCTGGGTGCCTCGGGTGAACGTGAAGCTCGCCCGCTGCCCGCGTTCCGGCGCGGCGTCGGTGGGCACCTGCAGCGCGCGGTACGGGGTGACGCCCGGGACCGCCAGTTCGGCGATGCCGACGTTGCCGTTCTGCCGGTCCGCCGCGACCGCGAGCACGGTCACCCGCACCCGGCTGGTCACGCCGGGCGGCGCGGCCACCACCTGCGGATCGTGGGTCTTGGCCACGTCCCGGTCGACCGACCCGGCGTCGGTGGTGATCCGCACCCGGCGAACCGGCCAGCCGACCCGGAGGTCGTCGATCAGCGTCAGGGTCAGGTTCTCCACGGTGCGCGGGGTGTCCAGCTCGACCTCCAGCCACTGCCCGGCCGGGCCGGTGAAGGTCGCGGACTGCCACGCGGTGCGCGGGTCGCCGTCGACGGCCGCGAACGGCTGGCGGGACGGCTCGGTGCTGCCCGGCGAGTCGGCGAAGCTCGCCGCCGACGACGCGCTCACCGACCTGATTCCGCGGTAGGCGGCCACCGTCTGATGGGAGCGCCCGTGGAACGGCAGGATGTCCACCGATGGCCGGCGCTGCCGCGGCGACTCGTCCGCGGTCATCGTCTGGCTCAGGTTGTCGCGCGGCCGGCCGACGTTGCGTTCCCGGTACCGCAGCCCGTCGGTGACCAGCCACTCGGTGGCCTCGGGCACGCCGCCGTCGCCGGCCAGCACGACCGGTTGGTCGGCGTCGAGCTGGCCGGACTCCAGCAGCGGCAGCAGGGACTCCGGGCCGCCGCTGACCGTCACGGCGTCCTGCGCGGCCACCACGCTCACCGGTGCCACCGGGCGGCGAACCTCGAAGATCTCCACCGCCTGGGCGGGCGGCGCGGCGCGGTCCACCGGGTCGACCGGCGACCTCGACCCCAGCACCACCTCCGGCCCGAACCCGGTCACCCGCGCGATGCCGGGTGAGGCCGCCAGACCGGCACGCAGCATGGTCATCGACGGCGAGCCGCCGCCGGTGCGGTCGATGTCGTTGCGCAGCAGCAGGAACCGGTAGCCCGACCGGGCCAGGAAGTCGGCCAGCCCCGGGGAGCCGCGGCCGTTGGCCAGGGCATCCTCGACCGCGTCCATCATCCGGGTGTTGCCCTCGGAGCCCAGCGGAATCTGGCTGCGCACCGCCCAGGGCGCCCGGGCCAGCGCCTGGGCCGGCTCGTCGACCGTGCGGCCCCAGGTGTACTCGCCGAACCCGGATGCCGGTAACAGCAGCGTCCGCGAGCTCTGGTCGGTCTGGCCGAGCCAGGTCATCGCCGAGCGCCAGTAGGCCGGCACCTCGTCCCAGCCGGGACCCGGCCGCAGGGTGAACAGCCACGCCGGTGCGGCCAGCAGCAGCACCAGCACCAACCCGGTGGCCAGCCGGGCCCGGGTGGCCACCACCGCCGACTTCGTGCCGACCAGCCAGGACAGCGAGCCGGACACCGCGTGCACGAACGCCAGCATCAGCGGTAACCGCAGCACCGGTTCGAACTTGTGCACGTTGCGCAGCGGGGCCAGCGGCCCGTCCAGCAGCGGGCGGACCACGCCGGCCAGCGGGCTGTCCAGCTCGCCGACGTAGCCGATGGTGATCAGGATGATCCCGGTGAGCACGCCGAGGGTCAGGAACAGCCGCTCGGGCAGGTGCGGCCGGGCGAGCCCGGCCAGGCCGATCGCCGCGACCAGCCCGGTCACCAGCATCAGCATCGGGTTGTTGATCAACAGGTAACCGGCCGGCCACCACGGCTCGCCGGAGATCACGTAGGCCACCCACTGGCTGGTGCCGCGGACCGCCTCGTAGAGCGACATCAGGGCCGTGGTGTCGCTGGCCGACTCGATGTAGTCCAGGAACGGCAGGCTGTACCGGCCGAGCAGCAGCAGCGGCAGGATCCACCAGAGCGTGGCGGCCAGCACGGAGCCGCACCACCAGGCCACCAGCCGGACATGCTGCCGGGTCCACTGCCGGGTGAGCAGCCACAGCGCCGGGAGCACCAGCACCATGACCACCATCGAGCCGTTCACCCCGCCGATGCACAGCACGGCCAGGGCGGAAAGTCCGGCGGCCCGGCGGGGCGATCCGATCCGTCCGGCCCGCACCAGCGGCAGCATGATCCACGGCAGCAGCACGGCCGGCAGCAGTTCGGCCGACACCGGGCCGATCTCGGTGAGCATCCGCGGCGCCAGGGCGTATCCGAGGGCGCCGGCGTAGCGGGCCGGACCGGTGCCGATGTTCAGCGCGCGGGCCAGCAGCAGCGCGCCACCGAAGGCCAGGCACAGCAGCAGGGCGCCCCAGAGTCGTTGGGTGATCCAGGGCGGGACGCCGAGCACCTGGCCGGCGGCGAAGAACGGCCCCATCGGGAACAGGTAGCCGTAGGCCTGGTTCTGCAACTCGCCCGCGGTCGCCTCGGGATTCCACAGATGCAGCGATCGGGCGAGGAACCGGACCGGATCGATGACCAGGTCCAGTTTGGTGTCGAACGTGGTGCGGCCCGGCAACTGCAGCACGGACAGCAGCGTCAGGGCAAGCATCACCCAGGCCGCCGGGTTGCGGGGCAGGCCGGCCAGCCACTGCCGGGCCGCCGTCCCGGCCCGGCGCAGCCGCCTGGGCAGCGTGTTCAGATGCTTCGGCGCGGCGACCGTGGCCGCCGGCGCTTCCGTGGCTGTCATCTGGCCGGCCGGCGAACCGCGTAGTGGGCGGTGCGCCAGTGCGCCGCCCGGTCGTCCTGGACCATCGAACCGACCACCTCGCCGCCGTGCGCGGCCACGACGGCGGCCACCCGGCGGGCCGGGTAGGCCGTCATCCGCATCGGCGCGGGATAGCGCAACACGTACCGCTGGCCGAGGCGCACCAGGGGCGGTGGGACGAACCGCCAGATCATGCCCTTGACCGTCCACATCGGACTGACCGTGCACTGGAACACGGCGATCCCGCCGGGCCGCAGCACCCGCAGGAACTCGCCGAGGTAGCGGTCGATCATCGGGGCGGGCAGGTGTTGCAGCACCAGTTCGGTGTAGACCAGGTCGAACTCGCCGTCGGCGAACAGGCCGAGGTCGTCCGCGTCGTTCAGGACGAACCGGCAGCGGCCCGCGGTGCGGTCGAGTTCGGCGGCCATCTCGAGCATCGGCGCCGAGACGTCCACGCCGACCACCTCGCCGGCCCGCTCGGCCAGCGCCTGCGAGAGCCGGCCGGCCCCGCAGCCGAAGTCCAGCGCCCGGTCGAACCGGCCGCGCACCCCGAGCCGCTCCAGCCAGGCCATGGCGCGCCCGACGTCCCGGCGGCCCAGTTCCAGGAACTCCTCGACGTCCCAGCTTCCGCCGCGCCGGCCGGGCGCGACGTACACCGCCCACAGCGGGTCACGCTCGCCCAGCCGGGTCCAGTCCCGGCGGACGCCCTCGAAGCTAGACAACCGGCTCACCCACCAGGACCTCCGTGACGCACACGGGCGCCACCCGGGTCGCCCGGCGCAGCGTCACCGTGTCGAAGAAGCCGTCGGTCGGCACGAACAGCACGTGCGCGCCCCGCTGGAACTCCACCGGCACCACCTTGTCGCCGACGTTGACCCAGCCGGGGCCGCTGTCGGCGGTGTAGTACTCCAGCCGGGCGACGTACTTGCCCCACAGGAACCCGGTCAGCCGGACCAGGGTCGGCGCATCGGTCACCAGGTGCCCGCAGTCCTTGGCGGTGCCCGCGACCCCGTGCACCGCGTGCTCGAGCCGGCTGATCTCGCGCGGCTCGCCGGTCCGGTCCAGCAGGTACATCTTCTCGGCGGCCTGGTCGAAGCGGGGCCGTTCGCCGAGCAGGCCGATCACCCGGGACGGCTTGGCGTCGGCGAGGAACCAGCTGACCATGACCTGGTCCGGGACCGCGCCGTCGAAGAGCACCAGGTCCGGCTGGCTGGCGAGGGCCTGCTCGGCCGTCGCCACGTACTCCTTGGCCGCGCCGCTCTGTGCCGCCGGCGCCTGCCGCACATGGGTCAGCGTCGCCAGCCCCATGAACACGACGGTGAGCGCGGCGACGGCCAGCCCGACCCGTCGTCGCCCCCGCGCCGGGACCGGCTCCGGCTCCGGCTCGTCCGTCAACGGCACCGGCGCAAGGAACGCGAAGCTGGCACACAGCAACGCGACCGGCACCGCGTCGGCCACGTACCGGGGGTCGGTGCCGGCCACCGCGCCGACCAGGGGGAGCCGGACCACCACGAGCAGGATCACGTCGAAGGCGAGATAGCCGGCCAGCACCAGCCAGGCCAGCGCGGCCCGGCCCCGGCCGCGGACCAGCCCGGCGACCACGATCACCGCGGCCAGCACGATGGTCGCGATCCGCATCGCGATCGGCGGCGCGGCCCAGGCCACGCCGCTGGTCGAGCTGCCGAGCGGGCCGCCGAACATGCCCGGCAGGAAGGTGTCCAGGAACATCCGGCGTACCAGTTCGCCGAACCCGCTGCGGTCGCCGCCGGCCTCGACGTCGGTGGTGGTGGCCGACAGGTAGAACGCGATGAACCCGGCCAGCAGGGCGGCGTGGGCCAGCCACAGCGGCGCGTACCGGCGCAGCGCCGTGCGTAGCGCCGTCCACCAGCCGCCCGGCATCAGCAGGAGCGTGACGGCCAACAGCAGCACCGGTATCACCGCGGCCTTGATGTAGAAGGCCAGCCCGAAGACCGTCCACAGCACGGTGTACACCGCGTGCCGGCGCCGGCCGTGGCGCAGGTACCGCACCTGGGCGTCCAGTGCGCCGATCATGGCCAGCAGCAACGGGATCAGCTGCAGGGCGTAGGCCCACCACAGCACCGGAAGCAGGATCAGCGGCGAGAAGGTGAACGCCGCGAACGGCACCAGCAACGCCCGGCGCTTGCCGAAGCAGTCCACCAGCAGCCGCCAGAACAGCCAGGCCATGACCGCCTGCATGACCAGCACCGGCAGCACGGCCACCGGGTAGCTCAGCGGCGCCAGCGTGGTCACCACCCAGGCCAGCAGGAACATGCCGGGCGCCAGGTGCTCGCCGTTGTAGGGCTGGAAGAGGTAGCCGGGATCGACCGGGTTGGCCTGCGCCGCCCGGAAGGTGATGACGAAGTCGTCCTGCCAGAAATAGCCGTTCAGGGCGGCGATCGCGTGCACCACCAACGGCACCGCCGCGATCAGTGCCGCGGCCAGGGCCACCGGCACCGATAACCCGCCCAGCGCTGGTCGCGCCGCAGGCGGCCGGGGCGGCGCCGGCGCGGCCGGAGCGGGATTGAGGGTCATCGCACACCCTTCTAGCAGGCTCACCGGCCGCTCGCTAGAGTCCTGGCCGTTCGTTTCGCCACGTTAAGGCAGGTAGCTCCATGGAGAAGGCCGGCGCCGCCCCGGTGGATGCCACCGGCTTCGATGCGGCCTGGAAGCTGGCCGACGATATCCCCGGCTGGCTCACCCGGGACCAGGGGCGGTCCCTGTGGGACGCCGCGTGCCGGCTCGGGCCCGGGGCCACGATCGTCGAGATCGGCAGCCACCAGGGCCGTTCCACCGTGGTGCTGGGCCTGGCCGCGCGCACCGTCGGCGCGCACGTGGTCGCCGTCGACCCGTTCGTGGAGTGGCGGGGCGGCATGACCATCCGCGAGCGGTTCGAGGCCAACATCGCCGCGGCCGGCCTGGGCGACGTGGTGGAGCTGGTGATCGGGTACAGCACGAAGCTGCGCCCGGGGTGGTCCCGGCCGATCGACCTGCTCTACATCGACGGCAAGCACGACTACTGGACCTACTCCGACGACCTGCGCTGGTCGGCCCACATGGCGCCGGGCGCGGAGATCCTGGTGCACGACTGCTACTCGTCGGTGGGGGTCACCCTGGGCACGCTGGCCAAGGTGCTGCCCGCGAGCCGGTACACCTACCTGGACCGGGCCGGCTCGCTCGCCCGGTTCGTGCTGCGCCGCCCGCGTGTGGCCGACCGGCTGCGGATCCTGCGCGAACTGCCCTGGTTCACCCGCAACGTGATCATCAAGGGCCTGCTGTACCTGCGGCTGCGGCCGCTGACCCGCCACTTCGGTCACGACTCGCCCTACGCGCCTTACTAGTTGGTGGGCGGCTTGCAGTTCGGGGGCTGGCACAGCATCTTCGACAGCGAGGCGTAGAAGATCTCGTTGATCTTCGTGGGGTCCGGGGTGGTGAAGTACGCGCCGCCGGTCGCCTCGGCGATCGCCTTGAGCTCGGCCGGGTCGACGCCGTCGCCGATGCCGATGCCGGTCATCAGCAGCGGCCGCTTGGGGTCCTGCAGCTTCTTCAACTCGGCGATCAACTGCTCCAGGCTGATGCTGTCCCGGTCGTCGTTCTTCCCGTCGGTCAGCACGGTGACCACGTTGATCCGGCCCGGCTCCCAGTTCGCCCGGGCGTCCCGCATGGCCGCGAGCACGCTGTCGTACAGGCCGGTTCCGCCGCCCTCCTTGGCCTTCACGGCCTTCAGGTTGTCGATGGCGCCGCTGGCCTTGTGCTCGGCCACGGTGCGCATCGGCAGCAGCACGGTGTAATCCTTGTCACCGTCCAGCTTGGTGGAGAAGGTCCACCAACCGATCTTGGTGGTCGGCTTGAAGAGGTCGACGCCGGCGATCGCGGCCTGCATGGTGAGGTCCATGCGGCTGCGGCCGCTGCCCGGCACCGGCTCGGCCATCGAGCCGGACACGTCGATGAGCACCTGCACCCGGCCGGACAGGTTGACCGTGGCCCAGGTGTTGAGCACCGAGACGGCCGCGGCGGCGTCGGGCACCGGCACCGGCGTCAGCGGGTCGTTGGAGGTGCGGCCCTCCTTGCCCCGGTCCCGCAGCGTCTTGCCGTCCGGGGTGCGGAACCCGGCGTCGGCCAGCGCGTCGGAGGTTTCCTGTGCCTGCAACCGGTCCAGGAACTTGGCCGCGACGTCCCGCTTGGCCTCGGAGGTCTCGGGCAGCACGACGTAGGGGTAGTCCAGGGACGGGATGGCCGGGTCGGCGTACACCGCGACCAGTTGTCCGGTCTGCTGCGCGGCGTTGTGCCGCAGCAGGGCGTTCTCGGAGGTGGGGAAGCCGTCCAGCGGCTTGTCCTGGCTGGTGCCGCCGGGCAGCCGGGCGAACAGTTCGGAGTTCTCCGACAGCGTGTTCAGCGACAGCTTGCGCATCGCGGCGGTGCCGGCGGCGGCCGGGTCGGGCGCGGTCTTGATCACTTCGCGCAGCCCGAACAGCGTGTAGACGCCGACCGGCTCGCGGGCCGGGTCCGGCATGCCGATCTTGACCTTGGCGTTCGGTCCGATCAGGTCCACCCAGCCGATCTTCTTCTGCGGCCAGCCGAGCTCGGCGGCGGTCTCCTCGGTGATCGCGATGACCACCGGGGAGTTGGCGATCGAACTGCCGGTCACCGGGGTGTTCCAGGCGCCCTTGTCCTGCGCGCGCTGCAGCCACATCGTCGACTCGGGGATCCACACGTCGGGTGGCTCGGTGCCGTCGGAGACCGCCAGGGTCTCGGCGGTGACCGCGGAGTCCCGGGTGGAGACGTTGACCTTGTAGCAGCCGCCCTGGTCGCCCTCTTCGGAGACCTTCCGGGCCGCCTGGGTCACGGTCGGCGCGATGTCCGTGGCCGCGGTGACATTCAGGGTGGTCACCGATTCGCAGCCGGAGGCCCGCAGCCGGTCCCGGAGGAAGTCGACGGTGAACCAGATACCCAGAACAACCACGAGCAGGATGCTCAAAAGTAAAACCGGCGAACGCTTTGTACGCCGGGTGGCCGACGAATGTCGCCCCATCGCCGCCGTCCTCCATCCACCCCGATTGCAATCCAGATCACACTTGACTGCTGGGCGGTGACCTTAGCCCGCGGCTGCCCCGATTGCGAGCGGCAATCACCTTGTCTGTGGTGCAGACAACCACTCAAGTTAGGCCGAACGGTCCAACCATGTGAGTAGCGTTACGACCTGAGCACGCTCCGCGGTTGACTGTGCAGTCAACTACGCACCGGTCACGAACCGTTCCGTTGAGCGATAAACGTTGGTCCCCAAATTACGAATATAGAGCATCTACGTCACTCGCGAAATCCTTCATGATCACGTTCCGCTTGAGCTTCAATGAGGGTGTGAGATATCCGTTCTCCGGCGTGAACTCGACCGGCAGGATACGGAACTTGCGGACCGACTCGGCGGTGGAGACGGCGGAGTTGCCGTCGTCGATGGCCGTCTGCACCTCGGCGCGCAGATCCGCGTCGTCGGCCAGGTCGGCGATCGAGGCCCCGACCGCCTTGCCGCGCGTGGTCTTCCAGTAGGAGAAGTAGTCCTGGTCCACGGTCACCAGGGCGGCCACGTACTTCTTGCCGTCGCCGACCACCATGGCCTGGCCCACCAGGGGATGCGCGGAGATGCGGTCCTCGATGACCGACGGCGCGACGTTCTTGCCGCCGCTGGTCACCAGCAGCTCCTTCTTCCGGCCGGTGATCTTCAGGTAGCCCTCGCCGTCGAGCTCGCCGAGGTCGCCGGTGTGGAACCAGCCCTCCTCGTCGATGGCCTCCTTGGTCGCCGACTCGTTCTGCCAGTAGCCGGTGAAGATGCCGCCGCCGCGCATCAGGATCTCGCCGTCGTCGCCGATCCGCACCGCCGTGCCGGGCAGCGGTTGACCCACCGTGCCGAGCTTGACGCTCTCCGGGGAGTTCACCACCGAGGCCGCCGTGGACTCGGTGAGGCCGTAGCCCTCAAAGATGATCAGGCCGACGCCGCGGAAGAAGTGCGCGATCCGCGGCGACAGCGCCGCACCGCCGGAGATCGCGTACCGAACCCGCCCGCCGAGCGCGGCGCGCAGCTTCGCGTACACCAGCTTGTCGAACAGCAGGTGCTTGAGGCGCAGGCCGATCCCGGCCTTGCCCTCGGCCTCGCTGTAGGCGACCGCGGTGTCCACGGCGATGTCGAAGATCCGGCCCTTGCCCGAGGCGTGCGCCTTCTGCCGGGCTCCGTTGTAGACCTTCTCCAGCACGTAGGGCACCGACAGGATGAACGTCGGCTGGAACGCCACCAGGTTGTCGGTGAGCGTTTTCACATCCGACCAGTGCCCGACGGTCGCCCGGGCCATCACCGACGCCACCTCGACCATCCGGCCGAACACGTGCGCCACGGGCAGGAACAGCAGGGTCGCGGCGTCCCCGCCCTTGAACAGCGGTGCGAGGTACTCCACCGCGTTGCCGCCGGCCAGCAGGAAGTTGCGATGGGTCAGCACGCAGCCCTTCGGCCGGCCGGTGGTGCCCGAGGTGTAGATGATCGTGGCCAGGTCGTCCGGCTGGACCGCGTCGCGCCGGGCGTCCACCTCGGCCGGCGGCACGTCCTTGCCGGCGGCGGTGAGGTGCTCGACGGCGCCGGAGTCGATCTGCCAGACGTGGCGCAGGGCCGGCACCTTCGCCCGCACGCTCTCGACCTTCGCGTCCAGCGCCGCGTTCTCGGTGACCACCGCCACAGCGCCGGAGTCGTACAGGATCCACTCGATCTGTTCGGCGGAGGACGTCACGTAGATCGGCACGGGCACCGCGCCCGCTGCCCAGATCGCGAAGTCGAACAGCGTCCACTCGTAGCGGGTCGCGGCGAAGATGGCCACCCGCTCGCCCGGCTCGACGCCCGACGCGATCAGCCCGGCGGCGACCGCGACCACCTCGTCCCGGAACCGCGCCGCGCTGACGTTGGTCCACTCCGCGCCCACCTTGCGGCGGAACACCACGGCGGCCGGAGCCTCCTCGGCGTTACGGAACACGAGGTCCGCAAGTCCCCCGCGCTCGGGAAGGGTGACCCGCGACGGGACCGCGAGTTCGCGCATGGTGTCCTCCATCCAGCTACCACCCGGTAACTTGACCCGTATCTTGCCCGCCAGATGGCGAGAAGGCCACCTCCGGTTTGGCGGTGGCCCTCTCTACCAGTATGCGTCAGCCGACGGTGTGCTCGAGTCGGGCTACAGGGTGAGCCGCCAGCTGTCGATCCGGCCGACGTCCTGGCTGGCGGCGTCGCGGACCCGCAGGTTCCAGGTGCCGTTGGCCACCTCGGTGGTCAGGTTCACCGTGAACGTCTGGTCGACGTTGTCGGCGCTGCCGCCGGACCGGTTGAGCAGGTTGTAGGCGGTGCCGTCCGGCGCGACCAGGTCGACCACCAGGTCACCACGGAAGGTGTGCACGATGTGCACCTCGACCGTGCTGGTGGCCAGCGCGTTGCCGGCCACCCCGGACACGGCGATCGGGCTGTTCACCGTGGCGTTGTCCGGGATCGCCACGTCGGTGCCGTTGTCGAAGCTGACCCCGGGCCGCCCCGGCGGCGGCTGGGTGCCGCCCAGGCTGTCGGCGAAGGAGTTGATGTCCGCCGCGAACGTGCTCACCTCGGTGTAGACGCCCGGCGCCCGCGCCTGCGCGCAGCCGATGCCCCAACTGGTGATGCCGACCTGGACCCACTCGTTGCTGTTGTCCCGCCGGAACATCGGGCCACCGGAGTCGCCCTGGCAGGTGTCCACGCCGCCGTTGTCCCAGTTGCCGGCGCAGATCTCCTCGTTGGCGATCAGGCCGCTGTAGCCGCTGGCCGTCCGGCACTGGGTGTCGGTGATGAACGGGACGTTGGCCTTGAGCAGGAAGCGCTGCTGGGCGCCGCCCTGGCTGGCCGCGCCCCAACCGGCCACCGTGAACGTGCCGCTGTTGAACGCGGTGGACGTGGCGACCCGCATCAGCGGCAGGTTGAACGAGGACTGCAGCCGGATCAGCGCCCAGTCCCGGCCGTCGCCGGTGTACCCGGGCGCCTGCTGCACGAAGTTCGACCGGATCTGCACCCGGTTCGCGGTGTCCTGAAGGTCAACCGCGCCGCCGGTGGCGGTGATGTTGGTGTTGTTGCCGGTGCCGTTGACGCAGTGCGCCGCGGTCAGCACGATGTTCGGCCGGATCAGGCTGCCGCCGCAGCCCATGGACAGCCGGATCATCCAGGGGAACTCCCCTTGGGTGGCCCGGGTGCCGCCGACGACCTGGGGGAAGACGTCATCCGGGGCGGGGTCGCCGGCGGCCGGGTTGACGGTGACGATGCCGATGGCCGTGACGAGACCGGCGGTGATCACCGCGGTTCTCGTGAGCAGGGTACGCAGGGTCAACGGAATGGTCCTTTCGCAGGGAATTTCGCAGGGATCGCAGGGATGCGAGATACGTCACGTTCATCACCGGACGGCGGATGAACGTGACGTGTCTCGACGGGCGATTTTTGGGGCAGGGGCTAGAGAGTGAGCTTCCAGGAGTTGATGAACCCGGTGTCCAGGCTCGCGGCGTCCTGCACCCGCAGGTTCCAGGTGCCGTTGGCCGCCTCGGTGGACAGGTTCACCGTGAACGTCTGGTCGACGTTGTCGGCGCTGCCGCCGGAGCGGTTGAGCAGGTTGTAGGTGCTGCCGTCCGGCGCGACCAGGGTGACCACCAGGTCACCGCGGTAGGTGTGCTGGATGTGCACCTCGACCGACGCGTTGGCCACGGCGTTGCCCGGTACGCCGGACACGGTGATCGGGCTGTTCACCGTGGTGTTGTCCGGGATCGGCACGTCGGTGGTGTTCTCGAAGCTGCGGCCGGGTGGCGGCGTGGTGCCGTCACAGGTCAGGCCGATGGCCCGCTTGGGGCAGTCGGAGTAGTCCAGCAGCATCAGCACCGCGGCGCGGTTGCGGCTGACCTCACGCGCGATCACCTCGTCGGGCGGGTAGAAGCCGCCGCCGCCGTTCGCCGGGTACATCTCGAAGGTGAACGAGTAGATCCTCTGGTTGCCCCACAACCAGTCGTCGATCGAGCCGTCCGTGATGTAGAGGTCCGACGCCTGCTCCGGGGTGTAGCTGTTGGTGCCGGCCATCTGCTGGCCGAGCGCGGCGAAGGTGTTGTACTCCTCCTGCGTCATGCCGGGCGCGGTGTTGTTGGTGGTGTAGCCGAACGGCCAGAGCACCAGCTCGCTGTAGGTGTGGAAGTCGATGTTCGTCTTGATCTGCTGGACGCCGCCGACCACCCGGGTGCGCACGAAGTTGGCCACCAGCCGCACCTCGGGCGCGGACTCCGGCGCGGAGCCGCGGTAGGTCTCGCTGCCGGTGCTGCCGGACGATCCGCCGCAGCAGCCCCAGTTGTAGTCCCAGTTGCGGTTGAGATCGGTGCCCACGTTGGACGATCCGGTGTTCGGCTGGCGGTTCTTGCGCCAGGACCGGTAGGAGCCGGTGGCGATGTCGTACTCGCCGCCGTCCGGGTTCATGTCCGGCACGATCCAGATCTCGCGGCTGTTGACCAGGTTGCGGACCTGGCTGTCGGTGCTCTCCACCAACTGGTGCACGAGGTAGATCGCCATCTCCACGGTGAGGTGCTCGCGGGCGTGCTGGTGCGCGGTGAACAGCACCTCGGGCTCGTTCTCGTCGGTGGCCACGTTGTCGGAGATCTTCAGCGCCCAGAGCTCCCGGCCCTGCACCGACGTGCCGATCACCGTCTTGCTGATCAGCCCGGGGTTGGCCGCGATCACCTGGTTGATCTCGGCGGTCATCTCGGCGTAGTTGTGGTAGTTCGAGTCGGCAGGCGGGAAGTCGAACGGGACGGCGTCCTGGATCGTGGCCGGCGCGGCTTCCCGCTGGGTCTTGAAGCCGAGCGCCTCGATCCGGCGGATCTCCTCCTGGGTCGCCGTGATCAGCAGGCGACTGTCCTCCGGACCGTTGATCGCCGCACCGGTCGCGGCGATGGCGTTGCGCGCCTCGAGCGTGCGCACGCCGAGGACGCTGTACTCGGCGCTGCTGGTCTGCTCACCGGCGCCGGCCGCGGCTCCGGGACTCATCGACATGACGACGGCCGCGGCGGCGATCACCCCGGCCATGACTCTTTTTCGGTCCACGCGTGTGCCTCCTGCAGGGTGGGAGCCCGATACTCCGGGTTAACTGATGTTCACCCCAGGGTGTAGGCCCCACAAGCCCGCAAACAGGTGGAATCGGATTAACACCTTCCCAGTCTTGATCGTTACCGGCGCAGCAGGTCCTTGGCGATGTGCGTGACCTGGACCTCGTTGCTGCCCGCGTAGATCATCAGTGCCTTGGCGTCCCGGGCCAGCTGCTCCACCCGGTACTCGGACATGTAGCCGTTTCCGCCGAACAGCTGGACCGCCTCCATCGCCACCTCGGTCGCGGCCTGGGAGGAGTACAGCTTCATCGCCGACGCCTCGGCCAGGGTCGGGGTCCGGCCCGCGCGCAGCAGCTCGACCGTGCGGAACACCAGGTTCTGCACATTGAGCCGGGCCACCTCCATGGTGGCCAGCTTGAGCTGGATGAGCTGGTAGTCGCCGATCGGCCGGCCCCACGCCACCCGGCTGCGGGCGTAGTCGGTGGACAGCCGCAGGCATTCCTCGATGATGCCCAGCGCCATGGCGGCCACCCCGTAGCGCTCGCCGGCGAAGTTGGCCCGGGCGCTGTCCCGGCCGCTGCCGGCCAGCAGCCGGTCCGGCTCCAGCACGACGTCGTCGAAGAACAGCTGGCCGGTCGGCGAGGAGTGGATACCCATCTTGCGCAACGGCTTGGACTGGGTCAGACCGGGCATCCCGGAGTCCAGCACGAAAGTAGCGACCTCGTCGTCCAGTTTGGCGTAGACCACAAGGGTGTCCGCGTAGGGCCCGTTGGTGATGAACGTCTTCTGTCCATTGAGGACGTACCGGTCGCCGTCCCGGCGCGCGACGGTCTTCATGCCGCCGAAGGCGTCCGATCCGGAGTCCGGCTCGGTGATCGCCCAGGCGCCGACCTTGTCGAAGGTGAGCAGGTCACGGGCCCAGCGGGTGCGCTGCTCCGGCGTGCCCCGGCTCATGATCGTGCCGCCGGCCAGCCCGACGCTGACCCCCATGGCGGTGACCAGCCCGGTGCCCACCCGGGACAGCTCGGACACCGTGATCAGCGACAGTGCCGCCCGGTCGCCGCCCCGGTCGCCGCCGGTGCCGTCGGGGTCGAACGACTCCCGGGCCAGCGCGTCCAGCCCGAACGACTTGAAGAAGGTGCGGATCAGGTCGTAGGGCGGCAGGTCGCCGTGCTCGAGCTCCTCGATGTGCGGCCGCAGTTCCCGGTCGACGAACTCCCGGATCGCGTCCCGCACCATCCGGTCGGTGTCTGCCCATTCGATCATGTCAACGCACCCGCAACCGTCGTAGTAGTCGGAGAGTTCCCGCCATACCCCGGGCGTACAGCCCGTAGGGCAACCACTTCGGCGGGCTGAGCAACGGGACTCGCTGCACCGCCAGGGTTTGCGCCTCGGTGTACTTGAGCAGGCCTTCGGCGCCATGCCTTCGGCCGAGCCCGGAGCAACCCATGCCGCCCATCGGGGCGTCGGTGCTGCCGTAGCCGGAGACCACCCCGTCGTTGATGTTGACCGTGCCGGTGCGCAGCCGGGCCGCGATCCGGGTCGCGCGCGCGGTGTCGGCGCTGAGCACGCTGGAGTTGAGGCCGTAGACGGTCTGGTTGGCCAGCGCCACGGCTTCGTCGTCGGTGCCGAACGGGTAGAGCGCGACGACCGGGCCGAAGGTCTCGCTGGCGTGGCAGGTCATGTCCGGGGTGACCTCGGCGAGCACGGTGGGCTCGTAGAAGTACGGACCGAGGTCCGGCCGGGGCCGCCCGCCGGCCAGCACCCGAGCCCCCTTGGCCCGCGCGTCGTCCACGTGCTCGGTGACGGTTTTCAGCTGTGCCTGGGAGACCAGCGATCCGACGTCGCAGGAGTAGTCGTAGGCGGCACCGAGCCGCAGCCGCTCGGTGGCCGCCGCGAACCGCTCGGCGAAGTCGTCGAAGATCGTCTCGTGCACGTAGACGCGTTCCATGGACAGGCACAGCTGCCCGGCGTTGGCGAACGCGGCCCGGGTGGCGATCTCCGCCGCCCGGTCCGGCTTCGCGTCCTCGAGCACGATCATCGCGTTCTTGCCGCCGAGCTCGAGCGAGCAGCCGATCAGCCGGGCCGCCGCCCGGGTGGCCACCTCCGTGCCGGTCCTGGTGGACCCGGTGAAGGCCACGAAGTCGACGCCGTCCACGACGGCGGGGCCGATCACCGGCCCGTCGCCGAGCACCACCTGGATCAGGTGGTCGGGCAGTCCGGCCCGGTGCAGGAGCTCGATGGCGAACAGCGGGCTCAGCGCGGTCTGGCTGTCCGGTTTGAGCACCACGGCGTTGCCGGCGAGCAGGGCCGGGATGGCGTCGGCCATGGCGAGCGCGAGCGGGTAGTTCCACGGCGCGATGACCCCGACGACACCCTTGGGCACCCGCAGTTCGGTCGCCCCCACCACCAGCGGCATCGCGCCCGCCCGCCGGCGCGGCCGCAGCAGCCGCGCCCCGGTGCGCAGGTAGTAGGAGGTCACCAGCAGCGGTTCGGCGAGCTCCTCGAAGGCGTCCCGGCGCGCCTTGCCGGTCTCGGCCTGGAGCAGGTCGGCCAGCTCTTCGCGGTGGGCGAGCAGCAGCTTGTGGAACCGCTCGAACACCACCCGCCGCTCGCCGAACGGCCGGCCCGCCCAGCCCCGCTGCGCCCGTCGGCCCAGCTCCACCGCCGTCAACACGTCGGCCGGCGTCGACCGGGGCAGCACGGCCAGCTCTCCGCCGGTATAGACGTGGGTCGAGGTGACGGTGTCCGAGGTAGACGACACGACGAACCGCCGCAGCCTACTGATCGTCTCCTGGCTCACCGGCACCTTCACGCGCCCTCCCGGTCGACCGCCGGCGCGCTGGCCGCCGCCCGCGCCTCGTAGTCCCGCCGCGCCGCCGAATGCGCCGCGTTCACCATCACCTGGTCGCCCTTGAACCGCCGCGCCACCCACTCGCCCGCGGCCCGCGGCAGCAGGCGGGTGACCCGGTTGACGGTGCCCAGGGCTCGCGGCACGAAGACCTCGAACCGCGGCCGCTGCAAGGTGTGCACGATGGCGGCGGCGACGTCGTCGGGCGCGACCGACTTCACGAACCGCGCGTCCTCGACTCCCGAGGTCAGCTCGGTGCGGACGATCGACGGCAGCACGATGGAGATGTCCACCCCGGTGCCCCGCAGCTCGGCCCGCACGGCCTCGGACAGCCCTACCACCCCGTGCTTGGTGGCGCAGTAGGTGGCCACTCCCGGAAACCCCGCCTTCCCGGCGACCGACGCGATGTTCACGATGTGCCCGGTCTGCCGCGCCCGCATCCGCCGCATCGCCTCCCGGGTCCCGTGGATGACACCGTGCAGGTTGATCTCCAGAAGCCGGCGCGTGGTCCGGTCGTCCTCGTCGTCCAACATCGCGATCGGCATGATGCCGGCGTTGTTGATCAGAATGTCGATCGGTCCCACCTGCCGCTCCACCTCGTCGAGGAAGGTGGAGAACCTGTCCCGGTCGGTGACGTCCAGCGGTAGGGCCTGCGCGCCGTCCAGCTCGTCGGCGGTCTTCTTGGCCACGTCCAGGTCGAGGTCGCCGATCACCACCACCGCCCCCAACCGCGCCAACGCCCCCGCCGTCGCGGCCCCGATCCCGCGGCCACCCCCCGTGACCACCACAACCTTCCCGGTCAACGAACGGAGCTGCCGCGCCATTGCCACGCTCCCCACATACAGTCCAGCTGGAATGTTTCCTCAGCATCGCAGCGGGCCCATCCCCACGCAAGGTCTCAGCCCGCCCGCCGCGCCTGCGGCGCGGCGTGCGCCGCCGCAGGCCCCGCCGCTGGGGATATGTGGTTCGAAGTGGCAACTCGCCGGGCTGGAACGGGGGACTCGCCGGGCTGGAAGTGGGGACTCGCCGGTGGCGACCACCCTGCCAAGCTGCGGGAGACCCGCCCGGTGCGCGGCTGTGGGCAGGCCCCCAGCCATCGGACGACGCACCCCGAGGGGCTGTCCACAGTCGCGCCGCGGAACGCCGGGCCCAGCCCTGCCACAGTGGCCACCCCGAGCGTTCCGACGTAGCCGGGAACCCCACCCAGGCAAACCCGCAACCAGGGAGCCCACAGCAGACCCCGAGGCAGCGCCTAACCGAACGGAACGCCGGACCCAGCCCCACCAAACGCAACCCACCCGGCGTTCCGCAAGAAAGCCGGGAACGGCACCCGGCCCCCAGCCCGGCGAGTCCCCATTTCCAGCCCGGCGAGTTGCCACTTCGGGCCCGGCGAGTTGCCACTTCCGCAGATGGTTAAGGGAGGGTGGAGTTGAAGTGGTCGGCGGCGGCGGTGGTGGTCAGGGACACGTGGGCGGGTTGGTCGTAGAAGTCGGTTTGGGTGCCGGCGGTCCAGAGCAGGTCCTTGGGGCCGGCTAGGCGGGAGTGCACGAGTTTGACGTTGTCCGGAAGGACGCAGTCGTCGCCGTGGACGAACAGGGTGGGGGCGGCGACCCGGTTGGCCGCGGCGAGGCCGTCGAAGCCTAGCCAGTACGGCCACGACAACTCCGCCATCTCGTTGCGCCACTCGGGAACGGCGCCTCGGCCGGGGCTGGCGTAATAATCCAGCTCGAAGAACATGCCGGCGCGGTCGTTGCCGTCCTCGTAGGCGGGGACCATGCGGAGCTCGCCGGTGGACAGGTGGGCGTCGAAGGCCGCACTGGCGCGGGACAGGCGAAGGCGTATGCCGTCGGGGCCGCCGTAGAAGGGGGCCACGGACGCCGTGTCGTGGAACCAGCCGGCGACGCTGACGAACGAGGCGATCGGGGCACCGGCGGCGATGGCGGCCAACGCGTACTGGGCGCTGGCACAGACGGACAGGTAGCCGACGGCGCCGGGGCGGACGAACGACAGGGACGCGACGTGGCGGGCGACGGCGGTGATGTCGGCGATCTTGCGGGACGGGATCTCGGCCTGGCGCAGGGTTCCGCCGCTCGTGCCGAAGCCGGTGAAGTCGAAGGTGAACACCGTGAAGCCCTGCGCCGCAAGGGAAGTGGCGTACAGGTGCGCCATCTGTTCCTTCACGGTGAGCCAGGAGCCGGTGATGATCACGGCCGGCTGGCGGGCGAACGGGTCGTCGGTGTTGCGGTAGATCCGGGCGGACAAAGGAACATCGCCGTTGAAGAACAGGTACGGAGTGAAAGTCACGGGCGGACGATCGCACGGCGCGCCGGGCGGGCGGAGGGTCCGATCTTGCGGACTTCGCCGGGCAGGACACCGGTGTGGCCACGGAACACCCGCCGGAAGTGGCTGACGTTGGACAGCCCGACCGCGTGCGCGATGTCGACGACGCTGTCCCGGGACGCGATCAGCAGGGTGCGGGCCCGCTCGATCCGGCGGGACATCACGAACTGGTGCGGGGCCAGTCCGGTGGTGGCCTTGAAGGCCCGGGCGAAGTGGAACGGGCTGAGCGTGGCGACGGCGGCGAGCCGGTCCAGGGTCAGCTCTCCGGACAGTTCGGCGTCGACGAAGGAAGCCACCCGGTCGACGGTGCGCCGGTCGAGCCGGCCCGGCCGGCTCCGGCCGGTCCGCCCGGCGTGGTTGTCCAGGATGTGCTCGGCGATCCGGTGCGCCAGCGTGCTCGCGGCCACGTCGGACAGGTCGCAACCGGTGGTGTGCACCCGTTTGAGGATGGAGGCGATGGCCAGCACGGTGCCGTCGCGGGTAGCCGCGGCGGGTCTCAGCGCGGGTGGGCCGTCGGCCAGGGAGGCGAGCAGACCGAGGTCGGGGTAGATCTCCATGGCCTCGGTGTGCTCGCGGATGTGGGTCCAGCTGATCGGGTCGGGCCCGGTGACGAACACCGAGCCGGGTGGGATGTCGCGCTCGACGGTGTGGCCGCCGGACTCGAACACCGCCGCGCGGTGTCCGCTGAACGACACCCCGACCTGGTTCGGCTCGGTGTGGGTCGGACCCGCCGTCGCCGGGATGGAGCTGTACTCGGTGCGCATGCCGGGCCAGCGCCGGACATCAGTACCGGGCGCGGAGGTCGGCGGAGAGCCGCTCGATGTCCCGGTCGATGACGTCGGAGCTGCCGGCGAAGCGTGATCCGGGCCGCTCGGAGTGCCGGCGGTTGCGTTCGAGGCCATAGGCGAGGAGTCCGATGATGATGATTGCCATGAGTGCCGTTGTCATGGCACTAAGTTTGCGCTCGTTGATTACCTGCCACGAGTGGCAGATCTGACCTTGTGCGACAAAATCCTGCCAAGTACGCTTGCCCCATGCTCAGGACTGTCGCCGCCGTGCTCGTGGACGGGTTCGCCACGTTCGAGTTCGGCACGATCTGCGAAGTGTTCGGCATCGACCGGACCGAGGACGGGGTGCCGCCCATCGAGTTCCGGGTCTGTGCCGAGCACCCCGGACAACCAGTACGAACGAGCATCGGCATGCGGTTCATTCCCGAGCAGGGACTGGACGCGTTGCATGGTGCCGACCTGGTGGCCGTGCCCGCATGCGATATTCGCGACGAGTACCCACCGGCCGTGCTCGACGCGCTACGGCAGGCAGCCAATCGGGGCAGCACGCTGCTTTCGGTGTGCAGCGGGGCGTTCATGCTCGGCGCCGCCGGCCTGCTGGACGGTCGCCGGTGCACGACCCATTGGCGCTACGTGGATTCCTTCGCCGCGCGGTTCCCGGACGCGCTGCTCGACCCGGACGTGCTCTTCGTCGACGACGGCGCGGTGATCACCAGTGCCGGCACCGCGGCCGGGATCGACGCCTGCCTGCATCTGGTGCGCCGTGAGCTGGGCTCGGCGCCCGCCGCGGCCATCGCCCGGCGCATGGTCGTTCCGCCCCAGCGGGAAGGCGGCCAGCGACAGTTCGTCGAACTGCCGATCCCGGACTGCGAGGGGGACAGCCTGGGCCCGGTGCTGACCTGGATGCTGGAGCACATCGCCGAGGAGCACCCGGTCAGCGCGCTGGCCAAGCGGGCCCGGCTGTCCGAGCGCACCTTCGCCCGGCGGTTCGTGGCCGAGACCGGCACCACCCCGCACCGCTGGCTGACCACGCAGCGGGTACTGGCCGCACGGCAGTTGCTCGAGCAGACCACGCTCGGCATCGACGAGGTCGCCGAGCGGTGCGGATTCGGCTCGGCCGCCCTGCTGCGCCACCACTTCCACCGGGTCGTCGGGGTTTCCCCGACCGACTACCGCAGGACCTTCGCCCAGCGGCCGGCCTGAGCCCGGCTCGCGGCCGGCTCGAGGTCGCTGGCCCCGCCCGGGCCCGGCGGGCAATCATGGTGGCGTGGCGGAGTCGGTGCGCGGGAAAGGAAGCCTCGCACCATGATTGACCGGCAGCAGCAGATCGATGAGTACGTCGCGACCTGGAACGAGACCGATCCGGACCTGCGCCTGGCGATGATCGAGAAGGTGTGGACCGAGGACGGCCATTACGTCGATCGCGGCGCGGAGGCACGTGGGCACGCTCAGATCAGTGCCAACATCGATCGCATCCATCGCAAGTTTCCGGACCGGATCTACGGACGAACCAGCGAGATCTACCACCATCGGGACCGGGCCCGGTTCGAGTGGGCGATCATCGACCCGGCCGGCCGGCCGACCTTCGGCGGGGTCGCCTACGCCAAGTTCGGCGACGACGGCCGGCTGCGCAGCATCATCGGATTCTTTGGCCAGATTCCCGATGCGGTGCGGTAACGGTCGATAACTAGGCTGGGTTCCATGTCGAACCCTCAACTGCACCGGGTCCGCCGCGGCGCGGGCGCGCCGCTCCTGCTGATCATGGGCATGGCCGGCCACCACCGCATGTGGGGCGAGCCGTTCCTGTCGTTGCTGGAGCGGGACTTCGACATCGTCACGTTCGACCATCGGGGGATCGGCGCCAGTGACCGGGCGGAGGCGCCGTTCACGATCGCCGACCTGGCCGACGACGCGGCCCGGGTGCTCGCCGACGCGGGGCTGGACACCGCCCACGTGTTCGGCATCTCGCTCGGCGGGATGGTCGCCCAGGAGCTTGCGCTGCGCCGGCCGGAGTTGGTGCGCACGCTGACCCTGGGTTGCACCTATCCCGGCACCGGTGGGGATCTGAGCGCCACCGGGGTGCAGCGCGCCGTGCAGGCGAGCGCCACCCGGGACGCCGATCTGGCCGTCCGCACGGCTTTCGAGGTCAACCTCTCGGCCCGCTACGCCGCCGAACCGGCCCATTTCGAGGAGTTCCGGGAGATCGCGCTCGCGGTCAAGGTGCCGGTCCCGGTGATGATGCTGCAGATGCAGGCGGTGCTCGGCCACGACGCCATCGCCCGGCTGGCCCAGATCTCCGCGCCGACCCTGGTCATGCACGGCACCGCGGACGAGATCCTCGCGGTGGCCAACGCCGGCCAGATCGCCGGGCTGATCCCGAACGCCCGGCTGGAGCTGTTCGAGGGCGCCGGGCACCTGTTCTGGTGGGAGGACCCGGAGCGCACGGTCGCGCTGCTGCGCGAGCACACCTCCGGGTCCTCGGTCACCTAACGGGCCGGTTGGATGGTGGGTCCGGTTTTCCGGCCGGGTTCATCCAGCGGACCTGCAACCTAGCCTGTGACGCTGGTGATCCAGCTGCGCAGCGCGGACACGTCGACGTAGATCGACGGTCCGGTGGCGCAGGTCGAGCTGTTGTTGCCGGCCCGGCTGGTGGCGCCGATCAGCTGCCAGGTCCCGGAGACCTGCTTGACCTGCGGGCCACCGGAGTCGCCGTAGCAGGCTCCGCTGTTGCCGCCGGGGTTGTTGGTGCAGATCTCGGTGCTGGCCCGGATGCCGAGGCACCGGCTGTCCGCCACGATCGAGGTGTCGAGCTCCTGCAGGGTCACCGGGGCCCCGCAGCCACCACGCGGCGCGCAGGTCTGGCCCCACCCGATGATCCGGGTGGCGGTGCCGGTGGCGCCGGAGGTCGTCGCGATCGTGATCGGAGCCTGTCCGATCGAGGTGGACAGTCGGAGCAGGGCGAGGTCGGCGCTCGGGTGGGCCACGCGCTGGGCCACCCGGGCGACGGTGCCGCCGGAGGTGCGGTTGGTGGTGCCGACGCGGACCTGGAACGGCTGGCCGCAGTGGGCGGCGGTGACCACCCAGTTCGGCCGGATCAGGGAGCCGCCACAGGAGTGGCCGCCCGAGCTGGACTGCAGGGAGGCCATGAACGAGTAGACCTGGGTGGCGTTGCGGCCACCCACGATGAACGGTGTGACTTCGTCGGCTGCCGCGTTGGCCGGGATCAGCAACCCGGCTAGTGCGGTCACGGCAGCTGCGAGCAGGGCCCGTGCCCTCATCGGGATTCTCCTTTACTGACCTCGAGCAGGGGTGACGAGGTCAACGGAGAATGCTAGGAAGGTCACTCTGGGCTACAGAACCGCCGGAAGTATGACTGTTTCACCATTTAGACACGAATGTCCGGTTATCGGACGATCTGCGACCCAGATCGGCGGCGGGGCCGACCAGCATCGCCACCGCGGCCGGAAGCACGTCGAGGGTGAACGCCCCGTTCGCGGCGGGCAGCACCTCGCCGTCGTGCTCGAACCACAGCGGTTCGCCGTCGGTGCGCTCGAACGTGACCCGCCGCCCGCGCGCGTAGACCACGCCGGACCGGGTGACATGCCGGCCGGCCCGGGCCAGTCCCAGCATCTCGGCCGGGTCGTGCGTCCCGCCGATCACGCAGACGTCCAGCAGACCGTCGTCGATCACCGAGTGCGGCAGGACCTCGAACTGCCCGCCCCGGTAGCGACTGCCGCCGGCGTTGGCGAGCATCGTCGGTCCATTGTGGACCTCGACGCCGTCGACCGTGACCCGGCCGGGGTAGGGCCGGAACGTGGCGGCCAGGTCCAGCAGTGCCCGTTCGTAGCGGGCCCGGCCGGTCAGGTCGGTGAGCGACTCGGCCCGGTGGATGGCCTGCGCCGGAAAGCCGGTGGAGGCGCCGGCGAGCACCAGTTTGCCGTTCTCCGCCAGCCGAGCCAGGTCGAGGTGTCTGGTGTGCCCGGCGGGATCGGCCAGCGCCGCGTCGAGCGCGTCCGGCCAGGCGGTCTCGCCCCAGAACGAGCGGTAGCAGGAGTTCGCGGTGCCGGCCGGCACGATGAACATGCTGGCCGCGGCGCCGGCCAGGCCGTGCACCACCTCGCGGGCGGTGCCGTCGCCGCCCACCGCGAACACCACGCAACCCGCCGGGGCACCCGCCGCGAGCGCGGTTGCCTGGTCAGCCCCGGTGGTGTGCCGTACCTCTACCTCGGTGAACCGGTTGCGGCACAAGGCTTCCAGCGCACCGGCCAGGTCGGGGGACAGGCCCCGGGCGGCCGGGTTGACGATGATCAACGCACGCATGCGGGCGCCTCCTGGTAGAGCATCCGGGCCAGGGCGGTGTAGGCCGGCCGGGTCCTGCGCTCGATCTCCATGGTCACGGCCAGCGTCGCCTCGGTGAACCCGCGGGCGCGCGGGGTGACCCCGGTGAGGTCGGCGAGCAGCCGGACCCGGCTGCCGCAGCGCACCGGCACACCGAACCGAACCTGGTCGAAACCCTTGTGCAGCACCAGGTTTGCCCCGTCGACGCGGAACACCTCGGCCAGCAGGGCGACGCCGAGGGACAGGGTGAGCATGCCGTGCGCGATGGTGACGCCGAACGGTCCGGTGGCGGCGCGTTCGGCGTCGGTGTGGATCCACTGCTGGTCGCCGGTCAGCGCGGCGAACGCGTCGATCTGCCGCTGCTCGATCGTGCGGAACCCGCTGGCCCCCAACCGGGTGCCGGCCAGCGCGGCCAGGTCGGCCGGTCCGGCGATGACCCTCATTGCCGGGCCTGCCGGCTCACCGCGCCGAGGTGCGCGGCCACCGCGCGGTAGGACGACCACAGCGACACCTCGCGGTACGGGATCGCGTGCCGGGCACAGTAGTCGCGCACGATCGGCCGGGCCCGGCGCAGGTTCACCCGGGGCATGCCCGGGAACAGGTGGTGCTCGATCTGGTGGTTCAGGCCACCGAACAGGAAGTCCACCAGCCGGCCGGCCCGGATGTTGCGCGAGGTCAGCACCTGGCGGTGCAGCCAGTCCAGGTGCTCGCCGTCCCGGTACACCGGCATGCCCTTGTGGTTGGGGGCGAACACCGCGCCCAGGCCGAGGCCCAGGGTGAGCTGGCTGACCGCGACGAAGGCCAGCGCGAGTCCCGGCGGCAGCACCAGAAACACAGCGCCCGCAAAGAGTCCGATGTGGACGATGACGAGGCCGAGCTCGAGCACGGGGTTGCGCAGCAGGCCGGCGCGGGCGGCCGTGAAGCCGGCAGCCCGAACCCGCCACGCCTCGTTGCCGAGCAGCACGAAGAACAGCACCGCCTGGAAGCGGATCAGGAACCGCCGGGCGGGCGTGCGGCCCTTGGCCGGCAGTTCGGACACGTCGAAGGCCACCGGGCGACGCAGTGTGTCCGGGTCCCGGTCGAGGTTGTTCGGGTCGCTGTGATGGCGGTTGTGGTGGGCCACCCACCAGCCGTTCGCGGCCCCGAGCAACAGGTTGAGGTGGATCAGCCCGAGCACCTCGGCCGCCCGCTTGGAGCGGGTGATCTGCCGGTGCCCGGCGTCGTGGCCGAGAAAGCCGGCCTGCAGCAGGACGAACCCGAGGGCGACGGCGACCGCGAGCTGCCACGGGCTGTCGCCGGCCAGCGCGAAGGCGGTCCAGCAGCCGGCGGTGAGCAGCAGGTTGAAGACGATCTTGGCGGTGTAGTAGGCGCGGCGCGGCTCCAGCAGTCCCGCGGCTCTGACCTCTTCGGCCAGCTCGGCGAAGTCGGCGGTGGGTGCGACGGTGATCCTCATGCGGCCGCCATCACGAGCACGGCGTTCTGGCCGCCGAAGCCGAACGAGTTGCTGATCGCGGCGGAGATCCGCTGCCGGCGGGAGGCGCCGGACACCACGTCCAGGTCGATGTCCGGGTCGAGCCGGTCCAGGTTGGCCGTCGGCGGCACCCGGCCCTGCTCGATGGCCAGCACCGTGGACGCCGCCTCGATCGCCCCGGCGGCGCCGAGCGGATGGCCGGTGACGCCCTTGACCGAGGTGACGCTCGGCCCGTCGGAGAAGATCCGCCGCAGCGCCCGGGCCTCGGCGGCGTCGTTGAGCCGGGTGGACGTGCCGTGCGCGTTGACGTGGTCCACCTCGCGCGGCTCGATGCCCGCGTCGTGCAGCGCCATCCGGATCGCCTTCGCCACCCCGTCGCCGGTCGGGTCGGGCGCGGTGACGTGGTGGGCGTCGGCCGAGGCGCCGTAGCCGATCAGCCGGGCCCGGACGTGCGCCCGGCGTGCCTGGGCGTGATCCATCCGTTCCAGCACGAGCACTCCGGCGCCCTCGGCGGCCACGAACCCGTCCCGGTCCCCGTCGAACGGCCGGGACGCGGCGGCCGGGTCCTGCACCCGGCCGGACAGCGCGCCCATCCTGGTGAAGCCGGCCAGCACCGGGCGGGTCAGCCCGGCCTCGGCGCCACCGGCGATCACGATGTCGCACCGGCCGGTCCGGATCAGCTCGCGGGCCGTGCCGATCGCGGTGGTGGCCGACGCGCACGCGGTCGTGGTGACCATGTTCGGACCCTGTGCGCCGCAGTCGATCGCGATGTAGCCGGCCACCATGTTGATGCCCATCATCGGGATCAGCAGCGACGACACCCGGCCGGCGCCCTCCCGGAGCAGCGTGTTGTGCTGCTCCTCGAACGTGCGCACCCCGCCGAGCGCGTTGCCCATCACCACGCCGACCCGGCCGCTGTCCCACTCCTTCGGGTCCAGGCCGGAGTCCTCGATCGCCTCCCGGGCCGCGACCAGCGCGAGATGCACGTAGCGGTCCAGCCGCCACGCGGTGCGCCGGCCGAGCAGTTCGTCGGCGTCGAAACCCGGTACCCGGCAGGTGAAGTCGATCGGCATCCCGGCCAGTTCCGGGTCGACGGTGGCGGTCGGCCGGCCGGCGAGGATCGCCTTCCAGCTTTCCAGCACCCCGATCCCGCCCGGGGTCACCAAGCCGATGCCGGTCACCGCGGCCTCGCAGCGGCCGAGGGTCATCCGATCCCCACAGCGTCCGAGCCGGCGAGCCGGCTGCCGATCAGCCGCCCGGCGTCGTCCACTGTGGACTGTGGGGTCAGGTCGTCCTCCCCGAACGGGATGCCGAACTCGTGCTCGGCGGACATGGCGAACTCGACGAGCGCCAGCGAGTCGAGGTCGAGCTCGGCGAAGGTGACCTCGGCTCGGACCTCCTCCGCCGGCACGCCGAAGCGGCCGGTCAACAGGGCGGTCAGGCGTTCGAGAACCGTCGCGGACATGGGTTTCTCCTCGGGTGTCACGGTTACAGAGCGTCGATGTCGGGCCAGCGCAGCACGGTGGACCCCCAGGTGAGCCCGCCGCCGAAGGCGCCGAGCAGCACCCGCTGCCCGACGAGAAGCTCACGGTTCTCATTGGCGGTCGCCAGTGCGATCGGCACCGACGCGGCCGCGGTGTTGCCGACCATGTCGATGTTGCGCACGAACTTGCTCCGCGGCTGGCCGAGCCGGTCCGCGACCCCGTGCAGGATCCGGGCGTTGGCCTGGTGGTAGACGAACTTGTCGACGTCCTGCAAGCGCATGCCGGCCCGGTCGAGCACGGCCTCGGCGGACTTGGCCATGTGGGTGATGGCCCGCAGGAACACCTTCTTGCCCGCCATGGTGAAGTAGGTGTCCCGCTCGTCGGCCGCGATCCGGGTGCCGCGCTGCCGGGATCCACCGGCCGGCACCATGATCAGCTCCGCGCCGTCCCCGTCGCTGCCGAGGTCGAACGCCCCGATCGCGCCGAGTTCGTGCGCCTCGCCGGCCCGCAGCACCACGGCTCCGGCGCCGTCCCCGAAGATCGCCGCCGACGTCGGGCACAGCGGGTGCACGATGGTGGAGAACGTGTCCGCGCCGATCACCAGCACCCGGTCGGCGATCCCGCCGGCGATCAAACCGGCGCCGGTGGCCAGCCCGTACACGAAACCCGTGCACACCGCGTTGAGGTCGAACGCCGCGGCGCCCCCGACCCCGAGCCGACTCGCCACGTCCGGTGCGGTCGCCGGGCACGGCCGGTCCGGCGTGGTGGTGGCCAGGATGACGAAGTCCACCGACTCGACGTTGGCCGACTTCAGCGCACGCTGCCCGGCCTGCACCGCAAGGTCCGAAGTGGACATACCGGGGTCGATCACCCGGCGCTGCCGGATCCCGGTCCTGGTCTGGATCCAGTCCGGCGTGGTGGACAGCCGCTCGGCGATCTCGTCGTTGTCCACCACGTGCGGGGGCACCCAGGAACCCAGTCCGGAAAGGACCGCGGTGCGGGCGGTGTGCGGTCCGCTGTACGAGCGCCTTGCCAGCGCGGTCACCTGCGCGTTCATCACAGCGCTCCCTCCAGTCCGATGTACTTCAGCCGAACGCTTTTCAACTCGGCCGACCAGCCCTCGGCCGTGGTCAACCGCTCGACCGGCGTGGTGTCGACCAGCCGCCGGCCGGGCCAGATCTCGTAGTCGCCGACGACGCCGGCGTGCTGTGCCAGACCGGCCTGGAACAGTTCCTCGCGCCTGCGCACCATGGCCCGCACCGGAAGGCCGGCCCACAGCCGCATGCCGCGCTCGATTAGGGCCAGCACGTCGTCGCGGCGCTTCGGATGGTCGAGGAGGTACTGCCGGGCGACCGCCGCGCCCACGGTCAGGTGCCGGACCTCGTCGATGCCGGCGCCCTGGTCGATGTCGGCGGCGGCCGGGTCGAGCGGCCGCCACTTGCGCTCGGACAGTTCGGCGGCCGGCGCCAGCGCGCCCTCCAGGATCACCGTCATCACCACGACGCCGCCGAGGAAGTCGGCCTGGTCGCGCATGATCCGCAGGCTGAACTCCTCCAGCGGGTCGAGGATCGCCCGGATGTCGTTGCCGGCGAAGGACTCGGTGGCGGCGGGTAGCTCCGCTGCCGGCACCCCGAGGGCGACCAGGTGGTTGCGGAACACCATGGCGTGCCGGGCCTCGTCGAGCACCTGGGTGGCGTAGAACTCCATCGTGTCGGTGTCCGGGGCAAGGGGGACCAGGTAGCCGAGCGCCCGGGCGGCCTTCTCCTCCGCCACCGCACGGAACGCGTACTCCTGGGCGATCGCGTCGAACAACGGACCCGGCTCCCGCATGAACTCCGGCACCGGCACGTCTGGCGCGTGCCCGTCCAGCGGAGGTGGCATCGTGGCCAGCCAGTGGCGCAGGTTGGCCTCGGCCGGGGTGAGTTCGGTGTTCGCCGCTTCGTCCAGCAAACTCATCTGGCCACCCCCGCCCGTAGGGCTCCGAAGGCGGGGTGCTCGACCGGTTCGAACTGCACGGCGAACGGTTTGAGGAAGTTGCCGAACAGCGCGCGGTCGCCGAACAGGTGGATCGGGATCGCCAGCAGCGCCCACTCCCAGCCGATCAGCCAGACCCACAGCCCGATCACGACCGCCTGGGTGACCAGGCTGTGCATCGTGTTGTACAGCACGTAGTAGACCTTCGAGATCTGCTTGGTCGGGCTGCGGTGATAGGCGATCGCGCCCGGGATGTAGCCGACCAGGTCGATGTAGGCGAACAGCAGCACGGCCGGCAGCCAGCGGACCTCGCCGATGTGCGCGGCGAACAGCGCCACGGCCACGGCCAGCCCGACCAGGTACTCCAACCGGATCAGCCGGTAGGTCGTTCTCGTCTCGAAGTGGTTTGCCGCGTCCATCTTCCTTCTACCTCATGCCGTCCGGGCGAGGTCGACCAGCGACTCGCCACCCTCGACCACCGTGATGTCGCCGAACAGCCCGGTGAGTACCGAGCAGATGACCCGGGTGATGACCCGGTCGGCGATCGGGTCCATCAGGCCGGCCAGACTCTCGATGCCGAAGTCGAAACCGACCTCGAACCGCACCGCGCAGCCGCCTTCGATGGCGGCGAGCTGCCAATGGCCACCGAACTCGGCGAAGTCGCCGTCGGTCTGCCCGAACTCGATACGCAGCCGGTCAACGTCGACGATCTCCCATTCGTTCCAGCGCATCAGGCCGCGCCGGAAGTTCACCGTCCAGTCGCTGTTGCGCACCGTGCCCGGGTGCACCTGCACCGTGCGGACATCCTCGGCCAGGTCCGGGAACGCCGCGAAGTCGGCGATCGCCCGGAACGCCGCCACCGGATCCGCCGCGGCGAACCGGATCTCCAGCCGGACCGTCCTCATAGGACATCACGCACCGCTCGAGCCGCCCGGTCGACGGCGTGCAGCAGGAAGTCGACGTCCTCGTGGTCCATGACGGCCGGTGGGGTCAACCGCAGCACCTGGGCGGAGTTCAGCGAGTGGTTGGCGATCACGCCGGCCGCCATCAGCTCCAGCAGCAGTTCCCCGGCCAGCCCGTCCACGGCCAGCTCGATGCCGATCAGCAGGCCCAGCCCGCGCACCTCGCGGACCGCCGCGCCCAGCCGCTCAACCAGGATCTCGGCGATCTCCTCCCGGAGCAGCTCACCGAGCCAACGCGAGCGGAACACCAGGTGCTCGTCCCGGATCGCGGCGATGGCCGCCTGGGCCGCGGCCATGCCGAGTGGGCTGCCGGAGAAGGTGGAGGTGTGCAGGAAGGGATCCCGGTCGAACGGCGCGAACGCCTCGGCGGTGGCGATCGCGGCGGACACCGGCAGCACGCCGCCGCCGAGCGCCTTGCCGGCCAGCAGCACGTCGGGCACGATCGCCTCGCGCTCGGCGCCCCACCAGTAGCCGAGCCGGCCGAGCCCGGTCTGGATCTCGTCCAGGATCAGGAAAGCGCCGTACTGGTGACACAGCCGCCGCACCTCGGCCAGGTAACCGAACGGCGGGATGACCACGCCGGCCTCACCCTGCACGGGCTCGACGATCACGCACGACTCGTCCGGATGGGCGGCCAACTCGGCCTCCAGCGCGGCCGCGTCGCCGTACCGGACGTGCGCGGTGTCCGGCAGCAGCGGCCGGAACGGGTCCTGGAACAACGGGTTCGCGGTGACCGACAGCGCGCCGAGGGTCTTGCCGTGGTAGCCGTTCTCCATCGACACCAGCCGGCGCTTTCCGTTGGCCCGGGCCATCTTCAGCGCCGCCTCGACGGCTTCCGCGCCACCGCAGGCGAAGTGCACCCGGTCCAGCCCGGCCGGCGTGGTGCCGACCAGCGCCTCGGCGGCCAGCGCGACCTGTGGCTCGATCAGCAGCCGGGTGGCCACCGGGTTGGTGGAAAGCTGGCGGCGCACCGCGCGCAGCACCCGTGGATGCCGGGCGCCGGTGATGAACACCCCGTAACCGCCACAGTTGAGCAGTTCTCGTCCGGCGCTGGTGCGCACCCAGGCGCCGCGCGCGGCCACCTCGACGTCGCCGCCGAACATCTCGCCGAGCGCGGCCCGCCCGGTGGACAGGTGCCGCCGGTAGCGGTCCATGGTCGCCCGGTCCCGCGCGGCCGGATCGGTCCTGATCGTGTCCACTGTGGACCTTCCTCAGCTCACCACGACCGGGTACCCGGCGTAGTAGTCGACCAGCCCACCGGCCATGCTGGACCGGGACGGCGGGTGGAACCCGATGGCGTGCGTGGCCGCGGCCAGGTAGGCGATGTCCGACGAACCGATGTAGGCCATCCCACCGAGCATCTCCACGGCCTGGCTGGTGGTCGCGGCCAGCGCGTCCTGCACGGCGAACCGGGTGACCAGCGCGGTGGCCAGGGTGTCGTTGTCGACCTCGCCGTCCATCAACCGGCGGGCCAGGCCCTCGGTGAGCGCGGCGGCGGACTCGATCCGCACCGCGAGCGCGGCCCGGTCGGACACGCTGCCCCGGGCGCGGTCCAGCACCTTGTCCACCAGCGCGCTGGCGATGCCGGTGTAGCTCGCGCACACGGTCATCTGGAACCAGATCAGCCCGGTGGTGGTCAGCTTGTCCATCTGCCGCACCACCTCGGGGTTGGGTTGCATGATGTGCTCCGGGGTGACCAGCACGTCGTCCAGCCGAACCTCGTTGCTCTCCGCGCCGGCCAGCGCGAAGGACGACCAGAACGGGTGGATGGACACGCCCGGCGTGTCCGCCGGCAGCATCAGCACGCCCGTCCCGCGCCCGCCGTCCGGCATCGGCATGGAGACGCTCGCGGTGAGCAGGTCCATCGACCGGGACAGGCTGCACGGCTTCTTCGAACCGTTGATCAGGAACCCGCCGTCCACCGGCTCGGCCCGCATGGTGGGGTCGAGGATGCCGCGCCCGGAGTGACCCTCGGCGAACCCGGAGGCGACCAGCATGCGGTCGGCCACGATCCGGCGCAGCAGGATGTCCTCCAGCCCGGACTCGGTGCCGATCGTCTCGGCCACCGCGAACAGGGTGCCCAGCGAGAAGTGGTGCATCATCGTCGCGACCGTCATCGACGGGGCCAGCGCGCCGAGCGCGCGGATCACCCGCGCCGCCTCGAGCGCGGTCGCGTTCAGGCCGCCGTAGCCGGCCGGCACCAGCAGGTTGGTGCCGCCGTGCGCGCGGAACATCTCGATCGCGGGGCTGTCCTCGGACTCCAGTTCGGCGAGCGGGATCTCGGCAAGCTGTCCCCGCAGGCCCGGTAACAGCTTGTCGCACAGGATGCGGTCGGCTTCCATGAACTGCATGTCGACTCCTCAGTCGTGGTTCCGGTGGGAGGAACAGCTCGCGGCGGTCATCGCCCGGTAGGCGCCGAAGACCGCCTCGCGTGGCCGCACCCCTGCGGCCAGCGACACGCCCTGCAGGTGTGAGCTGCGGAGCATCGGATAGTTCGCTTCGCCGAACGCACCTCCGGTGCGCCCGGTCCCGCCGTGCGTCGGCAGGAAGGGCAGGAACCCGATGTGCGAGTCGTTGAGCTTGAGCAGGCCGCCGTTGGTGATCCGGCCGGCGAACTCGTCGAGCACGGCCGGATCGGTGGCCCACACCGAGTTGCGCAGGCCGTACGGGTTGCCGTTGACGAAGTCGATCATCGCGGCGAGCAGGTCCGCGTCCGGGCGCGGATGCGGCACGATGACCGGCAGCAGCGGGAAGAACGTCTCGGATCCGACCGCGGTCACGTCGCGGCAACCGGCCAGGCCGTCCACCCGCAGCACGGTGGGCTCCAGGAACGGCCCGGTGTCCGACGCCGAGCCGTCCACCTCCAGCCGGCGGCCGCCGTGCACCAGGGTCGCGCCGGCAGCCAGGGCCTGGCGCACCTGGCCGAAGAACTTCTCGCTGCGCAGCACCGGCGAGAGCAGCACGTCGTCCTGGTCCGGGTAACCGGGCCGGATCGCCGCGGCGGCCCGGGCCAACCGGTCCAGCAGCTCATCGGCGATCGCCGGGTGGGCGAGCACCTGGTTGGGCACCATGCAGATCTGGCCGGAGCCGTAGAAGCACTCGGTGAGCGCCTCCACCGCGAGCTCCAGGTCGGCGTCGCGCCAGACCACGACGCAGTCGTTGCCGGCCAGCTCGAGGATCGGCTTCTTGCCGCGTGCCACGCAGTCCCGCTCGAAGGCCAGGCCCCGTTCGGTGTCGCCGGTGTAGAAGATGTCGTTCACCAGCGGGGAGTCCAGCCAGGCGGCGAGCGTCGGACCCGGCCGGGCGCAGAACACGCCGAGCACGCCGGGTGGCGCGCCCAGCTCGTCCAGCACCGGCACCACCAGCTCGCGCAACGCGAACATGACGCCGAGCGGCGCGCTGCGCGGCGCCCGGACCACCACCGCGTTGCCGGCCAGCAGCGGCGTGATGCCGAACAGGGCACTGGCCGCCGGCGCGTTCTGCGGCGGGTTGACGCACACCACGCCGTCCGGCACGCGGCGCACCGTCAGCCGGCGCGGACCGAGCCGGATCTCCTCGTGCATCTGACGGGCGCACCAGCCGAGGGTCTGCGGGCTGAACAGCTCGGCGAGGCCGGCCACCTGCCAGCGGGCCAGCGCACGCGGAGTGCCTTCCGCCACCATCAGCTCGACCAGCCCGGCGTGCCGGGCCCGCAGCGCCTCGGCGATGCCGGCGCCGAGCCGCATCCGGTCGGCCAGCGGCACCGCCGCCCAGGTCGGTGCGGCGGTGGCCGCGGCCTCCAGCGCGGCCTGCACGGTCGCCGGCTCGGCGATCGCGCACCGGCCGACCACCTGGTCCGCCGCCGCGCCGGACAGCGGCAGGTCACCCTGTTCCAGCCGCCGCTTGAGGGTGAGGCTGGCGAACACGTCCTCGAGCACCGACCGGGCGGAGACGGTGTAGACGTACCGCCCGGAGGCGACGTCCCGGCCGTCCACATAGGACGAGTAGTCGTAGGCCGGGGCACCGGTCACCGGGCCGGCAGACTCGTCCCCTGCCGGCAGGTCGGTTGCCAGGTTCACTGCCACGCCCGCCGTCCTTCGCTCCCAACAAGCATCACCCGGATTTATCTGATGCATTGCTGAATTCGAGTCTGACAAAAGCCTTTGACGAGGCGCTGACACGTGACTCGCGACTGACTAGGAAAGCGCGGTACTGGACGGAATTTAGCAGATTTCTCGAGCGTGGTATCGAGGATGGCTACCATGTCGATCGATACCGCGGGTCCGGTGACGTCGCACTCGGCGCGACGCATCCTCGAGTCCTATTCGGACAACCCGAGCGCGTTCCTGGCGCTGAACAGCGGAAACAGCTACTTCGCCGCGCCGGACCTGGACGGGATGGTGGTCTACCGGCGGTGCGGCGGGCATCTGGTGCAGTTCGGTGGGCCGTTCGCGCCGGCGGCCGGTCACCGTGAACTGCTCGACAGGTTCGGCGCGTTCGCCGCCGCGGCCGGAAAGCGTGTCGTCGCGATTCAACTGCAGCGGGCGGATGCTTTGCTCTACGCCGATTCCGGGTATGCGGTAAACCAGGTCGGCGCCTCCTATGCGGTGGACCTGACCGCCTTCTCGCTGCGCGGCGGCCGGTTCGTGCGGCTGCGCAACAAGGTGTACCGGGCGCTGCGCAGCGGGCTGACCGTTCTCGAGGCGGAGCACGCCGGCTGGGCGGCCGAGGCGGCCGCGCTGGACGCGGCCTGGCTGCGGTCCAAGGGCCGGCACGCCAAGCCGCTGGAGTTCCTGGTCGGCGAGCGCGGCGGGCCGGCGCAGCCGCACCGCCGGCTGTTCGTCGGGCTCATCGACGGCGCGTTGGCCGGCTACATCTCCTACTCGCCGGTCTACGGCAGCCGGCCGGGTTGGCTGCACGACCTGTCCCGGCGCCGCGCCGACGGGCCGCCGGGGATCATGGAGGCGATCAACAAGACCGCCATCGACACGTTCACCGCCGAGGGCGCGGGCTGGCTGCACTTCGGCTTCACCCCGTTCACCGGCCTGGACCCCGGGCTGGAGACGGCCACCGCGAGCCGTTGGTTCGCCGGGCTGGTCCGGGTGCTGGCCCGGCACGGCGCGGCCGTCTACCCGGCGGCCACGCAGCTCGCCTACAAGAACAAGTGGGCGCCGCACGCCGTGCTGCCCGAGTACGTGGCGTTCTCCGGCCGGGCCGGCCTGACCGGCTTTCTACGGATCTTCCAGGTGGCCAATGCACTGTGAGCGGCCGAGCGGGAGCGAACCGACGGAAGAGGTGGTCGATGGCGGAGCCGTTGCCGCCCGCGAACCCGGCCGACACCGTCATCTTCAAGGTGTTCGGGACCGTCGGGCTGGTCCGGGACGGCCGCCTGGTCGCGCTGCACGGCGGCCGTCAGCGCACCCTGCTGGCCACCTTGTTAATCAATTCAGGCAAGGTCGTCACCAAGGAGCAGTTTTTCGCGGAACTGTGGGACGGCCGGCCGGTGGCCAAGGCCGATAACGCGCTGCAGGCACTGGTCGCGCGTTTGCGAAAACTTCTCAAATCACATTTCGGTGAGCAATTCGCGCGGGAGCGGCTGATCACGCTGCCCACCGGCTACGTGCTGTACACCGAGCCGCACGAGGTGGACGCGACGCTGTTCGAACGGCTGGTCGCCGCCGCGCACGGCGAGATGGCCGCCGATCCGGTGCGCGCCACGGACATGTTCGATCTCGCCCTGCGGCTGTGGGACGGCCCGGTGCTCGAGGGGGTGACCGGCGGGCCGATGTGCCACGGCTCGGTGCTGCATCTGGAGGAGACCCGGCTGGCCGCCATCGAGGACAAGTTCCAGGCCAGCGTGGCCGCGGGCATCGAGCTCGGGGTGATCAGCGAGCTGAAGAAGATGGCCACGCTCTACCCGTGGCGGGAGCGGCTGGCCGAGTTGCTGATGGTGGCGCTGTACCGGTCCGGGCGGCAGGCCGACGCGCTCCGGGAGTACGACACGGTGCGCCGCAGGCTGGTCAACGAGCTCGGAATGGAGCCGTCGCCGAAGTTGAAGGACCGCATGCAGGCGATCCTGAATCAGGACCCGTCGCTGGAGCTCGCTTACTCTTCGACACTCCCCGACCCGTTTCGAGCGCGGGGAGTCACGATCTCCGAGCATGGCGCGATTTCAACTGATATGGAACAGACCGACCGCCCGGTTTTATATTGACAAACCGGGCGGTCGGTTTTGTATCATTGAGAGGCGGTCGAGCAGATGCCGACCACCGGGCCGGCACATCGACCGCGAACCGGCGCAGGAGACGAAGTGGACATTGATATTCTTGGGCCTCTGATGGCCCGTCAAGGCGGAGTGTCGGTGGCCCCGACAGCCGCGAAGCCGCGCAAGGTCTTAGCGATGTTAGCCGTGCACGCCGACCAGGTCGTTCCGATGGCGTCGTTGTTCGAGGAGCTTTGGGGCGAGGACATTCCCCGTAGCGCCAACACCACGGTGCAGACCTACATCCTGCATCTGCGCAACCTGATCGGTAGCGCGCTGGAGCAGTCCACGGCCGGTGACCTGCGGGACGCGAAACGAGTGCTGGTCACGTACCCGGGCGGATACCTCCTCGATACCATGGGGGGGAGGGTGGACGTGCGGGAATTCGACCGACTGGCGGCGGTCGGACACAGAGCGCGGGAGCTCGGCGACTTCGAGACGGCGTCGAAGAGCTTCACCGAGGCACTGGCAATCTGGCGGGGCCGGGCGCTCGTTGACGTCCAGACTGGCTCGCTACTCGAGGTTGAGGGGCATCGTCTTGAGGAGGCTCGGCTCAATGTCCTTGACCGCCGCATCGACGCGGATCTCCGGTTGGGCCGCCAACATGAGCTCTTGGGGGAACTCGCCGGTCTGGTCGGGCGATACCGAACGCATGAGGGTATGCACGCACATCTCATGCTGGCGCTCTACCGCTCCGGCCGGCGCGGTGAGGCGATCGACGTGTACCGCCGGTTGCGCACCTGCCTGGTCAACGAGCTCGGCCTCGAACCGTCGCCCAGCCTGCGCCGGCTCCAGCACGCGATTCTCATGTCCGACCCACGTCTGGCCGAACCGGCGACCGAGCACACCAGCATGGTCCGGGCGGCTGGATGAGAAAGGCGGCGCTGCCCAGCGACACTGGGGGCAGGCATGAACACCGGCCGCGAGTCGACAGCACGTCCGGACGAGGGCGGCGGGGGTGTGCGGAGCTTATGGCCGGCACGCCCCCAGCCCTCGGTGGCCACACCGCACACCTTCGTGCCACGGGACGTGTCGTGACGAAACAAGCGAGATCCGAGTACACGCGGCTGCACCTGATCCGGTCGGCCGCCGAGCTGTTCGACCGCGACGGGTTCGCCGGCGCCACGCTCGACGACGTCAGCAGGGCGGCCGGGGTCACCAAGGGGGCCTTCTACTTCCACTTCGCCTCGAAGAAGGAGCTGGGCGGCGCAATCCAGGCCGAGGCCTGCGGCATGCTGCGATCCTTCGTCGACAAGCAGGTCGCGGCCGAGGTCTATGCCCTGCAGTCGCTCATCGACATCACCCACATGCTGGCCCGCTGGCTGGACAGCGAGCCGGTGATCAGGGCCAGTCTGCGGACCGCGCGGGAGTGCGGCGACCGGGGCCGGCCCTTCGTGGACTTCTACGTGGAGCTGCTGGCCACGGTCGACACCACCCTGCAGCGGGCCCAGCGGGCCGGCGAGCTGGACGAGGGGGTGCTGGTCGACGTGGTCAGCACGCTCGTGGTCACCATCTGTGTCGGCATCGAAGTGCTGTGGTGGGCCGGAATGCGCCGCGGCAACATGCGCGCCGGCCTCGGTGACATGTGGGCCCTGATGCTGCCCGGAATTGTTTCCGCCAGCCGGATCGGCGAGTTCCAGATCGGCGGATCCGAGGCGGTCAACCCGAACGACAAGTAACCGGGCGGAGTTCGTTCAGGCGGTGGCCGAACCGGTGCCGTAGCCGGCGGTGCCGGACGGGACGAACTTGGCCAGCCGGCGCGGCGGCACCAGCCCGGGCAGGGCGATCTTCCACATGCCGGTCACGCGCTCGTGGATGTCGGCGCGGCCGGTCAGCACCTGGGAGCTGAGTTGGATACCGGTGAACGCTCCGACCACCCAGCGGGCCACGTCGTCGGGCGAGAGCTCCTTGCGCAGGTCGCCCCGCTCCGACGCGGACTCCATGTAGGTGCGCACCACGTCGATCCACTGCTGGTAGGCGTCCGGCGACGGATCGGCCCAGCTGCCGGTCTCGATGACCAGGCGGATGCTCGCCCGCACCCGCACGTCGGTCCGCAGCGCGTGCGCCATCTCGTGACACAGGTCGATCGCGGTCTGGATGCCCACGCTTTCCCGCTGCAGCGGCTCCTGCACGCCGAACTGCTCGGTGACCAGGGCGTGTGCCAGTTCCTCCTTGGAGGAGAAGTGGAAGTACAACGCGCCTTTGGTGACGCCCGCCTCGTTGAGGATGTCCGAGAGGCTGGCTCCGTTGAAGCCGTACTCGTCGAACATGGCCGCGGCGGCGTCGATGATGTTGGCGCGGGTACGTTCCGCACGCTCCTGCCGAGGCAACGGCAGCACCTCCCGATGTCGTTGATCACGCACCGAGTTCGCCTGAACACGGAGCGTCTAGGCGCTCGGACGGCGACCTAGTCGTCCGGTGGCTGGCACGGCGACTTCAAGGATAGCTCAAAATCTTGCCCTTGAACTCTCGAAAAAAAACCGGGTGGTAGGTATGGTTCACCCATGTGGCGTGCGCCACACCGATCGATTCGAACCGGCCTTCCGTAACCCGATCTTGCGCGAAGGCGTCGCAACGCTGCGGCTGCAACGCTACGAGCAACATCAAAGATCACCGCACTGACTGATCTTCACTGGGACGAGGTTGCCATGACCACCATGATCAACCCTCCGGCATCGCCGACCACCGGAGACTTACCGAGCGCGGAGCTGGTGCTATTTCAGCAGACCGTTCCGCGCCATCTCGTGCACCGCGCCGCCGTATCGGAGGTGTTCGTCACCGACCTGTGCATCACCGGCGAAACCACCTTCCAGGTCGGCGCGCAGTGGCCACGTGCCCACAGCTTCTTCGGTCCGAAGGCCCGGCTGCATGACCCCATGCTGCTGGCGGAAACCATCCGGCAGGCGACCCTGGCGATCGCTCACCAGGTGTTCGGCGTTCCACGCAACGCGAACTTCGTCCTGCAGGAGATGTCCTTCACGATCGAGGAAACCGGCCTGCGGCTGGACGGCCGCCCGGCCGACGTGGTGCTCATCGGCGCGGCGCACGACATCAAGCGCCGGGGCGACGTGCTCGCCGGGCTCCGGCTGGAATACGGCGTGTACCGCGACATGGAGCGGGTCGGCTCCGGCCGGATCGGCTTCCGGGTCATCTCGGCCGCGTCCTACGAGCGGCTGCGCGGGGAGCGCTTCGGCCGCACCGACGTGCCGGTGGCCATGCTGCCCGGCGTCCCCGCCGGTCCGGTCGGCCGCACGGTGGACAGCGACGTGGTACTGGCGGCCACGGCACTGGAGGACGTGTGGCTGCTGCGGGTCGACCAGCACCACCCGGTGATGTTCGACCACCCGAACGACCACGTGCCCGGCATGGTGGCCATGGAAGCCGCCCGGCAGGCCGCGCTGGCGCTGCTCGGGTGCGCCGAGGCGGTACCCGTGACCGGCACCTTCGGCTTCGTCCGGTACATCGAACTGGACGAGCCGTGCACGGTGTTCGCCACGCACCGCGCCGGTGCCGGCCGGCCCGCCGTGGACGTGGTGCTCGAACAGTCCGGCCGAACCGTGGCCACCGCGACCCTCGAGCTGCTCCTCCGCGGCTGAGGCGACGACCATGGCCGTAGCGCCCAGGGGATCGAGGCAGGGAGCCATCCTCGTCACCGGGGGTACCGGGTTCGTCGGAACGGCCGTGCTGCGCGCGCTGCTGGACGAAACCCGATCCGGATCGCGGCCCGAGATCCGTGTGCTGAGCAGGCGAGCCCTGCCGTCCTGGATGACCGAGGCCGGCGCCGTGGAGGTGCGGGCCGACCTCGTCGATCCCGCAACGCTGCGGGGAGTGTGCCGCCAGGTGTCCACCGTCGTGCACCTGGCGACGCACATCGGCGGAGACAGCGCCGAATGCGTCGCCGTCAACGCCGAAGGAACGCTGGCCCTGCTCGACGAGGCTCGCCGGGCCGGGACCCGCCGCATCGTCAACGTCAGCACCACCTCCGTCTACGGGTGCGGGGTGCATCGCGGCATCACCGAGTCCGCGCTCGCCCCCGTTCCCGTCTCGGCGACCAGCCGCACCCGGTTGACCGCCGAGCGGGCCGTGCGGGCCATGGGCGGAATCGTGTTGCGGCCCAACCTGATCTACGGACCCGGCGACGTCTGGTTCGTCCCGACCCTGCTGCGGCTGCTGCGGCGGGTGCCGGCGTGGATCGAAGGCGGCCGCGCGCGGATCTCCGTCGTTCCGGTCGAGGATCTCGGCCGGATCGTCGGCGCCCTTGCCCTGATGCCCTGGGAACCCATGGCGGGTGCGGTATTCCACGTCAGCCATCCGCAGCCGGTCAGCGTGCACACGCTGACCAGAACGGTGTGCGGTCAACTCGGGCTTCCGTTGCCGGAGCACGACCTGCCCGCGACGGTGCACCGCGCGCTCACCCGGCGCGCCGTGCCCGAGTTGACCGATCACCAGTTCTCGTTGCTGGCCCAGGATCACTGGTACAGCAGCGAACGGATCTGGCGGAAGACCGGAGTGACACCGGCCGGCTCGCCCGTCGCCGGCATGGCCCGGGCCGCCGAGTGGTATCGCCGGCGCCGCGACGCCCCGGCGCTCATCCCGGTCCTGGCCGGCAGCGGGCACTCCTAGCGCGCCACCCCTCGTTCGGCGTACCCGGGCTCCGCCGGACGAGGGGTGTCCGGGGGCCGCACGATCGGTCCGGCGACCGATTGTCCGGCCCTCGCACCGGAGTCGACAATGGGCGCATACCACGGGGCCGGAGGCCGACATGACGTTCCGAGACGACGAGATCGCCTTTCCCGGAAACCGCGAGATGATCGAGCGTGAGCTGAGCCGCTCCGTCGCCCAGGTGCTGCACCTGGTGCCGGACCGTTCGGTCGGGCACCGGTCGCTGCAGGAGGTGGGCGTCGACATCGTGCTCTCGGTGGCCTTTCTGCGGGCCCGCGCGGATGCGCCGGCCGCGTTCGCGGCGGACCTGGCCGACGCCTGCACCCCCGGCTCCCCGCCCCGGCCCAGCACCCCGGACGGGGTCGCCGAGGACATCGCCGACGACTACGCCCGGGCCAAGGCCGAGGTGAAGGCGATCCTGCGCCGCGACCTGCCGGCGGCGGACCCGGCCGGCGAGCTCGCCGCCGAGGAGCTGCGCTGAGCTCAGCCATTCCCCGAACGGACCAGACCGGTGTCGAACGCGTAGATCACCGCGTGGATCCGGTTGCGCAGCTTCAGCTTGCCCAGCAGGTTCTGCACGTGGGACTTGACCGTGTGCTCGGAGAGGGTCAGCGTGCCGGCGATCTCGGCGTTGGACATGCCGGCCGCCACCAGCTCCAGCACGTCGCACTCACGCTCGGTGAGCCCACGGCGCACGGCGGCGGCCCGGCCGGCCCCGCCCGCGGTCGCCGGACCGCGGCGCAGTACGTATCCGGCGGCGGCCAGGCGCACCGCGGCCACCATCTCCTCCGGGGTGGAACTGGCCGGCAGCAGCCCGTGCCCGGGGTCGGTGTCCCGGTCGGCCCGGGCGCAGATGGTGAGCACCCGGATGTCCGGGGCGGCCGCCCGCGCCGCGGTCAGCGTCGGCTCGGCCTCCGCCCCGGACAGGCCGTGCAGCAGCAGCACGTCCGGGCTGCTGGACCGGACGGCGGCGCCGACACCGGAGCCGGGGTGGCGATCCCCGACGACGACCAGGCCGGGAGCGTCGTCGAGCGCGGCGAGCATCCCCCGGCGGGCCAGCAGGTCGTCGCCGACCACGAGGACCCGGATGCCGTCCGGGTCCGGCGAGTCCAGCGGGATCAGCTCGTCCGCCTCACCCGGCCGGCGCAGGATCCGCATACTGCGCCCGGAGACCGCGCGAAG
>NZ_DASTBH010000192.1:0-3208 GCF_035712165.1 Actinophytocola sp. | reverse complement strand
CGAGTTCCCGCTCGATCACCACCTCGCCGAGCCGCCACCGCCAGCGGGGCAGCCCGTCGGTCAGGTCGAACGACTCCAGCAGCTCGTACCCGCGCGGGTGGACGGTGCCGTCGGCCCACTCGTGGCTGCCCAGCTCCACCCGGGCACCCGACGGCAGCGTGACCACCGGGTTCAGGTCCGCCACGGCGAGCCGGCGGGCGGCCGGCACGTCGCCGGACACCATGAGCATGCCGTGGTAGCGGCGGGTGCGCAGGCCGCTCACGGTGCCCATGGCGTACCCGCCGAGGCCGTCCGGGACGAGCCACTCGCGGGTCGTGCCCTCAAGGAGGTGGCCGCACACCTGGGGCCCGAAGCGGATCGGGATCATCGGTCAATAATGCCGCGCCGGGGTGCCAAAACGGTCGCGCGGGTGACCGTGGTGCCCACCCGGTAACACGGGCACTGGACAATGGCCGCATGACAGACGGCGCGGAACGGGCGCGGCTGGCGCAGGCCGACGCGGGGGAGCAGCCCTGGCGGGCCTGGGGTCCGTACCTGGCCGAACGCGCCTGGGGCACGGTGCGGGAGGACTACAGCGAGTACGGCACCGCCTGGGACTACTTCCCGCACGACCACGCGCGCTCCCGCACCTACCGGTGGAACGAGGACGGCATGGCCGGCCTCTGCGACGACCGGCAGACGTTCTGCCTCGGCCTGGCCCTGTGGAACGGCCGCGACCCGATCCTCAAGGAGCGGATGTTCGGCCTCGGCGGCGACCGGGGCAACCACGGCGAGGACGCCAAGGACTACTGGTGGTACCTGGACTCCACGCCCACCCACTCCTGGATGCGCTGGCGCTACCACTATCCGCAGGAGGAGTTCCCGTACCGGGAGATCGACGTGGTCAACGCCGAGCGGCGGCGGGACGAGCCCGAGTACGAGCTGATCGACACCGGCGTCTTCGACGAGGACCGGTACTGGGCGGTGACGGTCGACTACGCCAAGGCCGGGCCGACCGACGTGTGCCTGCGGATCACCGCGGCCAACCGCGGGCCGGAGGCGGCCACCCTGCACGTGCTGCCCACGCTGTGGTTCCGCAACACCTGGTCGTGGGGGCTGCCCGGCCGGGAGCACGTGCCGGTGATCACCGCGAACGGCACGCGGCTGGTCGGCCGGCACCGGGTGCTCGGCCAATTCGTCCTGCAGGGCGACGGCGAGCCGGCCGCGCTGTGCTGCGACAACGAGACGAACGCCGAGCGGCTGTGGGGGCTGCCGGGGCGCTCGCCGTACCCGAAGGACGGGATCAACGACCACGTGGTCGCCGGGAAGGACACCGTCAACCCGGACGGCGAGGGCACCAAGGCGGCCCTGCACTACGTGCTGGAGGTGCCGGCCGGTGGGCAGGCCGAGATCCGGCTGCGGCTGACGCTGACCGCCCCGCCGCCCGGAACCCGGGTCGCACCGCGGCTCGACCTGGGCCCGACCTGGGAGGAGACGATGGCGGCCCGCGCCGCCGAGGCGGACCAGTTCTACGCCGACCTGGTGCCGCCGGCCGCCCGCCCCGCCGAGGTCGACGTGGTGCGCCAGGCGCTGGCCGGGCTGATGTGGGGCAAGATGTTCTACCACTTCGACGTCGGCCGGTGGCTGACCGGCGACCCGGCCAGCGAGCCGCCGCCGGCCGGGCGCGGGCACGGGCGCAACGCCGCCTGGTGGCACATGAACAGCTTCGACGTCATCTCCATGCCCGACCCGTGGGAATACCCCTGGTACGCGGCGTGGGACCTGGCGTTCCACTGCGTCACCCTCGCCCGGGTCGATCCCGGCTTCGCCAAGCAGCAGGTGCTGCTGCTGCTGCGCGAGTGGTACATGCACCCCAACGGCCAGATCCCCGCGTACGAATGGGCCTTCGGCGACGTCAACCCGCCCGTGCACGCCTGGGCGGCGCTGCAGGTGTTCGAGATCGACGGCAGCCGGGACTTCGACTTCCTGGCCAAGGTCATGCACAAGCTGCTGCTGAACTTCACCTGGTGGGTCAACCGCAAGGACATCGACGGGAACAACGTCTTCGAGGGCGGGTTCCTCGGGCTTGACAACGTCGGGCCGTTCGACCGCTCCGCGGCGCTGCCCGTCGCCGGCGTGCTGCAACAGTCCGACGGCACCGGCTGGATGGCGATGTACGCGCTGAACCTGCTGGACATGGGCATCCGGCTCGCCGTGCACGACCACACGTACGCCGACATCGCCACGAAGTTCTTCGAGCACTTCGCGTACATCGCCGGCGCGGCGTACGAGCACGGGCTGTGGAGCGAGGAGGACTCGTTCTTCTACGACGTGCTGCGGCTGCCCGACGGGTCGCGGACGCCGCTGAAGGTGCGCTCGGTGGTCGGGCTGCTGCCGCTGTGCGCCACCACCACGCTCACCTCGGGCACGCTGTCCCGGCTGCACGAACTGGCCGCCCGGCTGCGCTGGTTCCTGACCAACAAGCCGGAGTACTCCGACGTGATCGGGGCGCGGCGGCTGGCCGAGGACGGGCGGCAGTTGCGGCTGCTGTCGATGGTGAACCCGGACCTGCTGGTCCGGATCCTGTGCCGGATGCTGGACTCCGACGAGTTCCTGTCCCCGTACGGGATCCGCACGCTGTCGGCGACGTACCGGGAGGAGCCGTTCCGGGTGAGCCTGGGCGGGGAGGAGTTCACGGTCGGGTACGAGCCGGCGGAGTCGACCAGCGGCCTGTTCGGCGGCAACTCCAACTGGCGCGGGCCGATCTGGATGCCGACCAACTACCTGCTGATCGGGGCGCTGCGGCAGTTCGGGGAGTTCTTCGGCGACGACCTGACGGTGGAGTTCCCGGCCCGTTCGGGGAACAAGGCGACGCTGGACGAGGTGGCCGACGACCTGTCCCGCCGGCTCATCTCGCTGTTCCTGCCGGACGAGCACGGCCGCCGGCCGATCTACGGCATCGCGGAGACGTTCCAGTCGCACCCGGACTGGAAGGATCTGCTGGCGTTCCCCGAGTACTTCCACGGCGACAACGGGGCCGGCCTGGGCGCCTGGCACCAGACCGGCTGGACGGCCCTCGTGGTCGACCTGATCCTCACCCTGCGCCGCGGCTTTCAGCTCGCGGAGATCGACGCCGGCGCCGTCTATGACGAGCTCGCCTCGGTCGCTCCCAAGGTGCTGCCCTACATGGACACCGTCTGGCGGCTGCTCGACGAGGAGCGGCGCGCCG
>NZ_DASTBH010000191.1:0-7916 GCF_035712165.1 Actinophytocola sp. | reverse complement strand
TTGCTCCACCACCCGGCCGGCCGTCATGGCCGGGACGTCAATCCGGTGCGCCGCGGCGAGCACCGCGGTGGCCAGCACGTGCGGTGAGCCGTGTTCCACGGCCGCGGCCCAGGCCAGTGCCAGGCGCGGATCCTGACCGGGCGCGGTGATCACGTCGGTGACCCGGGGCGCGCCCGCGGTGACCGTGCCGGTCTTGTCCAGGATCGCGGTGCGCACCCGCCCCAGCCGTTCCAGCGCGCCGCCGTCCTTGACCACCACACCGCAGCGCGCGGTCGCCGACATCCCGGCGGTGATCGCGACCGGGACGGCCAGCAACAGCGGGCAGGGCGTCGCGGTCACCAGTACCGCCACCGCCCGCACCGCCTCTCCGGACCACCACCACGCCGCGCCGGCCAGGGTCAGCGCCACCGGGACGAACACCACCGCGAACCGGTCGGCGATCCGGGCCACCGGCGCGGTCTCGGCCAGCGCGGTCTCGGCCAGCCGGACCACGCCCGCGTAGGCCGACTCCGCCGCGGTCCGGGTGGCGTGCACGGCCACCGCGGCCCCGGCGTTGCACACCCCGCTGCGCACCGCGTCCCCGTCCACGCGGTGCACCGGCAGCGACTCGCCGGTCAGCGCCGACTCGTCGAAGGTGCCCGGTTCGACCAGCCGGCCGTCGACCGGGACCACCTCGCCGGTGCGCACCAGCACGGTGTCGCCGACCAGGACCTCGGCGACCGGCACGGTCGTGACCGCACCGTCGCGCCGCACCTGGGCGAACCGCGGGGCCCGGTCCAGCAGGGCGTCCAGGTCACGGTGCGCCCGCCGCTGGGCGTAGCCCTCCAGTACCTGCCCGGTGGCCAGCATCAGCGCGATCAGCGCACCGGCCAGGTACTCGCCGACCAGCAGCGACCCGGCCAGGGCCAGCGTGGCCAGCAGGTCGGTGCCGAACCGGCGGGCCACCAGGTCGGCGCCCACCATCGCGACCGAATAACCCAACCCCAACAGCGTGGCCACCAGCCAGGCCCATTCGGCCACGGTCCCGGCCGCCGTGAGCGCCGCCAGCAGGGCGAGCAACCCCAGTTGTGCCCGCCAGTGCCAGTTCACCGCTTTCCGGTCCGGTCCGGACGGTGTGGACTGGGTCGGCCGCTCGGCCACGGTCGTCATGGTGTCACTCCGGTGTGGACAGCGCGCGGCGGTTGCGCAGGGTTTCGGCGAGGTCCAGTTCGGCGTGGGCGAGCGCGCTCATACCCCAAGCGTCGCCCGCACCGGTGCCGGCCGATGCGGTCCTAGGTCCCGGCCGCGAGGGACGTTCGAAGGTGGGCTGCCGAACGCACCGGCACCACGCTGGACACCGAAGGAGGTGGACATCATGACCACGGCCAAGCAGTGGCGAGTGGACATTTTCGTCGACGAGCACGAGCAGCGCACCCGGGCCACCGCCCGGCTGCACAACCCGGACGACACCAGGCTGGTCGGGACGGGCCTGGCCCGGCTCAACCCGGCCGACGCCAACGTGCCGGAGATCGGCGACGAACTGGCCGTCGCCCGCGCGCTGTCCGACCTGGCGAACCAACTGCTGGACGCGACCGTCCAGGACATCGAGGCCATCACCCACCGACCGGCCCGACTGTCCGGTTAGGACCGGGCGGCTATGACACTCCGCGCTGACGACGGGCAGCTCGATCTCGTCCGGCGATACCTGAACGAGATCGGCTCGGTTCCCCTGCTGACGGCTGCCCAGGAAGTCGAGTTGGGCAAGCGGATCGAGGCCGGGCTCTACGCGGAGCAGGTGCTCGGCGAACCGGCCGGCGGACCGCACCAGCTGACCGCGGTCCGCCGGCACGAGTTGCGGGCCGTGGCCGAGGACGGCCGACAGGCCAGGGACCACATGATCAAGGCCAACCTGCGACTGGTCGTGGCGGTGGCCCGCAAGCACTACCGGCAGGGTGTGCCGCTGCTCGACGCGATCCAGAACGGCACGCTGGGCCTGATCCACGCGGTGGAGAAGTTCGACTACACCAAGGGATACAAGTTCTCCACCTACGCCACCTGGTGGATCCGCCAGGCGATCGATCGCGGCGCCGCCGAGGGTGCCCGCACGATCCGGCTGCCCATGCACGTGTGGGAGGAACTGAACAAGGTGCGCGCGGCCGAACACCAGCTGGCCCTGCACCAGGCGCAGGAGCCGACCGCCGAAGAACTGGCCGGGCGGACCGGCCAGACCGCGGGACGGGTCGCCGACCTGCGCCGGATCGGCCGCGCGGTGGTCAGCTTGGACACTCCGGTCGGCGAGGACGCCGCTCTGACCTTGGGTGAGCTCGTCGAGGACACCGAGCTGCCCTCGACGCCGGACATCGCCGAACATCACGCCCTCATCGACGACGTCGCGGCCGCCGTGGCGGCGCTGCCGCCGCGCGAGGCTCAGGTCATCACCCTGCGCTTCGGCCTGCGCACCGGCAAGCCCAGCACCCTGCGGGAGACCGCTGAGCGGTTGCGGATCAGCCCGGAACGGGTGCGCCAACTCCAGCTCCACGCGCTCGATCGGCTTCGCGATCCCGACCACCGGCCCTGCCTGTCGGCCTGGGCGGGCTGAGGTCCCGCTCAGATCGTGGAGCGGACGGCGGTGACGGCGAACCGTTCCACCTCGGTGTAGTGGCCGCCGGTGAACGCGACGATGGTCAGCGCGGGCGCGGTGGCGCCCTGGTAGGTCACCGTGGTCGTCCAGGGCGTGCGCACCCCGCCGGCGGGCAGGCCGCCGGTCTGGCCGAGGGGTTGCTCGGTGGCGGGCTGGCGGATCTGCACCCGGATGCTCTCGTCCACTCCGGTGATCGTCCCGCCGACGGTGACCGGTGAGCGGACCGTGGTCCCGTAGCGGGGTCGGGTGAGGGTCAGGGTGGTGTCCTTACTGCCGACCACCTCCCAGGGCGCGTCGGCGCCGACGCCGAATTTGGCCAGGTGCAGTACCGCGGCGGTGCCGGGTGACCGGTTCTCGATCGGGTAGCCGACCGCGACGAGCGCTTCGGTGCCCGCGATCGAGTGCGACACCACGACGTTGATGGCGGTGAACTTGAGGTAGCCGGTGGTGAAGGCGAGCGCGGTGGCGTCCGCGTCGAGGTGCCAGGGGGCGTGGCCGCCGGAGCGGTAGGCGTTCTGCCAGGCGGTGACCTCGGCCAGGTTGGTGAATGGCCACAGCGGCTGGTAGCCGAACGGCACCACGGTCGGTTGGCTCGGCGTCGGGGTTGCGGAGCCGGTCGTCGGCTGCGCCGTCGATGGGGCGCTGGCGGTCGGTCCGGCGGAGGGTGGGTTGCCCGGCGTTGGCGCCGGGTCCTCGCCGCCACCGACCACCGCCAGCGTCACGGCGGCGGCGGTAGCGATGGCGAGCAACACCGACAGCACCACGATGATCACGGTGCGCCGGTTGCGCGGCGGTGTGGGTTCGGGCTGGTGCATCGGAGGCAGTTCCAGTGTGGTACTCATACCTTCAGCGCAGCACCGCCGGTACCCGGCTACCACGGACCTTGGCTGGTGACCGGCAGGGCCGGTCGGCTCACGGGGTCGGGGCCTTGGTCTTCGCCCGGCCCCACAGCAGGTAGGCGATCGGTCCGACGAAGTTGACGGCGATCGCCGCGGCCCACAGTGGTTTGCGGCCGTTCACCCGTTCCTGTGGGCGGCGGGCCAGGTCGGTCCACGCGGCGGCGGCCAGCCCGATCTGCACCGCGCTCGCCGAAACGAAGGCCGCGCGCTGCGTGGGGGTCAGGTCCTTCCAATGCCGGCGTGTCATTGTCCGTTCACCTCATTTCGGGTCGTTGGTGACCTCGACGCCGCCGAAGATGGCGGTGGCGTTGACTTTGAGCAGGGGTGCGTCCGGGGGCAGGGTGCCGTTGCCGGTGGTCTTGTCCTCGTAGCCGCCGAAAATGGGCAGGCCGCCGACCGCGATCCGCCAGCCGGTGGGCACCAGGATCTTGACGCCGCCGAACAGGGCGAACGCGTCGACCGAGGCTACCTCGTCGATGTGGGCCTCGCGCAGGTCGAGGGTGGCGCCACCGAACACCGCCGTCACGTCGGAGTGGGTCAGATGCTCGGAACGGTCCACGGCTCGGGCTCCGCTGAACACCGCGACCGGTTCGGTCACCGGCGCGGCGATGCGGTGGCGGGCCAGGCCGGCCAGGACCGCGCCGCCGATCAGGATGAGCACGGCCGGGCCCATGAGGCTGCCGGTGGCCCAGTTCTGCGCGTCGGCCAACAGGATCAGGCCGAACCCGGTGATCACGATGGGCCAGAACGAGATCTGCCGGGTGGTGAGCATGGCCAGCAGGCCCAGCCCGATGATGCCGACCGGCCACCACGGTTCGATGGCCGTGCCGGCGTCAACGACCCCGGTCGCGTCGAGCACACCCAGGACACCCAGTAGGAGCAGAACCAGTCCGATCCACAAGCGAACCGGTCTCATGACACACCTCCTTGTCGAACGGGTTCGCGCGCGTGGGTGAACATCACCGTGGTGATGCCGATCAGCCACACGACGAACACCGGGTAGATCACGAACGTCGCCCAGCCGCCGGGCGAAAGGGGGCCGCCCGCGGTGACGATGCCGGCCCAGCCAGCCAGGTGCGCCACGGCGACCAGCGCCGAGAGCCAGCCCAGCCAGGTGGGAAGTACCTTGTCCCGCAACGACAGCACGGCCACAGCGGTGACCAGCACCGCGACCGGAACGTCGGCGATGGTGGCCAATGCCAGACCGATGTCGTTGACCACGACCGCCAGCTGCGGTTGCAGGCCGGTGTCCGCGGCCCGGGCCAGGGCGATCTGCGGTGCCTGCACGGCCAGGTTGAGCACGATCCAGGCGATCCCGGCCGCGTAGGCGATCGACGCCATGCGCGCCGGCCGCCCTTCGATCCGCGCCAGGAACGTGCGCAGGCCGCCCAGGAACCACAGAAAGAGTCCGGAGCTGAGCACGAACAGCAGGCTCTGCGCCAGGAGTTCGCTCCCGTTGCGGAGATAGAAGTCCAGCACCTCGGCCGGTGTCCGATCCGGGTCCGGCACGCTGCGCTCGAACCCGACCGCCACCCCACCCAGGACCAACGCGGCGAACCCGCTCACCGCGCCCCAGCGCTGTTCCCGTACCTCATCCATGTGTCCAGCCTGACCGCGGATATCGGGGTGAGACGAGAGACCTAGGACTCCGCGCAGGCGGTGCCTCGGTCCCTTCCCCCACGCCACGGGCCGGACGAGCCTGGGTGGTGTCCGACGATGGGACGGAGGTGTGCGATGCCTGGCTGGGACGGCTACTGGGACCACCACGGCTATGGCTGGGTCGGGACGTTGTTCATGATCCTGACCATGGTCGTGTTCTGGGGCTGGCTGATCACCGTGACGGTGCTGCTGGTCCGCCACTGGGGGCACAACGGCACGGGGCACGACGGTGCGCGGCGGATTCTGGACGAGCGGCTCGCCCGCGGCGAGATCGACCGGGATGAGTACGACCAGCGCGGCCAGGCGCTCCGGGCGGGCCGGCGATGATCAGAACCGAGAAGCTCGGCAAGAGCTACGGCCGGGTGGACGCGTTGCGAGACCTCGATCTGCGGGTCGAACCGGGTGAGATCTACGGGCTGCTCGGGCCCAACGGCACCATCGCCGCGAGCACGGCCAAGCCCAGCACGGCCTTCTCGATCCGGTCGGCGGGCCGCATCAGTTCGCTGTTACGGGGCCAGAATCGTCGGATCGTCCTCATGATCCAACAGTCGCGCAGGGACCGGTGCGGCCCTAGAGGCGAAGGCGTTCTCCCACCCGGGACGCAGGTCCCCGCTCCACCGGGGGTTCCGGCCCGGTGATTACCGCCAGCGCCGTGGCAACGGTCTGGGCGGGTGCGCCGGTGGTGTCCAGGTCGGTGGCCTCCGGCCAGGGTTGGGCGGTGCGGGTCATGGCGGTGGCGATGGTGTCGTCGGCGTCGGACGGGGTGCCGGTGCGCTCGCGGAGCCGGGCTGTGGTGACCGGTGCGGGGGCGGTGCAGCGCAGCGCGCGGAGTTCGCTGTGCGTGCGGGTGGCCAGGGCGGCCGCGGCGTCGCGGTGGGTCTGCCGGGTCCAGGAGGCGTCCAGGATCACCGTCTCGCCGTGGCCGAGGAGTTGTTCAGCCCGGTGGAGTAGTTCGGTGTAGACGCGTTCGGTGTGTGCCGGGGTGTAGATGCCGTCGCCGAAGGGGGCCGCCGCGCGGTCGTGCGGGTTGATTGCGGCCTGCTCCTTGCGGAGCCGGTCGCTGGAGAGCAGCACCGCGCCCAACCGGTCGGCGAGTTGGCCGGCCAGGGTGGACTTTCCGGTGCCGGGCAGGCCGCCGACGAGGATCAGCCGGACCTGGCCGCGGCGCAGGTGCCGCAGGGTCAGTTCGGCGTAGGTGGCCGCCTGCGCGGCGGCGGCCGCGTCGCCCTGGTCGTGCCGCAGGCAGGCGACCTTGGCCCGGACAAACGCCCGGTAGGCCTGATAGTGCGCGCGCAGCGCGGGTGGCGCGGGGTCACCGGCGAACTCGGCGTAGCGGTCCAGCAGCAACTCCCCGAGTTCGGGCGCGCCGAGCCGGTCCAGGTCCATGGCCAGGAAGGCGATGTCGTCCAGCCCGTCGAGGAAGCGCAGCCGGTCGTCGAACTCCAGACAGTCCAGCACCCGCGGCCCATCCTCGAGGCAGAACACGTCATCTGCCAGCAGATCCCCGTGCCCGTCCACGATGCGTCCGGCGGCCACCCGGGCATCGAACAGCGCCGCCCGGCCGGCCAGAAACTTCCGGGTGAGCACGACGATCTCGTCGAGCACTCCCGGCCCGAACACCGCCTCGCCCAGGGAATGCACCTGCGCGAAGCTGTCCTCCCAGCGGCCGGCGATGGCGTCGCGGGTGCCCTGGGCGGAGATCTCCGGCGCCCGCCGGGCACCGGCGTGAAACGCCGCGATCATCCGGGCCAGCCCGGTGACCGTGTCCGCCACCGGTTCTCTGTTGGCGACCAGGGTGGACAGCCGGCGCTGGGTGGGCATCCGGCGCATCACCACCATGTGGTCGCACACCAAACCGTCTACATCGGATACGTCGGCGACGCCGAGGTAGACGTCCGGGGCCAGGCGCCGGTTCAGCTCCACCTCGCGGCGGCACGCGGCCAGCCGGCTCGCCCGGGTGCGGAAGTCCAGAAACCCGACGTCCACTGGCTTCTTGACCTTGTAGGCGCGGTCCCCGGTCAGGAACACGGTCGCCACATGGGTTTCCCGCACCGCCGCCGGCTCGCCCCACCCGTTCATGCCGGTCGGGCGATCAGGACCGGGCAGGGCGCGTGGTGGATCAGCGCCTGGCTGACCGAACCCAGCAGCAGCCCGGCGAACCCGCCGCGGCCCCGGCTGCCGACCACGGTCAGTTCCGCGCCGGCTGCGGCTTCGAGCAGGGCATGGGCCGGCCGGTCCCGGGTGACCACCCGGTGCACCTTCACCGTCGGGTACCTGTCCGCCCACCTCGCCAACCGCTCGGCCAGCATCTCGTGGGCCTGCTTGTCCAGCAGTTGCCAGTCGATCCCAGGGTAGGCGCCGGCCGGGAATACCGTGTCGGCCCAGGCGTACACGGCGGTGAGCCGGCCGCCGCGCAGCGCGGCTTCCTCGAACGCGAACTCGAGAGCGGCCTCGCTGGCGGGGGAGCCGTCCACGCCGACCACGACCGGCGCGTCCGCCGGCGCGGCCGCGCCGCGCACCACGACCAAGGGGCACGCGCCGTGCCCGGCCAGCGCGACGGTCACCGAGCCGGCCAGCAGCCCGGAGATCGCGCCCAGGCCGCTGGACCCGCATACCAGCAGCGCCGCGTGTTCGCTGGCCGCACGCAGCGCCGGCACGGCCGCGCCGGAGACGATCTCGGTGTCGAACGGCACCCCGGGCGGCACCTCGGCCGCGGCAACGCGCACCAGTTCGTCGGC
>NZ_DASTBH010000190.1:0-23797 GCF_035712165.1 Actinophytocola sp. | reverse complement strand
GCCGCCGGACGCCGCGACCAGCCGCACGGCAACGGCGGTCCCGTCCGCGGTGTGGGCGAACACGTTGCCCAGCAAGGCATCCACGCACGCGGCCAGGTCGCCCCGGCCGGTCGCGACCGGAACCGGGCCGGCCGGCAGGTCCCGGAGCAGGTCCCGCTCGGTGTCCTCGGCCAGCGCCGCCCAGAAGTCCACCCGCTCCCGCACCACCGCGGCCGCGTCGCAGCCGGCGCCGGTGTCGTCGCTGCGCCGCCGGGCCGCCTCGATGGTCGCCGTGACGGCCCGCTGCACGGCATCCACCCCGGCGCCGATCCGCGCCGCGTCGTCCGGATCGGGCAGCGCCTCGGCCTCCAGGCGCAGCGCGGTCAACGGGGTGCGCACCCGGTGCGACAGGTCGGCCACCGACTCGCGCTCCTCGCCCAACAGCTCGGTGATCCGCCCGCCGAGATGGTTCAGCGCCCGGGCGACCGTGCCGAACTCGTTGGGCGCCAACGGATCCGCCCGCGCGGTGAGATCTCCGCCGGCCAGCCGGTTGGACACCCCGGCCAGCTCGATGGTGGCCCGCACCAGCCGGCGGGCCAGCCGGTCGGCGACCAGCAGGCTCAACCCGAGCAGCGCGATCCCCAGCAGGGCCAGCAGCAGCCAGGCCCGGGCCACCCCGCGGGTCAGCTCCGGGTCCGGCACGAACGCCCGGACCACGTCGTAGGAGCCGGCCGCGTTGCGCACCGCGAACACGACCTCCAGCCCACCGGCCACCTCCCCGGAGGCGCTCTCCCCCCGCGACCCCAGCTCCACCAGCGGCGAGCGCGGCGCCTCGGCGCCCAGCCGGGTGCCGTCGGCGAGAAACACGCTCAGCCCGTACGGCGAGGTGGCGTCCGCCTGCGCCACGTTCACCGCGAGCCCCGCCGGGTCCGCGGTCGCCACCAGCGAGCTCAGCGACTGGGCCCGGACCGTGGCACCCTGCACCGCGCGGTCCACCGCGACCCCGCGCACCAGCACGGCCAGCGGAACCAGGAACGCCACCAGCACCAGCGAGGTGGTGGCGGCGACCAGCAGCAGGATCCGGCGCCGCATCAGGGTTCCGGCGCCACGACGCGCACCCCGACCCCGCGCACGGTGTGCAGGTAACGGGCCTGCTGCGCGGTTTCGCCGAGCTTGCGGCGCAACCAGGACAGGTGCACGTCCACCGTCTTGTCCCCGCCGCCGTAGGGCAGCTGCCAGACCTCGGCGAGCAGTTCGCGCTTGGTCACCACCTCACCGGCCCGGGCCGCGAGGTAGTACAGCAACGCGAACTCCCGAGGGGTCAGCTCGAGATCCCGACCGTCCACAGTGGCCTCCCGGGTCCGGGAGTCCAACCGCAGCCCGCCGACCACCACCGCGCTGTCCACCGGATGCTCGCCGCCCCGGCGCAGCACCGCCCGGATCCGGGCGTCCAGCTGCGCGGCGCTGAACGGCTTGACCACGTAGTCGTCCGCGCCGGCGTCGAGCACCGCGACGATCTCGGCCTCGTCGTCGCGGGCGGTGGCCACCACCACCGGCACCCGGCTGGCGCCGCGCAACATCCGCAGCACCGTGCGACCGTCCACATCGGGCAGTCCCAGATCCAGCACCACCAGGTCCGGCCGGTTGGCCACGGCCCGCTCCAGCCCGGCCATGCCGGTCGCCGCCGAGTCCACCGCGTGCCCGCGCTCGGTGAGCCCACGGATCAGCGCCCGGCGGATCACCGGGTCGTCCTCGACGAGCAGCACGTTCGGCACGGTTGCCACCGTAGGCCACGGCGGGCCGCCGGTCCGCCGGCCCAGCCCGGCCATGAGCCTGCCATAACCCGGCCTTAACCTCGGCCGACCCATCCTGGGTGGCGATGAACGCGCACACCTCCCGCCGGACCCGAGCGGCCGGCGCAACCGTGGCCTGGCTCGCCACCGCCGCGGCCGCCACGGTCGCGGCCTCGGTGGCGGTCGGCGCGATCGGCAGCGGCATCCTGCCCAGCGCCGAACCGCCGCTGCGGCCCGACGAGGTCGACCGCCGGCTCGCCGCCGCACCCGCCCCGGCCACCAGCACCGCGCCGGCCCGCACCGCGCCGGTCAGCACCGGCCGGCCGGCGCCCACCGTGCTGTCCAGCCCGGGCGGCATCGTCCTGGCCCGGTGCGAACCCGACCCCTTCATCGTCACGACCGCCCCCGGCCAGGGCTACGGCGTCAAGGACATCGAGCCGGAGGACGGCGGCCAACGGGTCCGCTTCGAGTCCGGCCGCAACCGGGTCGAGGTCCTCGTGACGTGTACCGGTGGTGTTCCGAGCGCCACGATCCGTACCCGCTGAGGGGTTCCGATCGGCCCCCGCGTGCAGCACCCTCGAAGGCAGGAACCTACCGATCGGGGGGTGGTCGTGGTGACCGCATCAGGTACGGACCGAAACCGCGCCGGACGGCGGCTGCTCGGCTGCGCGGTGGCACTGGCCGCCGCGGTGGCGGTGCCCGCCGCGAGCCCGGCAGGCGCGGCCGACCCTCAGGTGTCCCGCCAGGCCGCGGCGGTCTGGCCGGCGTGCACGGCGTCGCGCCGGACGCCACCGTGCGCCAGATCGCCCGGGTCTCGGCCCCCGGCGACGGGGTCCGGATCCGGCTCGGCAACCCGTTCGGGTCCGTCCCGGTCCAGGTCCGCGACGCCTGGCTGGGCAACAGCATCGCCCGGGGCAGCGCGCGGCTGGTCCCCGGCTCGAACCGGCCGCTCACCTTCCGGGGCGCCCGCACCGTGTCGATCCCGCCGGGGCAGGTGGTCTGGAGCGACCCGGTGGCGATCTCCGTCGATCCCGGCCGGGACCTCGCGGTCAGCGTGTACGCGCCGGGCGCGCCGGTCAACGACCACAACTTCCCGCCGTTCGCCTTCGACCCGCCGGCCTCCTACATCGGCACCGGCGGCAACACCGCGGCGGACGCCTCCGACGCGGCGTTCCCCAGCCACCCGGTCATTCCCGGGGGCACGACGAGCACCGCGACCGGCTACCACCCCGGCCAGACCTGGTGGCTGGACCAGGTGGCGGTGGACCGGCCGGCGGCCCGCGGCACCCTGGTCACCCTCGGCGACTCGATCACCGACGGGTACCAGGCGGTCGGCCCGCCCGGACAGCGCTGGACCGACCTGCTCGCCGAGCGGCTCGGCGCGCTGCCCGCCGGCCAGCGGCTGGCCGTGGCCAACGCCGGCATCTCCGGCAACACGGTGAGCGTGCAGCCCAACCCGTACGACCCGACCGGCCAGTGCTGTGGCCCGCCCGCCCCGCAGCGCCTGGACCGCGACGTGCTGTCCGTCCCCGGCCTGAGCGCCGTCCTGCTGCTGGAGGGCACCAACGACATCGGCGGCGGCGCCAACGCTCCCGGCGCCCCGGCCGCGCAGGTGATCGAGGCCATGCGCACCATCGCCGCGCGGGTGCACGCCCGGCACGTCCCGATCATCGGGGCGACCATCCTGCCCATGTGCCTGCCCGCCGGCGACCCGCGCGAGACGGTCCGGCAGACGGTCAACGCCTGGATCCGCACCACCAGGGCGTTCGACGCCACCCTCGACTTCGACGCCCTGCTCCGCAACCCGGCCAACCCCACCGAGATGGTCCCCGACCTGCGGGCCGACTGCTACCACCCGAACGCCGCGGGCGACCTGGTCATCGCCTCGCACATCCCGCTGTCCGTCCTGATCCGCTGAACTCATCCGGCACGGGCGATGGCCGGCCGGTCGCCCGCGGCCAGGGTTGGCCCATGTGTCGCTGGCTGGCCTACGCGGGTTCACCCGTTCGGCTCGAGGACCTGCTGTACAAGCCGGACAACTCGCTCGTGATGCAGAGCAGGCACTCCCGGCTGGGCGTGGAGCCGATGAACGGGGACGGTTTCGGGGTCGGCTGGTACGGCGACCGGGAGACTCCCGGGGTGTTCCACAGCATCAAGCCGGCCTGGAACGACCGCAACCTGCGCGAACTGTCGGCGTTCGCCAAGTCCGGACGGTTCTTCGCGCACATCCGGGCGACCACCGGAACGGCCGTGCAGGAGACCAACTGCCATCCGTTCCGGCACGGCCGCTGGCTGTTCATGCACAACGGCGTCCTCACCGGGTTCGCCACGATGCGGCGGGATCTCAGCTTCGCGATCGACCCCGCGCTGTACCCGCGCCTCGAGGGCTCGACCGACTCCGAGGTGCTGTTCTTCCTGGCGCTGACCTTCGGGCTGGAGCAGGACCCGGTGCCGGCGATGGCGCGGGCGGTCGGCCTGGTGGAGCAGATCGGCCGGGAGCGCGGCGTGCGGTACCCGGTGCAGATGACGGTGGCGACGACCGACGGGGACACGCTGTGGGCGTTCCGGTACTCCAGCGAGGGCCGGTCCCGGTCGCTGTTCCACAACACCGACGTGTCCACGCTGCGCGACCAGCACCCCGAGCTTCCGGAACTGCGTGATCTCGCCGACGACGCCCTGCTCGTCGTGTCCGAACCGCTGGGCGACCTGCAGGGCGCCTGGCAGGAGATCGCCGAGTCCACCTGCTTCGTCGCGCGGGGCGGACACACCGAACTGCGGCCGTTCGCGCCCGCCTAGTACAGGTGCGCCGGCACGTCGATGCCGAACCGGGTCCTGGCGTACCGCTTCACGGCGGCGGGCGCGAAGACGACGTGCTGGGCGGCGACGTGCAGGTCCCGGAAGCAGCGCTGCAGCGGGTGGTCGGCGTAGACGGCACTGGCCCCGGCAAAGGTGTAGGCGGTGTCGACGGCGTTGCGGGCGGCCCGCATGGACTGCACCGCGGCCAGCAGGAACCGCGCCCGCGCCGGGTCGTCGGGCACGTCGCCCCGGCAGGCCGCGTCCCACATCGCACCGAGGGCGTCGAAGACGAAGCTGCGCGCGGACTGCAGGTCGCCCTCGGCGGCGGTGAGGGCGACCTGGGCGTCGTCCTCGTTCGCGATGGTGGTCGTGGCGTTGGCGCGGGTCCTGGTCCGGGCGAGGCCGGTGAACTCGTCCAGCGCGCGCCGCCCGACCCCGAGCGGATGGCCGACCAGCAGGAGGCTGGCGAGGGTGAAGAACGGGAACCGCCACAGCGGGCCGTCGTGCGGGGCCGGCCCGAAGAACGGCACGGTGGTGTGTGCGTCCGGAACGGTCACGCCGCGCACCGCGAGATCATGGCTGCCGGTGCCGCACAGCCCGGACACGTCCCAGTTGTCGATGATCTCGACCTGATTCGGCGCCAGCACCGCCAGCCGCCAGTCCGGCCGGCCGTCCACCAGCCGTGGCTCGTCGCCGTCCAGCACGTGCCCGCCGAGGAAGACCCAGTCGGCATGCCGGCATCCGCTCATGAACCGCCAGTGCCCGGTCAGCCCTGAACCGGCGCCGGCCGGCGTGAACCGGCCGATGGGTGAGAACGACCCGGCGGCCGAGATCGCTCGTGCGCCGGACAGCAGTTCGGTGGCCACGCCGGGTTCGAGCCAGGCGAAGAACGAGGTGGCGTTCCCGATCGCCGCGCACCACCCCGCCGAGGCGTCCGCCCGGCTCAACTCCTCCACCACCTCGACCAGCGTGGCGGGATTCACCTCCAGCCCGCCGAGTCCCTTCGGCATGGCCATCGTGAACACCCCGAGCCGCTTGGCCTCGGCCACCAACTCCGCCGGCAACGTGGCGAGCCGCTCGGTTTCCCGCGCCCGCTCGGAAAACCGGTCCGCCAGCGCCGAGACCTGCTCCCGCCACGGATCCGCCATGCGCTACCGGACCAGACAGAACGGGTGGCCGGCCGGGTCGGTGAAGACCCGGAAGCCGTCGTCGCCGGCGTCGAGCCGGGTGGCGCCCAACTCCACGGCCCGGGCCGTGCCCGCGTCGAGGTCGCGCACCCGCAGGTCGAGGTGGGCCTGCTGCGGGTACGCGGGATCCGGCCAGCGCGGCGGGTTGTACTCGTCGTTGATCCGCTGGAACAACAGGTTCCGGCGGCCATCGGTGACGAACGCGCCTTCCGGACCGTCGTAGCTCTGTTCCATCCCGGTGAGGTCGGCGTAGAACCGGCCCAGCGCCGACGGGTCCGCGGCGTCGATGGTCACCGCGAACAACTGCATCCGCGCTCCGACGCCGTCGAACTGGCACAGGTCGAACGGATGCCCGGCGGGGTCGGCCAGGGTGATCCAGTTGGGGCCGTCGGCCAGCCGGGTGGCGCCCAGACCCACCGCCCGCTCGGCCTGCGCGCCGGGGTCCTCGGTGCGCAGGTCCAGATGGAACTGCTGCGGGTAGGCCTGCCCGGGCCAGCGCGGCGCGACATGGTCGGGGGCGCGCTGGAACTCGACCTCCTGGCCGTCCGGCGCCCGCACCCCGAACCGGTCGGAGTCCTGCCGGACGACGTCCCAGCCGGTCAGCTCGGCATAGAACGAACCGACCTTGTCGATGTCGGCGGCGTCGAAGATGGCCAGATCGAGGGCAGCGGTGACAGTCATGGCGCTCATCCTGCTCTACCCCAACGTGTTACGGCAGGTTGACCGTCACCTGCAGCCCGCCGTTGTCGGCCGGGGCGGCGGAAACCGTGCCGTTGTGGGCGGTCACGACGGAGCGCACGATCGACAGGCCGAGCCCGGCCCCGTCGCGCTGGTGGACGCGTTCGGCACTCAGCCGGCGGAACGGCTCGAACAGCGCCGGGACGGTCTCGGCCGGGATGACCGGTCCGGTGTTGCGGATCGACAGGGTCGGCCGGATCGCGACCACGATGTCCACCCGCCCGCCCGGCTCGTTGTACTTGATCGCGTTGTGGATCAGGTTGCTCACCATCCGGTCCAGCAGCACCGGGTCGCCGGACACGATGTTCTCCACCTTGGCGTAGTTCAGGGTGAGCTCCTGTTTGTCGGCCTGCTCGGTGAACCGGGCGACCACCTCGCCGACCAGTTCGTCGAATGCGACCGGCTCGGTTCCCGGCAGGCCACGGTCGCTTTCGGCGAGTACCAGCAGTCCTTCGATCAGCCGCTCGTTGCGTTCGTTGACCGCCAGCAACTGCGCGGCCAGCCGGGACAGATCCTGTTCTCCGGTAACCAGTGCCACCTCCACCAGCGTGCGCTGCACGGCGAGCGGCGTGCGCAGCTCGTGGGAGGCGTTGGAGGCGAACCGGCGCTGGCCCTCGTAGCCGGTGGCCACCCGGTCCAGCATGTCGTCCACCGCGTGCGCGAGCGCTGCCACCTGGTCGCCCGGTCCGTCGTACCTGATGCGCTGCCCGAGGTTCTGCGGACCGAGCTGGCGCACCGTGTCGGTCATGGTCACCACCGGGCGGGCGATCTGGCCGGCCGCCCGCCGGGCGATCCAGAACAACCCGGCGACGCCGGCCAGCACCCCGGCACTGGCGAGCACCTGGGCCCACCCGGGCCAGGGCGGACAGGACCACACCACCCACTCGTCCGGACCCACACCGCCCGCGCACACCGCGTGGCCGGCGAACACCGACAACCACCAGTCCCGGAAGAACGGCGCGCCGGCCGTGAACAGCACCGCACCGGCGGCGAAGCTCAGCACACACAGGGCCATCACCCGCGCGCGCAGGGACCAGCGCATCCGCCTCACCCGCCGAACCGGTAACCGGCGCCCTGCACCGTGTGGATCACCGGCGGGTCACCCAGCTTGCGCCGCAGGGTCATCACCGCCATCCGCACCGCGTTGGTGAACGGGTCCGCGTGCTCGTCCCAGACCTTCTCCAGCAGGTCCTCCGGGCTGACCACCAGGCCGGGGTTGCGCATCAGCACCTCCAGCACACCGAACTCCTTGGGCGACAACGAAAGCGGCCGCCCGTCCCGGCAGGCGTAGCGGCGCGCGCCGTCCAGTTGGACGCCGGCGTGGTCCAGCACCGGCGGCACCGCCGCCACGGCCCGCCGGGACAGCGCGCGCACCCGGGCCACCAGTTCGGCGAACGCGAACGGTTTGGTGAGGTAGTCGTCGGCGCCGAGCCCGAGCCCCTCGACCCGGTCCCGGATGCTCGCCGCCGCGGTCAGCATGATCACGCGGGTTTCCCGGCCCACGGCGAGAATCCGCCGGCACACCTCGTCACCGTGCACCTTCGGCAGGTCGCGGTCCAGGACCACCACGTCGTAGGAGTGCACCGCGACCCGTTCGGCCGCCGCGTCGCCGTCGTAGCACACGTCCACCGCGAAACCGAGATGGCGCAACCCGGCCACGAGCGTGTCGGCGAGCAGCCGCTCATCCTCCGCGACGAGAACACGCATCGAACCCCCAATGCACCGCCGCATGGTATCCACCCACCGCATATGGCCGGGATAAACATCGCGCTTAGCCGGCCGCTAGCCGCCGGCTCGTACCAATCGGCGCATGCGCAAGACCGGACTCGTCGTCCTGAACGTCGCCGTTGTGCTGTTCTTCCTGGCACCGCCCGGATCCTGGTTCGCAGTACCGCGAATCGACCTGGAGGTCTACCGGCTCGGCGCGCAGGTGTGGCGCTCCGGCGGTGATCTCTACGCGACCCTGCCGCCCACCAGCTTCGGCATCCGCCTGCCGTTCACCTACCCGCCGGTCGCCGCCGTGCTGTTCGTGCCGTTCGCCCTGCTGCCGTGGGTGGCGGCGAGCATCATGCTCACCTGCATGTCCATCGCCGCCCTGGTGATCGTGCTGGTCGTGGTGCTGCGAAACCTTGCCCTGCCCCACAAAGTGGCCATCCGGCCGACCTGGCTGCTGGTCGCCGCGTTGCTCCCGGTCGCCCTGGTGCTGGAACCGGTGCGCGAGACACTCCGGCTCGGACAGATCAACACCTTGTTGCTGGCGCTGGTCGTGCTGGACTGCCTGGTTGCCCGTCCGCGGTGGCCGCGCGGCGTGCTGGTCGGGTTCGCCGCGGCGGTCAAGCTGACCCCGGCCGCGTTCGTGCTGTTCTTCCTGCTCCGCGGCGACCGCCGGGCCGCGCTGACCGCCGTGCTCTCGTTCCTGGCCTGCACCGCCGCCGGGTTCGCGCTGAACCCGGCCGGTTCGGTGCGGTACTGGACCAGCACGGTGTTCAACGCCGACCGCATCGGCACCCCGTCGTTCGAGGGCAACCAGTCGATCAACGGGGTACTCGCCCGGCTCGGCATCGAGCGCGGTGTGCTGTGGCTGTTCCTCGCCGCGCTCGTGGCCGGGATCGGCTGCCTCGCCGTCCGGCGCGCCGCGCACCCGGTGGATGCCTTGGGGCTCAACGCTTTCACGCTGCTGCTGAGCTCCCCGGTGTCCTGGTCGCACCACTGGGTCTGGGTGCTCCCTGCCCTGCTCGCCGCCGCACGGCGCCGGCCGGTGCTCGCCGCCCTGGCCGCGGCGCCGTTCCTGCTGTCACCGCACTGGTGGTGGCCGGCGGAGGACGGCGTGACACCGTGGAGCCTCACCCTCGGCAACACCTACGTGTGGTGTGCGCTGGTCGTGCTCGGCCTGCGGGTACGGTCCCGGCATGCCGGACCTGTGGTGGTCGACGGCGTCGCGGCTGGCGAGCGTGACGGCGACCCCCGTCCTCCAACTCGCCACTGACGGCCGGTGGGACACGGCCAGGGTCCTCCCGATGACCCCCGGCGCCCGGTCAATCGTCCACCGGTTCGCGCACACCGCCCGCACCGACCTCGCCGTGGAGATCCTTTGGCCGGCCCAGGCCTTCGTCGGCGCCTCCTGGCCCGTCGCCGCGTGGCCGGGCGTCGCCGCCGCGATCACCCGCGTCCACACCGTCCTCGCCGGCCCACGGCCACCCGGCCGAACCCTCGAGTCCGCGTTGCTGGCGCTGCTCGGCGGCGCCCCCGGCCCGGATCCGGAGTTCGCCGAACTCGGCGCGGTGAACGCCTGGTGGTCGGTCGGCCCCGAACCCCTGTGGCAGCATCCTCACCACCGTCATCTCCAGCGGGCTCAGTCCAACCCCCGGTGGGAACCCCACATCTCCGCCGCCCGGCTCGCCGCCCGCGCCACCAGCACCGCGAGCTCGGGCCGGTCCGGCACCCGGAACGACACATAGGCCCCCCGGCCACCCGCGGTAGGCCGCCCGTACGCCTTCGCCGCGAGGTGTCCATCCTTGAGCAGCCGCACGTTGAGCGTGGTCAGCAGGAACTCCTCTCCCCGCCGGCTGTCCGTCCAGCGCAGTTCCTCCGGAACCGTCACGTTGATCGCCAGGGCACTCACATCAGGATCACCGCTCATTTCCCCACCCTGGCACGCCCGGCCACACCCCGATGGAGTGACTCAGCGGCCGAGCACGTACAACTCGCCGTTGTTCTGCGCGTACACCCGGCCCCGCTGGTCGATCGACACCGGGGTGTAGCCCGCGGCCAGCGTCTTGGACAGGAAGATCCGCTGGCGCAGGTGGCCCCGGTTGTCGATCACGTAGAGGTTGCCGTCCTCGGACAGCCCGTAGACCGTGCCGTCGCGGTCGATCGCGGGCGCGCTGATGCACCACTCGAACCCGTTGGGGTGGGTGCCGTCGTCGACACAGCTGATCGTGCCGTCCGGGTTCCGTTGGCAGGTCCGGGTTTCGGTGGCGGTGAACGACCACTCGACGTCGAGGTTCGCGTCCAGCCGGGTGAGGTTGAACTCCCCGTCCGGGTCGATGTAGTGGTTGTCCTTGGTCAGCAACGAGTAGGTGCCGTCGTGGCGGTACACGCCCGGCGTGCTGTCCCAGCCGAAGTCGTAGCTGGCCCGGAACCGCCCGCGGGCGTCGAACTTCACCAGGTGCCCGCGCGCCCGGTTGTAGAGCGAACGCGAGCCGTACACGACGCCGCCGTCCGGCAGCGCCACCGGCGATGCCGAACTGAAGTCGCTGACCCCGGCGACACCCGGCAGGTTCGTGAACGAGTCGACGCCGACCGCGGTGCCCGGACGGCAGTCGAGGAAGCCCTCGCCGTAGGGGGTGCGGACGCCGCAGCCGTCCTGGAAGCCCAGCCGCAGCGAGGTGGCCCAGCGCAGGCCGAGGTCCGGTTTGAGCGCGACCAGGTAGCCGTAGTTCTCCTGGCTGTGCGAACGGGAGACCGTGAAGATGGTGCCGTCCGGGCCGATCGCGGGCGCCACGCCGATCCCGGGCCGCTGGGACAGGCACGGCGTCTGCGGCGGCAGGGTCGGCGAGCCGTCCGGCTGCGGCGGCGGCGGGAACGGCGGGGGCAGCCCCGCCGTCAGGAACGTCGCGTAGCAGAGGTCGGTTTGCCGTGGCGCGCCGGGGATCAGCGTGCGGTAGTCGACCATGCTGATCCGGTCCCGGGTGGCGCGCACCAGCCAGCCGTGCCCGTCGGTCCCGCCCGACGGGCCCGGTTCGAGCCTGATCACGTTGTAGAGCAAGGTGCCGTGCGCGTCCAGGGTGAGCCCGCCGGACACGAACGTCTGCGGGTCGATCACCCCGCCGAACGGGTCGATCCGCCGGAGCACCCGGCCGGTTGCCTTGGCCAGCTGGAAAACCGTGCCACCGGCGCCGGGAACGTAGACGGAGTCGCCGCTCATGGCGGACTGGACCATCATCTCGAACCCCATCTGGGTCGGCTTCCAGTCCGTGGTGAACGTCCACTTGGGAGCCAGCCGGCCACGCTCCCAGCGCAACGCCTGCACCGACCAGGTCATCCGGTTCAGGTTCGCGGGATCGTGCCCGCACGGCGCGGGTTCGCCCGAGCCGGGCGGGTCGCAGGCGACGTAGGACCCGCCCTTGCGCAGCACGAAAACGTTCCCGTCGCCGTCCAGGAGGGGCGCCGGGAAGTGCACCGCGAGAGCACCGAAATTTTCCGCGGTCTCCTGCTCGGCGAACGGATCCAACACCATTCGGGTCAACAGCCGCAGATCTTGCTGACCGCGCACACAAACCTGACCGTCGTGCGCGGCGCTTCGCCCCCACTGCGTCCAGTCGCAACCGTCCGGCCGGCTGTCGGCGGCGGCGACCGGGGCCAGCCCGGTGACCATCACCAACATCCCGACCGCGGCCGAAAACACACGTCGCCTCATGAGATTTCCTCCCAGAAACTCGCATCGGCTCGACGTAGATCACCAGACCGCTGATCAGTAGACCAGAGTCACGGTTCCGGTTTGATCGCGCTGGGGTCGCAACCGGGTCACGGCCAACCGTTCGGCCGGATCAGGTCAGTGGCCGGTGCCGGCCAGTCCCGGCGGATGTGCCGGCCGGTCGGGTTTGCAAGGGTCGAGATTTTCGTGAGCCTGGTTGGAGAGCGATGAGGAAGCGGGTGCGGAGGGTGGCCGCCGCAGCGGCCCTCCTGATCGTCGGGTCGGGGTTCGGGGACCTGCCGGGGGCGCACGCCGAGCCCGGCTGCGCCGGGTCCGACCGGGTGTTCGCGGTGCGCGCGATGGACGGACGGCTGGCGGAGATCGCGGCCTGCCAGGACGGTTTCGGGGCCGCGGTGGAGGTGGACGCGGCGGACTGGCGGGGATATGTGGCGATCTTCGCCGCGCGGGACGGCGACGCCGCCGTCGTGTACGCGGTGACGCCCGGCGGGCAACTGTGGTGGCGGCGGCAGGAGCGCGCGGGGGCCGGGCTGGGCGGCGCGGTGCGGGTCGGGGCGGACCTCGACTGGAACCAGCCGGTGGTGTTCGCGTCGCGACCCGGATACCTGCAGTTGGGGCGGACCGGGTCGCCGGTCCTGACGTTGCGCCATGAGGCATGGGCGTCCGGCGGTGCGACGGTCGCCCAGCAGGCGAACCTGCTGCCGATGATGAGTGCGCCGTCGATGAGCGGGCTGGGCCCGAATTTCGCCGTGGAAACCTGGCAGGGTATGAACTTTCGGGGCTGGTGGTTCTATGACCGGTGGGGGCGCTTCGAATCGGACGTCTGGTATGTGAGCGGACTGCTGCCGACCGGAGTCGACAGCGCCGCCGGCGCCGGAACGGAGCTCTACGGGCTCGACGAGTCCGGCGGAATCGTGCTGCTGCGGCAGGTGTCCGGGTCCCCGTCATCGTGCCCGCTCTACGACCAGCGGCCGTGGGAGATCACCGCGCGGGCGGCGGGCGACTACGCGCGGGTCGTCGTGCCGGTTGCGGAGGACCCGCCGGGGCCGCCGGCGGTGTCGATGGTGACCAGCAGGACGAAGTGCGGCCTCACCCGGGTCTCGGAGCCATGGGAGTGGCAGTCCGGCGGGCCCTGACCGGTCAGTCCACCCAGCCCTCGCGGACGGCCGCCACGGCGAGCGCGACGCGGTTGGTGGTGCCGAGTTCGGCGAGCAGGGCTCCGACGTGGCGGCGCACGGTCCGCTCGCTGATGCCCAGATGCCGGGCGATCGCGGCGTCGGTCATGCCGGTCAGCACCAGCCGCAGGACCTGGTCCTGCTCGGGGGCGAGCTTGACCGGGCTGCCGTCGATCGAGGTCGAGCGGGTCCAGAGCAGCTCGAAGTAGGAGCGCAGCGCGGCGGTGATCACCGGGGCGCGGACCAGGAGCGCGCCTTCCATACCGGTGGGGCCGAGCGGGAGCAGGGCGGCGCGTTCGTCCACGAGGACGAGCTTCATCGGCAGCCGCGGGTGGACGCGGCACTGCCACCCGGCTTGCTGGGCGATCCGGAGCATGTCGGCGGCGCCGGCAAGCTCGAGGGCGGCCCGGCTGTAGATGTTGCGGAAGCGGACGCCGCGCTCCAGGACCTCCGCCGGCAACGGCCGCGCCGAGCGGGGGTCCGGGGGCCGGGTGAAGTGCTCGGTCTCCAGGCTGGCGACGTCATGCTGGGCCGAAAGGCAGAGCTCGACCGACAGCGCACCGATCTCGTCGCGATCGGTAATGGTGCGAACGACGTCGCGGGAATCCTCCGAATGGATGTTCGCCGAGTGGTAGGTCTGCTGGAGGGTCTGCATCTCGTCACGCAGCCGGAGCAGGCCCTGGTACTGGTCGAGGATCTGCCGCTGCTTCGTGAGGATCGCGTTGTCGACGGCGCGAATTGGCTCGATCGGCACCAGGTGCGGATGACCGACATACCGTTCTCTGGCGAACCCTTTGTCGATCAACTCCCGGGTCGCCGGCGCGTGCGACAGGTCCGGCTGCTCGGCCAGGGACAGGCTGCCGCTCACGATGAGCTGCTCGTAGAGCCGGGCGGCCTGCTCGGAGAGCACACTGGTCAGACCGGTCCGCATCCGTCCCTCCGCCCCGTCCGCGCGCGTCCGACAGAGTGTACCCGCGTTTTGGCCGGATCCGGGCAATGGCCGAATCCGGCTGGGAAATATGCGTCGGAGTCGCGGCATTATTTCTCCCTGGCCGCATACGAAGGAGGCACGGATGAGGCGAAGATTGGCCGCGATGGTGCTCGCCATGGCCGTTATGGCGCCCGTCGGTATTCAGCCCGCCCAGGCGAATACCCCGGCCGGCACCCAAACCGCCGTCGCGGACATCAAAGAATGGGTAAATGTGATCAGCACGGCCTGGAACCTGATCAAGTCCGTGCTCGGGTCGGGTGGGCCGTCGATCGCGGACGCGATCAACCAGATCTCGGCCAAGATCGAACAGGCGAAAACCGAGATCCTCCTGCACATCGACGCCATCGCCACGGCCGAGGCCAAGGCCTGCGCCCGGCACGCGGTGGTGGAGTTCGCCGATGTCAACCTGTTCAACCCCGACGTCCTGCAGGCCTGGACGCAGAACGTGACCGGCTGCGCCATCCTGATCGACAGCCTGCTCGGCAGCGTCACGGACAAGGGCCAGCAGGATCAGCTCGGCCTGGCCCTCAACATCGCCGGCCCGATCGCGGTCGCCGCCCGCATCAAGACCGGCTTCAGCACCTCGCTGCTGACGGAGACGATCCGGCACGGCAACAACGCGATCATCGCCCAACTCGTCCCCACCTGCCGGCAGTGGACGGTGATCGACCCGCCGACCACCGAAACCACCTACCATTGCGACGCCTACAACGGCGACTGGGCCGAAGGGTTCCAGAGCACCTACCGCGGCAGACCGCAGGGCCCCCCGATCAACAGATCAGCCGTAGAGAACCAGGCCACCCGCAACACCAGCCGCGCACTGGCCCAGGCCATCCTGCCCACCATGCCAGCCTGACACCGGAGACCATGAATGCCGCCGCCATACCGGAGCGCGGCATTCCTGGCTGATATCAGCATCTCTTGACGACACGGGTGATCAACTCGTCGCTCACGGTTTCCCCGCCGCTGGTGAGAACCACCTGCGGTGTCAAGGTACGCGGGTTGCAGGTAAAGGAGTCCGGGCCGTCCACACGGATCGAGAACACGACGAATGCATTGCCCTCCGGCAGGTACCCGCCTATGTCCACGCCGGGCCCGGTCAGCTCCGCATCCAGCAAGCGGCCGTTGACATTGCTGGTGTTGAGGATGCGCTCAGTCCCGCGAACCAGTGTCATCTCCGACGGGAGCCCGACATGCAGCGAGACATTCTTCTGGTGTTTACCACTCAAGTTCCGGTACTCGACCTGCACATCGAGCACTGCGTTCGGCATCGTCTCGATCGAGTCGCCGGGCTCCATACCCTGGAAGGACACCAGGAGCTCATCCGAATTCTCCGCCGTGCCGGGCGAAGTCGAAGGGCTGGGTTCACCGCGCCCCGTCGATCTGGTTTCGTCACCGTCCGGTGCTTGCGGCCACCACCACGCGAACAATGCGACCACGACCCCCGCCGCACCAGCGATGGATCCGGCAGCACCCCACCAAGGCCACGAATGGAGCCTGCCGAGGCGTGATCGACGGGTGCGCATTGTCTCGACTCCAGTGGACGTCCGATCCGCACGCGGGCACGCATGCTTGCCTACGGTGCGCAATTGTATGCGCGGAGCGACAATGTGGCGTGCGGAGCGCGTCGCTTCGGTGGCGGTTCAGGGAGTGATCCAGGGCGGCAGGCGTTCACCCGTCCGATAAACGAGCCGAAACTCGTGTCGGGTCCAGCCGGGCCGCTCACCGCCCAGCACCCCGGTGTCGAGTTCGGTGTCGTCGGTTTCGATGAGGCAGATCAGCCGCCGGCCGAACAGCAGATGCCACGGGGCGATCGAGGCCAGCAGGTCGAGGAGGTCCCGCACGCAGGCCTCGTCCTTCCCGCGAACCTGGTCGAGGCCCTTGAGAACCAGGACGAGGAGCGGACGCTCCGCGGTGAGCAGGTAGTCCGTCAGGCCGTCGGCGAAACCCGGCCAGGTGCCGCGCCCGTAGCCGCTCGGCCAGCCGTCGATCGCGGCGATCACCGCGTCGCGCAGGCTGTCGGCATCGTCGCACGACGCCGCTTCCACCTCGACGACCTCGTAGCCCAGTTCGGCGAGATCGGTCACGAGACGCGACAGCGCCCACGCGTGTCGGAACAGGTGAAGATGCCCGAAGTGAAGCAGTTGAAAGTCCTCCGGATGTGTCCCCCGGACAGCGTCGTCGAACACCACCGGGTCACCATAGGGGTCCGATCAGCCAACCAGGTCACGGTCGTGCTGCTCCGGTGCCGCCGCGGGGGTTCGGGGTAGGACGGTGAGCGCGACGAGGACGGCGCCGGCCAGGAGCACGGCGCCGAGCGTCATGCCGAACGCGTAGCCGTCGTTGAGCGCTTCTGGCGTCGCGGTCTGGCCGGTGCGCTGCTGGGCGGCGGTGCCGAGGGCGGCCAGTCCGACCGCGGCGCCGATCTGCCGGGTGCTGTTGAGCAGGCCGGAGGCGGTGCCGCTCTCGTGCGGCGCGACACCGGCGGTGGCGGTGGAGACGACCGGTCCGAGGCAGAGCCCGAACCCGATGCTGCTGACGATCTCCGGGCCCAGCACGTCGGTGACGAACGTGCCGTCGGCACTGATCAGGCTGAACCAGGCGAACCCCACCGCCGTCAGCAGCCCGCCACCGGCCATCAGGGTCCGGGGCGCGACCCGGTAGCCGAGTTTCACGGCGAGCACCGAGCCGACGATCACGCCCAGTGCGAACGGCAGGAACTGGACCCCGGTCTGGGCCGGCCCGTATCCGAGCACCCGCTGGAGGTAGAGCGAGACGAAGTAGAACGACGCGGCCATGGCGGCGCCGAGGAGGAGGTTGACGGCGTTGGCGCCGGCGACCGCGCGGTTGGTGAACAGGCCGAGCCGGATCAGCGGTTCCCGGCTGCTCCGCTCGTGGCGGAGGAACGCGGCCAGCAGCGCGGCGGCGGTCGCCAGGGTCGTCAGGGTGACCGGCGAGACCCAGCCGTGGTGGTCGGTTCGGACGATGCCGAACACGAGCAGGGTCATGCCCGCCGTGGCCAGGACGGCGCCCAGCACGTCCGGGCGGCCGCGCCGGGTGGCCGGCGGGTCGGCGGCGACGCCGTACCAGGCCAGCGCCAGCGCTACCGCGGCCATCGGGACGCTGACGAACATGACCCACTGCCAGCCCGCGTGCTCGGTGAGCAGGCCGCCGGCCAGGACGCCCAGCGCGCCGCCGGCGGCGTTCATCGCGGCCCACACCCCGAAGGCCCTGACCCTGGCCCGGCCGCCGGGAAAGGTCGCGGTCAGCAGCGCCAGCGCGGCCGGGGCCAGCGCGGCGGCCCCGACCCCCTGCGCGGCGCGGGCGGCCACGAGGTGACCGGGAACCTGGGTGAAGCCACCGGCGAGCGAGGCCAGCGCGAACACGCCGAGCCCGAACAGCAGCACCCGCTTGCGGCCGAACCGGTCGGCCGTCATGCCGCCGAGCAGGAGCAGCCCGCCGAAGGTGAGGGCGTAGGCGTGGATCACCCAGGTCAGGCCCACCGCACTGAACCCGAGCGCGGCGGCGATCCGCGGAAGTCCGACGTTCACGACGGACAGGTCCAGCGACACCATGAACTGCACGACCGCCACCACGGCCAGCGTCAGCCCCGGCCGGGCGCGCTCGTCGACGTTTTCGTACATGTACTTAAACTACCCGCCGGGACGGTCCGCTGTCGAGCACGCGACGGGGGAGGATGGACCGGTGTCCCGACCCCGAGCACCGCGCGGCCGCACCGGCCGGCCACCGGTGACCTCCCGCGCCGAGATCCTGGCCGCGGCCCGGCGTCTCATCGACCGGGAGGGCTGGCCCAAGCTGACCATTCGCCGGCTGGCCGCCGAGCTCGGCATCGGGACGATGACGCTGTACCACCACGTTCGGGACAAGGAGGACCTACTCCTCCTGCTGTTTCACGAGTACGCCGAGCAGATCCCGCGCCCCGCGCTGCCCAGCGCGCCACGGGACCGCATCATCACCGCCGCCACCACGATGCACGACGCCCTCGCGGACTGGCCGTGGGCCGCCGAGGTTCTCACCACCGACGGGTTCATCGCCCGCATCGGCGACTCCGCGCGCTGGCTGGTCGAGACCATCGTGGCCGGCGCCATCGGCTGCGGTTGCACGCCCGCACAGGCCGTCTACGTCTTCCGCAGCATCTGGTACTACACGGTCGGCGAGATCCTCGTCCGCACCCACTCCACCGGCGCCGAACCCCCCAGCCCGTTCTTCAGCACCCTGGACCCGACCCAACTGCCGCACCTGGCCGCGCTCGGCGACCAGTGGCCGGCCCTCGCGGCGCGCGACACCTATCCCCAGGCACTGCAAGCCTTCGTCGACGGTCTCCTGACCCAGACCACGCGACCCGGCCAGACCTGACCGTTTTACGCGGTGTAGTAACGGTTGAGGGCGGCGGCCGTGTCGGCCATGCGGGCGCGGAGCTCGGGCGGGTGGAGCACTTCCAGGTCGGCTCCGAAACCGAGGAACAGCCGGTGGGCGTGGTCGAGACTCTCGATCGGGACGGTCGCCTCGACCCGGCCCGCGGCGTCGGGGGCGGTCGCGGTCGCGGTGACGGCGCGGTGCACGGCCGGCTCGACCACCGTCGGCAGGCGTCGCAACAGCGCCGCGGACACGCGGATCGTGGCCGTGCCGGTGTGCCGCCTACGGGCGAAACCGTCCATAGCGGACTGCCAGTAGGCGCCGAGGTCGAACCCGGCCGGCCGGGTGAAACCCTCCTCCAGCACGGTCAGGTCGAGGATCGCCGACACCCGGTAGGTGCTCACCCGGCTGCTCGCGGCCACCAGGTACCAGGTCCCCGACTTGAGCACCAGCCCGTACGGGTCGAGCTCGCGGTCCACTTCGGACGGTTCGCGCCAGCGCCGGTACCTGATCCGGATCCGCCGCGCCCGCCACACCGCCTCGGCCGCGGCCGCCAGCGCCGGGGCGTCGTCGGGCTCGCGGTACCAGGCGGGCGCGTCCAGGTGGAACCGCTCGCGGAACTTCGTGGCCCGGTCCCGCAGCTCCGCCGGCAGCGACGCGGTGAGCTTGCGCCACGCGGCCGCGACTTCGGTGCCCAGCCCCAGATCCCGGGCCGCACCGGGCAGACCCGTCAGGAACAGCGCCTCGGCCTCCGGCTCGGTCAGCCCGGTCAGCCGCGTGCGGTAGCCGTCGACCAGCTGGTAGCCACCGGCGTGTCCGGCCGCGCCGTAGAGCGGCACCCCCGCCGCGTGCAGCGCCTCGACGTCGCGGTACACGGTCCGCACCGACACCTCGAGATCCTCGGCCAGTTGTGCCGCCGTCAACCGCCCCCTGGTCTGCAACAGCAGCAGCAGTTGGACGATCCGGGCGGCGCGCACGACAAACCCTAAATCAACTGACGCCGGATGTCAGTGGACCGGCCATAGCGTCGCGCCATGAACAACTTCGACTTCCTCGTCGGCGCCTGGGACTCCGTGCAGCGCCGGCTCGCCGAGCCGCTCACCGGCAGCGACGACTGGGACGAGTTCACCGGCCGAACCCGCTGCTACAGCCTGCTCGGCGGCGCCGCCAACCTCGACGAGGTCACCTTCCCCGAGAAGGGTTTCGGCGGCGTCACGCTGCGCCTGCTCGACCGCGAGACCGACGAATGGTCGATCTACTGGGCGAACTCACGCACCGGCATCCTTGCCCTGCCACCGGTCGTCGGCCGGTTCGTCGACGGCGTCGGCGAGTTCTTCAGCGAGGAGGACTACCAGGGCCGGCCGATCGTGGTCCGCTACCGCTGGTCCGACATCACCGGCACCACCGCCCGATGGGCCCAGGCCTTCTCCCCCGACCAGGGCCGAACCTGGGAAACCAACTGGGAAGCCGAGTTCACCAGAACCGGCGCATAGCCGAAACCCGTCCCTCGCCTGACCCGTCAGCCGGCGCGGCTCCAGCGGCGCCGGTGCTTGCGCATGAAGGTGACCACGAAGAGCACCTGCAGCGTTCCCTCGACCAGGATCAGCATTGCGCCGTCCACCGCGCGCAAGACGTTCCCGCCCGGTGCGAGGCCAGCGACCAGGTTGTGGAACGCGGTCACGAAACCTTGCACGAGAATCGGCAGGCCGAACAACGCGAACGAGGTGAGCGCCGCCGTGCACCCGACGGACATCGCCACCGCGTAGATCCGAACGGCGCGCCGTTCCCGGGTCGGGAGATCGGTGAGGGGGTCGGTGGTCGGGCGACGCCGGATTTGCTGCCACAGGTGCCGCACGTACGCGATCCCGTCCGGGTACAGGTTCTTCGCCCGCAGCCACTCCATCAGCACGTAGTACAGGTCCGTGCGCAGGTACACCTGGGCCTGCGTGATCATGCTCAACATCTCGGCCAGGGCAAGCGCGCCCAGCAACGCGGCCAAGCCGGGCGGCAGGTCCGCGTACGCGATGAGCAGCGTGCACAAGCACAACGTGAACGCGTCCCAGCGCAGTCCCGCGAGATAGACCCGGTAGCGATCGCGGCGCGGAACCGCCCAGATCGCGGTCACGTCGGTCTGCACCACCAGATAGTGCAACCGGGTGGAGAACCCGATGCGAGCCGGCGCGCCGAACGAGCGCGCGGCCGCGAGGTGCATCAGTTCGTGCACGCTGGTGGTCACCGAGAACATGAAGGTGCCCACCAGCACCGCCAGACCGACGTACGGTGTCCAGTAGAAGTCGCTTGCCGTCGGGATCACGTCTGGCCGGCGTATCCAGGTGAGGACCGCGGCGGCCACCACAATGGCCCAGATCCCGGTCACGGTCCGGCCGAAGAGCCAATGCACGTGTTCGGCGCGCAGCCACGGCAGATGCGAGCCGGGCCGCTCGTCGGCCGGGTCCGGCAGCGCCATTCCGTCGACGGTCGCCGCGAACGACAGCTCCACCAACGCCTCGGCCAGGTCCGCCACATCCAGCTCGACACCGTGGTCGCGGGCGATGCGGTCCTCGACCGCCCGAACGGAGAGCCCGTCGCCCAGCAGCCGGACGGCGACGGCGCCCAGGCGGGGCAGCTCGACGAACTCACCGAGCTCCGGCCGGCCCACCACCACGTCGTCGGAATCGTCGCTTTCCCGGAATGCAAGCGGGTGCAGCCGCAGCACCGAATCCTGGTCGATCACGGTGTGCCGCAGGCCGGGCAGTCCGGATACCGCTGGACATCGATGAAGTACTGGTGATCCCAGCGGCCCAGGTTCCAGTGCAGGATCCGCCCGCGCACCTGGGTCGCGAGGCCGCCGAGATGGTAGACCACCTCGAGCGCGCACAGCTGCCCGGTGACGTTGGCGCTGGCCGGAACCACCGCGTTCGGTCGCTGGCCGGACAGCAGCTTGCGGCCATCCCGAACGGTCTCCTGCGCATCGAAGTCGCGCCGGCCGCACTCCCAGCAGCCGGTCTCGCCCGGCAGGTAGCCGGCGACCACGGTCATCGGGCCGGTGTAGAGCGCCACGAACCACGGAGTGCCGGTCGCCAGGGCCGCCTCGTTGGTCCAGCGCATGATGTCCGGCTGCGGCTTGTCCGCGCACAGCACGAACGCGTCCCGGCCGGTCATCAGCTCGGCGATGTCAGCCGCGCAGTCGGCGCGCCGTTCCTCGCCGGTGACATCGACCAGCGAGTTCATCGCCCGCAGCCGATCGAGCGCCCGCTTCAGTTTCGAGGCGCCGATGTCCTGCTCGGTGTAGAGGAGCTGCCGGCACAGGTTCGGCTCCTCCACGACGTCGAAGTCGACACAGTGCAGTGCGCCGATTCCGCTGGCCACCAGGCCCTGCGCGACCGCTGAGCCGGTGCCGCCGAGTCCGAGCAGCGTGACCGACGCGTTCCTCAACCGGGCCTGCACCTCGTACGGCGACGTGCGGGGCGTTGTGTCAATCCAGGCGTAGAAGTGCCGGGGCGCGGCGTAGCGCGCGGCCTCCCGCTCGGTCAGAGCCTCGGGCAGTGGGGCCGCGGCGTCCTCCGCGAAACCGGCCGCGATCATGTCGTCGATCGCCTCGTCCACCGAGTCCGGGTCGACGTCCGGATGGGTGGCCGCGACGCCGGCACGGATCCCGGCGCGGTCGCGGGTGCCGTCCATCAGCGTGAGGATCCGCTCGATCGCCCCGGTGTCGTCCTCGACCTCCGCCGCGACCCCGTACTGACCCAGTCCCAACCTGATCCGGTTGCCAGGCAGTACGAGGGGGCAGTGCACGGCTTTGATCCGCGGTCGGAGCATGATCGGTTCCTTCGGTCCTGGAGGTCTGGCAAGACGTGCCGGGCCGGCATCGCACCGGCCCGGCCAGCACCCGAATCAGCCCTCGGAGTTGTCGCGCACCTTCGTCGTCTCGAGCTTCTCCAGCTTGCGGACCCGGACCTTGATCTTGACCTGCGACATGGATACCTCCCGGTTGATCGCGCCTCCGACGGGCGCCGCCCAACAACCCAACACAGGGCCGCTAACAAAGGACTAACAGCGCGAACCGCGCGGAACGTCGGCGTGCGGGAGAGCGCACAACCGGGCCAATACGGCCGGGGACTCCTCGGTCACCGCGCGCCTCGCGGCATAGCGCCGGAGCAGATCGAGAAATTGGAAGCGACCCGGCGCGTGCTCGCGGATCAGATGTGCCGCCGTCAGGCGGTCCAGCTCGGCCACGGCCTCGCGGAGCGGAAGGCCGCAGAGCGTTGCCGCGAGGGCCGGGGTGAAGTCCGGCCCCGGCACCAGTCCCAGGCGGCGGAACAGCCGGCGGGTACGTGGTGCGAGCGTGCGGTAGGACAGGTCGAAAGCGGTCTCCACCGATGCCCGCGGGTCCTCGGGAATCGTCAGCGTGCCAAGCCGATCCCCGTCGGCGAGCTCCCGCGTGTACTCCGCTATCGGCTGGGCGGGGCGGGCCACCAGATGCGCACTCGCGATCCGGAGCGCCAGCGGCAGGTGATCGCACAGCCGAGCCAACTCGGCGGCCGCGTCCGGTTCGTGACCGAGCCGGTCCGCGCCGACCATCCGTCCCAACAAGGCCAGCGACTCGGCCGGGGCCAGCACATCAAGGCGCAGCGGCCAGGCGCCGTCAAGTGCGCACAGGCCGCGCAGGTCGTTGCGGCTGGTGACCAGCACCGTGCAACTCGGGGAACCCGGCAGCAGCGGACGTACCTGCTCGGCCGTGCCCGCGTTGTCCAGCAGGACAAGGACCCGGCGCCCGGCCAGCAGCGAGCGGTATGCCAGAACCGCCTCGTCCTGATCCACCGGCACCCGCGCGGCGGGAAGACCAAGGGCGCGCAAGAAACATCCGAGCGCTTCCACCGGGCGCATCGGCTCGTCGAGGTCGTACCCGCGCAGGTTCACGTGCAGCTGGCCGTCTTGGTACCGGTCGGCCAACTCGTGGGCGCAGTGCACGGCCAGCGCGCTCTTGCCGACACCGGCGGGCCCGGAGATCACCGCGACCGGCAGGGCGGTCGCGCCGGCATCGCTCAGTGACTCGGTCAGCCGCCGCAGCTCGGCCGCGCGGCCGGTGAACCCCCCCACCGCGGCGGGCAGGTAGGCGGGCACCGTGGGGCGCCTGGCCGGCACCGGCCGCGACTGAACCGGCGGTGTGAGGGACCCGTCGTTGCGCAGGATCGCCACCTCGAGTGCGTCGAGCTCCGGGCCCGCGTCGATGCCCAGGTCGTCGTGCAGCCGCTGCCGGGTGCGCCGGCACACCTCGAGCGCGTCGGTGGCCCGCCCGCAGCGATACAGGGCCAGCGCCAGCTGAC
>NZ_DASTBH010000189.1:0-2057 GCF_035712165.1 Actinophytocola sp. | reverse complement strand
GGCTCTGGCGCACTTTCGGTGGTGACGGTGGGTGAGATCAGCCGAGCAGGATTCGGTGGCGTAGGAGGGTGAAGCCGGCCCGTCCGTGCATCTGCCGCATGATCCGTTTGGTCTTGGTGTTCACTCCTTCGGTCCCGCCGTTGTGGTAGGGCAGGGTGACCGCCGCGTGGACGGCGGCCCGGTCGAGGTCCATACCTCGGGTGAAGGCGTGCAGGTGGGGCAGGTCGGCTGTGCGGGCGGTAGCGATCCATTCGTCGAGACGCTCGCCGTTGCCGTCTTGCGGGCGCAGCAGTGCGGCGAATGAGGTGATCAGACCGGACAGGTCGATCATCTCGGGGCAGGCGGTGGTCAGCTCGTCGCGCAGGCTGCGTTGGGTGTCGGTGAGGTGCTCGGGGTTGGTGAGCATGAGTCGGGCCAGGCGGCGCGGTGAGATTGGTGGTCGGTCGCCTTCGACCCGGCCTTGGGTGATGTAGCGGTAGAGCAGGTTGAGGCTGCCCGAGTAGCCCTGGGCTTTGATCTCGCCGAAGAGCTGGAGCGCGCCGACGCCGGGTTCCTGGCTTCGGCGGCGGCGCAGATGCTCGCGGTAGGGATCCACGAGGGTGGGCCGGTACTGCGGAGGGCGTTGCAGCCGCTCGGGTTCGCTGGCGCGGGCGTAGCGTTTGACGGTGTTCAGTGACAGGTTGAGGCGGCGGGCGCATTCGAGCAGGCCGACTTTGCGGTGGAGCAGGGTGTGGACCTGATGCCAGCGTTCCCGGGTGGTCTGAGCGCGCGGGCCGTCCTGCGGCGGGGTGGCCTTGGCCCAGCAGGCGCTGTGCGCGGCGACTTCCTTGCCGGTGGCCTCGCCGAGGTTGTGCCACAGGTGCCAGCGGTCGGCGACCTGGATCGCCTCAGGTAGGGCTCGGCGGACTGCTTCGGCGTAGGCGCCCGAGCCGTCTCGGCAGACGACCTCAACGCCGGGATGGGCACGCAGCCAGGCTTCGAGCGTGTCGGCGTTGCGGTCGGGCAGGACGTCGACGCGTCGGCGGGTCACCGCGTCGATGAGCACCGTGGCGTAGCGGCGGCGTCGCCGTAGAGCGAAATCGTCCACACCCAGTACGCGCGGGACCGGCAACGCGGCAACCGGTATGCCGAGCAGGACCCGGATCGTGGTGTGCCGCGATAACGGCACTGTTAGGGCCGCCAGCAGCCGGGCTGCCGCACGTCCGGCCAGTTCACGGGCGACCGCGCCGATCTGGGCGGTCAGCCGCTGGGTGCGCCGCTGATAGCGTTCGAGCACACCAGGTATCTGCTCGCGGAACGTCTGACGGCAGCCGCGGCTCGGGCAGACCAGACGCCGAACCCGGACCTCGATCACCACCGGTCGTCCATCGACCGGAACATCACGCACCGTCCGCTGGACGAACCCGTGCACACGTACTCCCGCGGCGCCGCAATCCGGGCACGACGCCGGCCGGTCTCGGGTCCGTGCCCGCACCCGAATCCACTCGCCCTCGTCGGTCACCTCCTCGATGACCAGCGACGACAGCCCGGCAAACACGATGCCTACAAGCCGATCAGTACCGCACCGGCCTCAGTGTCCAACATGGATGATCGTCGGTGTGACACGCCGCCACCACCGAAAGTGCGCCAGAGCCGTTATCTTGACAGACCCTTACCAGGCTCTGAGCTTGTTCTTTAACCTTTGCGCTGCTTGCGGGCGGTGATGCTGAGGTCGCGTTTGACGGTTTTCCCGACGTCGTGGTGGGGTGCGGGCCGCCGGTTGCGGGAGCCGGGTGGCCGTCCGGGGCCGGGCGTGGTGGGTTTCGGTGCGCTGGCGGGCAGGGCGCTGGTCGGGCGGATGTTGCGGAACCCTCGTCGGACGCGGGCTGGGGTGAGCCGGCCGGGTGGTGCCGGTCGTTCCCAGGGGCGGCGCAGGTCGGCGGCCAGGGGTCGGGCCAGGCGGAGCTGGGTGTGGGCGGCGATGATCAGCCAGGTCCAGCGGTCCCCGGCGGTCGGGGTGCGGATCTTCGGGCGGGTCCAGCCGAGGGTCTGTTTGAACAGGCGGAAGGTGTGTTCCA
>NZ_DASTBH010000188.1:0-4694 GCF_035712165.1 Actinophytocola sp. | reverse complement strand
TGCAGGCTCAGTGCCACGACCAGCGCCAGCAGCGACTGCCACCACACGAACGCGTCGATCGCCGCCGCCGCGCCCGCTCCCACCAGAACAGGCGCCACGGAGTTCGGCAACGTCCGGACCCGTGCCCCCTGCACCCATTGCGTCACCGTCGCCATGCCCCCATCCTGCTGGATAACGGTGCTTCAGAACGAAGCGGCCACCGCGGCACGATCCACCTTCCCCGGCCCGCGCAGCGGGAGCCGGTCGACGAAGCGGATCGTCCTGGGGACGGCGGCAGCGCCGAGCGCCGCCCGAACCGCGTCCCGTATCGCGGTCTCGTCCCGGACCGTCGCGACCACCGCCGCCGCGACCCGCTGGCCCCACTCCGGGTCGGGCAGGCCGACCACGCACACCTCGCTCACCCCGGCCACGGCGGCGATCGCCCGCTCCACGGCGGCGGCGGACACCTTGACCCCACCGGTGTTGATCACATCGTCGGCCCGGCCGAGCACCTCGAGCGTGCCGTCCGCGCGCAGCCGCCCGAGGTCGCTGGTCCGAAACCACCCGCCGGCGAAGGCCGCCGCGGTCTGCTCCGGCAGCCCCAGGTACCCGCTGGCGAGCACCGGACCGGTCAGCTCGAGCCGCCCGCCCGCGCCGATCCGCACCTCGACCCCGTCCAGCGGGACCCCGTCGTAGACGCAGCCACCGGCCGTCTCGGTCATCCCGTAGGTGGTGACCACCCGAACCCCCTCGGACCGCGCGCGGTCCAGCAGCGCCGGCGCGCTGGCCGCGCCGCCGATCAGCACGGCGTCGAACTCCCGCAGCGCCGGCCGGGCGGCGGAGTCGAGCAGCCGGGCCAGCTGGGTGGGCACCAGGGCGGTGTAGCGGGCCGCGCCGGAGCGCGCGGCGACACCGAAGGCCTGGGTCCGGAACCCCGCCGAGATGTCCATGACCACCGGTTCGTGCCCGGCCAGGATCGAGCGCACCAGCACCTGCACCCCGGCGATGTGCTGGGCCGGCAGGGCCAGCAGCCAGCGCCCCGGACCGCCGAGCCGGGCGTGCGTCGCGGTCGCCGAGGCGGTCAGGGCCGCACCGGACAGCTCAACGCCCTTGGCCCCGGCGGTCGAGCCCGAGGTGAGCACGACCGCCGCGGTGTCCGGTAGCTCCGGCTGGTCGGGGCCGGCCTCGCCGGCCGGCAGCGGCAGCACCGCGGGCCCGGTCCCGTCCAGCGCCGCGCGCAGCGCCGTCAGCAGCCGGGCCACCCCGACCGGTGACCCGTCCAGCGCGACCGTGCGGATCATCAGTAGTAGTAGGGGAACCGGGACCAGTCCGGCGGGCGCTTCTCCAGGAAGGCGTCCCGGCCCTCCACCGCCTCGTCGGTCATGTAGGCCAGCCGGGTGGCCTCGCCGGCGAACACCTGCTGGCCGACCAGCCCGTCGTCGATCAGGTTGAACGCGTACTTGAGCATCCGCTGCGCGGTCGGCGACTTGGCGTTGATCTCGGCGGCCCACTCCAGCGCGGTCGACTCCAGCTCCGCGTGCGGCACCACGGCGTTCACCGCACCCATCCGGTGCATCTGCTCGGCGGTGTAGTCCCGGCCAAGGAAGAAGATCTCCCGGGCGAACTTCTGGCCGACCTGCCGGGCCAGGTACGCCGAGCCGAACCCGCCGTCGAAGCTGCCCACGTCGGCGTCGGTCTGCTTGAACCGGGCGTGTTCCGCGCTGGCCAGGGTCAGGTCGCAGGTGACGTGCAGGCTGTGCCCGCCGCCGGCCGCCCAGCCCGGCACCACCGCGATCACCACCTTCGGCATGAACCGGATCAGGCGCTGGCACTCCAGGATGTGCAACCGCCCGGCCCGCGCCGGGTCCACCGTGTCGGCGGTGTCCCCGCTGGCGTACTGGTAACCGGTGCGCCCCCGGATGCGCTGATCACCGCCGGAGCAGAACGCCCACCCCCCGTCCCGGGGCGACGGGCCGTTGCCGGTGATCAGCACGCAGCCGACGTCCGGGCTCATCCGGGCGTGGTCCAGCGCCCGGTACAGCTCGTCCACGGTGTGCGGGCGGAAGGCGTTGCGCACCTCGGGCCGGTCGAACGCGATCCGGACGGTGCCGGCGTCCACCGCGCGGTGGTAGGTGATGTCGGTGAAGTCGAAGCCGTCCACCACCCGCCAGGCGGCCGGGTCGAACAGTTCGGAAACGGAGTGTCGGGCCACAGCCGGCAGCATATGGGTTGCCCGTGCTTAGCTGTGCGCGTGAACCCGTCGACGGCCCAGGCCACGGTGATCGTGGACGAGTTGGTGCGCAACCGGGTCGGTCATGTCGTGCTCTGTCCCGGATCGCGCAACGCGCCGCTGGCCATGGCCTTGTACCAGGCCGGTGAGCAGGGCCGGATCGCCTTGCACGTGCGCACCGACGAGCGCACCGCCGCCTTCCTCGCCCTCGGCCTCACCCTGGGCAGCGGCCGGCCGGCGGCGGTGGTGTGCACCTCCGGCACCGCCGCGGCCAACCTGCACCCGGCGGTGCTCGAGGCGTACCACTCCGGCGCCGGCCTGCTGGCGATCACCGCCGACCGCCCGGCCGAACTGCACGGCAGCGGGGCCAACCAGACGATCGACCAGCGCGGGTTGTTCGGCCCGGCCGCGGTCGCCGTGGACTTCCCGGTGGCCGAGCGGCGCGGCGCGCAGAACGCGGTCTGGCGCGGGCTGGTCTGCCGGGCCGTCGCGCAGGCCGAGCAGGGCCGGCCGGTGCAGGTGAACGTCCCGTTCCGCGAGCCGCTGGTGCCCACCTTCGAGCCGCGCTGGCCGGAGTCGCTGGACGGGCGTCCGAACGGCCGGCCCTGGACCACCTCCACCGCGCCGCGCACGGTGGCCGGCAACCGGGTGGATTTCTCTTTGCCGGCAAGGACTCTGATGGTGATCGGCAGTGGCCGGGCGGACCGGGCCCGGGCCGCGGCCGAACTGGCCGCGTATGCCGGCTGGCCGGTGGTGGCCGAACCGGGCCGGCAGGCGGCCGCGCTGGCCGGCGGCGCCGCGGTGCTGCGCTGCGGGCCACTGCTGCTGGCCGCCGGTGAGCTGCCCGACGGGCTGCGGCCGGACGCGGTGCTCGTGGTCGGCCGGCCCACCCTGTCCCGCGGGGTGCGCGGCCTGATGGGCCGGGCGCCGGTGTACGGCATCGGAGACCATCCACAGTGGACCGACCCGCAGTACGTCGCGGAGCATGTGCGCGGCTGGCTGGACCTGGACGACATGTCCCATGTGGACGGACGGGCGCCCGGCTGGCTGCCGGCCTGGCAGCAGGCCGACTCCCGGGCCGCGGCCATGGTGGACAAGCTGCTCGCCGACGAGGACTGGCCGACCGGGCTGCGGGTGGCCCGGGATCTGGTCGAGGCGCTGCCGGCCGGCGCGATGCTGTTCCTCGGTTCGTCCAACCCGATCCGGGACGTGGACCTGGTCGCCGAGCCGCGCGCCGACGTCGCCGTCTACGCCAACCGTGGGGTGGCCGGTATCGACGGCAACCTGTCCACGGCCGCCGGGGTCGCCCTCGGCGCCGACCGCACCGGCTACGCCCTGGTCGGCGACCTGACCTTCCTGCACGACCTGAACGCCCTGGCCCTCGGCCCCCGGGAGCGGCGGCCCAACCTGACCATCGTGGTGCACAACGACGACGGCGGCGGCATCTTCACCCTGCTGGAGCAGGGCGCGGCCGAGCACGGCGCGAGCTTCGAACGGGTCTTCGGCACCCCGGTCGGCGCCGACCTCGCCGCGCTGTGCGCCGGGTACCACGTTCCGCACACCCTGGCCGAGACGCCCGAGGCGCTGCACGCCGCGCTGGCGCCCGCCGCCGGTCTGCGCGTGGTGGAGGTGCGGGCCGACCGGTCCCGACTACGCGACTTGCACGCAAGATTGCGCGCAGCGATCAACGAGGCCGCGCTGCGCTGAGCCCGACCACTAAGATCGCGCACGAAATCTCGTTCGCAAGAAACATACTGGGAGGATCAGCGTGCGAATTTTCTCCAGACTGTCCACAGCCGGCGGCGCGGCGGTCCTGGCCACCGTGCTGTTCGCGACCACCGCCAGCGCGGCGGACGGCGCCCCGGGGCTGGACGACCCGTACTACCCGCTGGACGGCAACGGCGGCTACGACGTGTCCCACTACGACATCCGGCTCAGCTACCAGCCCTCGTCCGACCTGCTGTGGGGCACGACCACGATTCTGGCCAAGGCGACCCAGGACCTGACCCGGTTCAACCTGGACTTCCTGCTGCGGGTCGAGTCGGTGCGGGTGAACAACGCGATCGCCCGGTTCGAGTCCACCGGCAACGGTGAGCTGGTGGTCACGCCGGCCCGGCCGGTGGCCCGCAACGGCGACATGACCATCGTGGTGCAGTACCGCGACGTGCCGTCCAACCCGAACTACACGCTCTACGGGTTCAACCTGTGGACCAGGACACCGACCGGCGCGCTCGCCTCCAACGCGCCGCAGACCGCGGCCTGGTGGTATCCGAGCAACAACACCCTGACCGACAAGGCGACCTTCGACGTGTCGGTGTCCGTGCCCGAGGGCGTCGAGGTGCTCTCCAACGGCGTGCTGGTCTCCCAGCAGCAGCGGATCCCCGGCTGGGTCCGGTGGAACTGGCGCAGCACCAGCCCGCAGGTCACCTACAGCACGCTGCTGGCCATCGGGCAGTTCGACGAGATCCGGACCGACGTGTCGCCC
>NZ_DASTBH010000187.1:0-9970 GCF_035712165.1 Actinophytocola sp. | reverse complement strand
CGCACGATCAGCTCCCGGACCGGAAGCTCGGCATCCAGCTGGCAGAGGATGCCGGTGCAACCGCCGAGCACCCGGTGCAGCATCAGGTACCGCGGCGGCAGGTTCAGCGACCGGCCGGTGCGGAAATCCTGCCCGCGCATGTCGCTGAGCCGCCCGGCCTGCCGCTGCATCCAGCGCCGGGTGAAATGGAACGTCTCGGACCGCAGCGGCTCGACGAACGGCGCGAGGTAGGCGTACACGTCCTCGGCCCGCACCTCGGTGCCCGGCCGCACGAAATGCGCCTCCCGCAACAGATCGAGCAGCTCCGCCGACTTGCCGTCCAGCGCCAGGCGCATCATCCGGCCGTGGATCGGCGGGAGCCCGTTCGGCAGCTTCGCCGCGGCGCCGTAGTCGATCACGCACAGCCGGCCGTCCTCGGCGAGCATGAAGTTGCCCGGATGCGGGTCGGCGTGCAGCAGCCCCGCCCGGGCCGGCGCGGAGTACTGGAACTCGGCGAGCAGGTAGCCGACCCGGTCCCGCACTTCCTTGTCGCCGTCCCGGATGATCGACGCCAGCGGCCGGCCGCCTGCCCACTCGCTGACGATCACCTTCGGCGCGCTGGCCACGACCCTCGGCACCAGCACATGCCGGTCGCCGGCGAAGGCCTTGGCGAACGCCCGCTGATGGCCGGCCTCGATCCGGTAGTCCAGCTCCTCGGTCATCCGGTCGGTCAGCTCCTGCAGCAGCGGCTTGACCTCGGCGCCCGGCACCACCGCCTGGAACAGCCGGGAGAACCGTTGCAGCTGACGCAGATCCGAGCGCAGCGCCTCGTCGGCGCCGGGGTACTGCACCTTGACGGCCACCGTCCGCCCGTCGTGCCAGACCGCCCGGTGCACCTGGCCGATGCTGGCCGCCGCGACCGGCTCGTCGCCGAACTCGGCGAACCGGCTCGCCCAGCCCTTGCCCAGCTGCTCGGCCAGCACCCGATGCACGGCGCCGGTGCTCATCGGCGGCGCCGCGGCCTGCAGCTTGGTCAGCGCCTCCCGGTACGGCGCGGCCAGTTCGTCCGGTACGGCAGCCTCGAACACGGAGAGTGCCTGACCGAACTTCATCGCGCCGCCCTTGAGCTCGCCCAGGACGGCGAAAACCTGCTCGGCGGTCTTGGCCGACAGCTCCGCACTGACCTGCTCGGCGCTCTGGCCGACCAGCCGTTTCCCCCAGCCACCCACGGTGCGGCCGGCCACCCCGAGCGGGATGCTGGCCAGCCGCGCCGTGCGTGCGGCCGTCTTTCTTGGCAGCTCAGTCACCGGCCGATTGTCTCCTGATCGTGGTCGAATGCGCAGCAAGTTCCGGGCAGTCCGGACGCCGGCGAAGCTCGCGGCACGGGCAGGAGGGGTGGGGTGGCCAGCCGCGATGGTGAGTGGCCGCCGCACCCGGGTCGATCTCCACGGTGGCGTTCCAGGTCGCCGGGCGCACATGTGCGGACGGTGACCAGCGTAGCGCGGTGAGGATGGCCAGGGCCTGTGCGACGGCGAACGCGGCGGTGGCCTGGGTGCAGGCAAGATCGGCCAGCTGCGGCCGGCCGGCGAGCTGGGTGGCGATGCCGGGCCAGCACCCGTCGGCCTGGGCGCGCAGCAGGTCGGCGCAGCGCAAGCAGCTGGTCAGACCGGGGATCACCAGCGGGCCGACCACGCCGATGCCGTCCCGCAGGTGCGCGCTCAGGTGGGTCATCTGGCTGCCGGTCAGCCGCGCGACCAGCTCGGGATCGGGCACCACGGCGTCGGTGAGCAGCACCAGGTCGGGCGGACGGAGCAGGGTGAACCGCTCGGTCCGCACCCGGGCGTCCACCCGCCGGATGGCCGCCCGGGCCGCGAGCTCGCGCTCCTTGCCGACGTCGGCGCTCAGGTAGCCGGTGCCGGTGTCCTCGGGCCGGACCCGCCCGCGCGCGCTCACGTGGACCCAGCCGACGCCGGCGGTGGCGAGCAGGCAGGCGACCGAGACGGCCAGCCGGCCGTCGCCGTGCACCGCGATCCGCAGCTCGCCCCGGCTTGCCGGCTGGGCGGCGGTCACCTCCTCCCCGGCGAGCCGGTCCGGCTTCGGGGGCGCGGCGAGATCGTGGACCAGCCCCCGCGCGGTGAGGCCGGTCAGCAGGTCGCGCAGGGCGGACCGGCCGGCCGGGTCCGGGCCGATCTCGTGCAGCAGATCCGCGGTCGTCCGGTGACCGGTCAGCCGGCCGGCGATGGCCGCGACGACCGTCTCCGGAAGCCCGCTGACCACCGCCGCGTGCCGTGGGTCGAGGCCGACCTGGAGCTCGCCGGCGCGGCGGCGCAGCACCGCCAGCCCGGGCCGGACCCGGGGTCGTTGTGGCAGGTCATCATCCATGGGGACAGGCTCGCGGCCCGTTGTGTGGATGGCGAAATCGTTATCCACAGGGCCCCCGAGTCTTCCACGTCACACCGGTTTTTGGCTCCCGCGATGTCGGTGCTTGGCCGTACGGTGTGACCGTGGCCGAACCGCTCGTCGAGGTGCGCAGGAGCAAGCGCAGAACCCGGACCGTGACCGCGTATCGCGAGGGCGACACGCTCGTCGTGCTCATTCCGGCACGACTCTCCAAGGCTGAAGAGGCCCACTGGGTGGCCGAGATGCAACGCCGGCTGCTCCGCGACGAGACGAAGCGCCGAACGCCGTCCAAGGCGTCCGACGCGGCCCTGCTGACCAGGTGCACCGAGCTGTCCGCCCGCCATCTCGCCGGCCGGGCGGTGCCGACCAGTGTGCGGTGGGTGCCGCCGATGCGCACCCGGTGGGCGTCCTGCACTCCGGCCGACGGCACGATCCGGGTCAGCGAGAAGCTGCGGCGGGTGCCCGGCTGGGTGCTGGACTACGTGCTGGTGCACGAGCTCGCCCACCTGATCGAGGCCGCGCACAACGCCCGGTTCTGGTCGCTGGTGCGCGACTACCCCCGCACCGACCGGGCCATCGGCTACCTGGAGGGCCTGTCCGCCGCCGCCGGCTGGGGAATGACCGAGGATTAGGTTGGTGCGCGCCCGATGCGGCGCGCGGGCTCTACTTCTCTTCCTCCGGACGCTGCTGCTCGGCCTGCTGGGTGCGTTCCAGCTGGGCGATCGGGTCGTCCTCGATCGCGGGCTGCTGGCCGAGACGCTCGGCGAAGTCGAGCGGGTCGTCCAGGTCGGCGGCCGTCGGGATGAGATCGGGATGCGCCCAGATGCCGTCCCGCACCTCGAGACCGTGCTGATCACCCACCAGCCGCCACAGGGCGGCGGCCGCCCGCAGCCGGCGCGGCCGCAGCTCGAGCCCGACCAGCGTGGCGAAGGTCTGCTCGGCCGGGCCGCCACTGGCCCGGCGGCGGCGCAGCGTCTCGCGCATCGCGTCGGCGCCCGGCAGCCGCTCGGCCACCGCGTCGCCGACGACAACGTCGACCCAGCCCTCGACCAACGCGAGCAGCGTCTCCAACCGAGCCAGCGCCGCCTGCTGCTCGGGCGTGGTCTTCGGTTCGAGCATGCCCGAGTTCATCGCCTGCTCGATGGTCGCCGGGTTGGCCATGTCGACCTGCGTGGCCAGTTCTTCCAGCGCCGAGGTGTCCACCCGGATCCCGCTGGCGAACTCCTCGACGGTGGCCAGCAGCCGCTGACGCAGCCACGGGACGTGGGCGAACAGCCGCTGGTGCGCTGCCTCGCGGGCGGCCAGGAACACCATCACCTCGCTGGCCGGCCGTTCCAGACCCTTGGTGAACTCCTCGACGTTGCCGGGCAGCAGCGCCGCGGTCGCGTCCGGGCCGAGCGGCAGGCCCACGTCGGTCGAGGTGAGGACCTCGGCGGCGAGTTGGGCCAGCGCGTTGCCCAGCTGGGAGCCGAACGCCATCCCGCCCATCTGCCCGACCATCGACAGCAGCGGCCCCGCGGCCTGCTTCGCCTCGGCCGGCAACGCCTCCACCCAGGCACCGGCGATCCGCCGGGCCACCGGGTCGCACAGCCGCTGCCAGGTCGGCAGCGTGTGCTCGACCCAGTCGCGCGGCGTCCAGGCGCGCACGGAGGTGGCACCCGCCGGCAGGATCGTCACCGGGTCCAGCCACATCTCGGCCAGGTGCACCGCGTCGGTGACCGCCTTGTTCGCGTCCGGTGCGGGGCCGAACCCGACCGGGGCGCCCAGCCGCTGCATCGCGATCTGTTTGGCCAGGTCGTAGTTGACCGGGCCGGTCGAGGTGCCCGCCTGGCTGAGCATCTGGCCGAGCTGGCTGAGCATCTGGCCGAGCTGGTTGAACGCGTCGAACGAGCCCTCCTGACCGCCGGTCGCGGGGTCGCTCGCACCGCGCTCGGCGGGATCCTTCTTGCCTCTGTCGTCGTCCGGGGGGCCAAAGCCGAACGGGAACTGACTCATACGTTCACCGTACGCGGGGTGCCCCAGGCCCGGGACGTGTGGTGATCCGCCATCGGAGAACGGTCCGTACCCTTCTCCTTTGTGAGTGACTCCACCAGCGCCGGGATCATGCCGCCGCCCCCGATCGACCCGGAACCGCACGGCGGGCCGCAGTGGCGGCTGTCCCGCCGGGGCTGGACCGTGCTGCTCAGCTTCGTGATCGTCGGCGTGCTCGCCCTGGTCGGGTCGTTCGTGCGGGTGCCGTTCGTGGCGCTGGGGCCCGGTCCGACGCACGACACGCTCGGCGAGATCGACGGGGTGCAGACCGTGTCGGTCAACGGCGAGCAGACCTACCCCACCGAGGGTCAGCTGCGCATGACCACGGTCTCGGTGGATGATCACGTCACGCTGTTCGGCGCGGCCGCGCTGTGGGTGAGCGGCCGGTTCGCCCTCGCCCCGCGCGACGAGTACATCAGGCCGGGGGAGACCGAGGAAGAGGTCGACCAACAGAACAAGAAGCTGTTCCAGGACTCGCAGAGCAACGCCGAGGTGGCCGCGCTGCGCTACCTGGGCTACCCGGTCAAGGTGCTGGCCGCGGAGATCACCACCAAGGCCCCGGCGGACGGCGTGATCGCGCCCGGCGACCGGTTGCTCGAGGTGAACGGCAAGAAGATCAACGTCCAGGAGGACGTGCGGGCCGCGCTCGCCGGCACCGCCCCCGGTCAGCAGATCCCGGTCAAGATCCAGCACGAGAACGAGCCGCCCAAGGACGCCACGGTCACCCTCGGCCGGGCCTCCGACTTCAACCCGGACGACAACCGCGCCGAGGGCTTCATGGGACTGTCCCCGGTCGACCGGGCCGATGTGACCTTCGACACCGCGATCCACCTCGAGGACATCGGCGGCCCGTCGGCCGGCCTGATCTTCGCGCTGGCCATCGTGGACCGGCTCACCCCGGGCGCGCTGGAGGCGGGCAAGACCGTCGCCGGCACCGGGGAGATCGACGTGAAGGGCAACGTCGCGCCGATCGGCGGCATCCCGTTCAAGATGGTCGCCGCCCGGGAAGCGGGCGCCAGCGTCTTCCTGGTCCCGGCGGCCAACTGCGCCGAGGCCAAGGAACGGGTCCCGGACGGCCTGCAGCTGGTCAAGGTCGAGACGCTGGCCGGAGCCGTGCGGTCACTGGAGGATCTCAACGCCGGCCGGCCCGTGCCGACCTGTTAGCTCAGGGTCGCCAGCAGCGCCTTGGTCAGGTTCGGGGCCAGATCGGGGCTCTCCACCAGCTCGTCGTCGTCCCCTTCACCGCGCAGGCGCAGCAGGCACACCGTCGAGCCGTCCCGCAGCACGGCGGCGACCAGCCGGGCCTCGCGACGCTGCGGATGTTCGGCGGCGACCTGCCGCATGACGTCGGCGTCGTCCGGCAGGTCCTCCTCGGCCTCCGGCGGGAGCACCACGATCTCCTGGGCGAGCGCGCAGCCGTGCACCGTCTCGGGCCAGACGATCGCGGCCAGCGCGGTGGCCAGGTCGGCGTCCGGCAGGGCGTCCTGGGCCACCGGCGTGATTGCCGCGCTCTGCGCCAGCGTGTCGGCCAGCTCGGGCTGCGCGGCGAGCAGGTCCGCGGTGGGCACCAGGGCGAACAGCTGGGGCGCCTGGTCCCAGCCGGCGCTGGAGACGAAGTCCTCCACCTCACGGGCAACGGCGATCAGGTCGGGAGCCGGAGGCGGCGCGGTAGTCGGCATGCCGCTCATCATCGGCCACCGTCACATCACCACTTTCCCCACCCTCACGGGAACCAGATAGGCCCCTAATAAAGTTGGACATCTAGGACAGCCCTGAGCCGGGCTGCCGGTGTTGAACGAAGCGACTCAGGAGCGTGCCCAGTGGCCACTCGGCCCCCGATCGGTCTGCCAAAGCTGTCCCGCCGCAGCCGGATTCTTCTGATCATCGCGGCCACGGTGATCCTGTTCCTGCTGGTCGGCGCGCGGCTGTTGGACACCTACGTCGACTGGCTGTGGTTCGGCGAGGTCGGCTTCCGGTCGGTCTTCAACATCCAGCTGTTCACCGAGATCGGTCTGTTCCTCGGGGTAGGCCTGCTGGTCGGCGGAACGCTCGCGGCGAGCCTGATCATCGCCTACCGGACCCGGCCGGTGTTCGTCCCGGTCTCCGGCGCCGACGACCCGCTCGCCCGGTACCGCTCGACGATCATGCAGCGGGTCCGGCTGTTCGGCATCGGCATCCCGGTGGTCGTGGGTCTGATCGCAGGCTCGACGGCGCAGAGCGACTGGCAGCAGTTCCAGCTGCTGATCAACGCCACCCCGTTCGGCATCGTCGACCCGGAGTTCGGCAAGGACATCGGGTTCTACGCGTTCACGCTGCCGTTCATCTCCTGGCTGATCACCTGGCTGTTCGTCACGATCGCCATCGCGTTCTTCGGCGCGCTGATCACGCACTACCTGTTCGGCGGGGTGCGGCTGGCCGGCCGCGGCGGGCAGTTCTCGGTACCGGCCCGGGTGCAGCTGTCGGTCACCGCCGGCCTGTTCGTCGTGGTGTACGCGATCGACTACTTCTTCGAGCGCTACGAGCTGCTCTACTCCGAGCACGACAACATCGCCGCCACCGGCTTCACCGGCGCCACCTACACCGACCTGAACGCGGTGTTGCCGGCCAAGCTGATCCTGATGTTCATCGCCGGGTTCTGCGCGGTGGCCTTCTTCGTCGGCGCGTTCATGCGCAACCTGCAGCTGCCGGCCATCGCCACCGCGCTGCTGATCCTCACCAGCATCCTGATCGGCGCGGCCTGGCCGGCCGTGCTGCACCAGTTCGTGGTCCGGCCGAACGAGAACGAGAAGGAAGCGAAGTCGATCTCCCGCAACATCGAGGCGACGCGGGACGCCTTCGGCCTGAAGAACGTCGAGTACGAGAATTACGACGGCACGAAGAACGTGTCGCTCGAGGAGATCAACAAGGATCCGCGCAACGCCAACACGATCTCCAACCTGCGGCTGCTCGACCCGAGCATCCTGTCGCCGACGTTCACCCAGCTCGAGGGCCGGGAGAACTTCTACGGCTTCCCGGACAAGCTCGACGTGGACCGCTACACGGTCAACGGCAAGACGCAGGACTACATCGTCACCGCGCGGGAGATCAAGACCAGCGGACTGAGCGAGCAGCAGTCCAACTGGATCAACCGGCACACGATCTACACGCACGGCAACGGTTTCGTCGCGGCCCCGGCCAACACGTTCCGGCGGGCGCCCGACGCGCAGGCTTCGGCCGACCAGGGCGGCTACCCGGTGTTCATGGTCAGCGACCTGGCCACCGACGGGCCGATCAAGGTCACCCAGCCGCGCATCTACTACGGCGAGCTGACCCGCGACTACGCGATCGTCGGAGGGCAGTCGGCCCGGGAGTACGACACGCCGACCGCGAAGTTCCGCTACGACGGCCAGGGCGGCGTCCCGGTCGACGGCTGGTTCAACCGCCTGGTCTTCGCCGCCCACTTCGCCGAGCGGAACATCCTGTTCTCGAACAACATCGAGGACGGCTCGAAGATCATGTACAACCGCGACCCGCGCAGCCGGGTGATCAAAGCCGCGCCCTGGCTCACGGCCGACGGTGACCCCTACGTCGCGGTGGTCGACGGGCGGGTCAAGTGGATCGTGGACGGCTACACGACGCTGGAGAACTATCCGTACTCGCAGCGCACGCCGCTCGGTCAGGTGACCTCGGACTCGCTCAACGGGGTGGCCCCGCAGGCGGACCGGTCGGTCAGCTACATCCGCAACTCGGTCAAGGCCACTGTGGACGCCTACGACGGCACGGTGACGCTGTACGCGATCGACGAGCAGGACCCGGTGCTCAAGGCGTGGTCCAAGGTCTTCCCCGGCACGGTGAAGCCCAAGTCGGAGATCTCCGACTCGCTGAAGGCGCACTTCCGCTATCCGGAGGACCTGTTCAAGGTCCAGCGCGATCTGCTGTCCCGCTACCACGTGTCCGACCCGAAGGAGTTCTTCTCCACCCAGACGTTCTGGAACGTGCCGGCCGACCCGACCAAGGAGGGCGGCACCGACGTGAACAGCACGGTGACCGAGAAGCAGCCGCCGTACTACGTCACCGCGCAGGCACCCGGCCAGGACAAGGCGACGTTCCAGATCACCAGCGCATTGACCCTGCTCAACCGGGAGTTCATGGCGTCCTGGGTTTCGGTGTCGTCGGATCCGCAGGACTACGGCAAGATCAAGGTGCTCAAGCTACCCACCACCGGATCGTCCCAGGTGGAGGGTCCGGGCCAGGTGCAGAGACGGTTCCAGACCACACCGAAGGTCACCGAGAACCGGACGCTGTTCCAGAACCAGAGCGTCACCGTCCTGTTCGGTAACCTGCTCACCCTGCCCTACGCCGGCGGTCTGCTCTACGTCGAGCCGATCTACATCCAGACCAAGAACGACGAGAACGCCTTCCCGCAGATGGCCAGGGTGCTGGTCTCCTTCGGCGACCGGGTCGGCTTCAACGCCGACATCCGGGAGGCACTGAAGGAGGTCTTCGGTCCGGGTGTGGAGACCGCCGCCACCGCCCCCGAAGGCCAGGCGCCGACGACGTCCAGCACGCCGTCGCCGTCCACCAGCGCACCGCAGCCGCCGCCCAGCGGCACCGCCAACTCGCCGGAGCTCGACCAGGCGGTCAAGGCGATCGACGCCGCGCTGGCCAAGCTCCGTGGTGCCCAACAGTCCGGCAACTTCGCCGACCAGGGCCAGGCGCTGCAGGACCTGGACGCCGCGCTCAAGCAGTACGAGGCCGCCAAGGCAGCCGGGGGCGGCTCCTCGGCGCCGTCGTCCTCACCCAGCACCACCCCGGTCCCCACCCCCGGCGGCGGGTGACCTTGCTTACCCGGCGGCCACCCGGTTTGGAACCCCAGGTGGCCGCCGCGTATAGTTGGAGACGCAACGCGGGGTGGAGCAGCTCGGTAGCTCGCTGGGCTCATAACCCAGAGGTCGCAGGTTCGAATCCTGTCCCCGCTACCAGGTAAAGGCCCGTCCGTAGAGTCTCCGGACGGGCCTTTTCGTTGGGTTTGTAACCAGATCTGTAACCACGGACACCACGCGCCCTGCTTAGCCGTCCACTGTGGTCGGCGCTGTGCTGGTCCTGCCGAAGATCACGTTGGCGACCTTCTCCGCTGCCGACCTGTCCAGGCCGGTCGAGCGGTGGGTGTAGATGGACAGCGTGTAGGCCATGTTCGCGTGGCCGATCCGGTCGGCCACGATCTTCGGATCAACGCCGTTGTCCAGCGATACCGTGGCGTAGGTGTGCCGAACGTCGTGCAGTCGGATGCGCGGCACCCCGGCCTGGTCTACCAGGCGGTTGAACCGGCGGGTGATGGTCTCCGGATGGATCGGGCTCCCGTCCGGGTGGCACATCAGGTGGCCGCCGTTGCGGTAGTCGGGGCCGAAGGCCCTCCGCTCATCGTCGAGCCGTGCCACGTGCCTGCGGAGGTAGTCGACCGTGACCGGGTCAAGCGAGATGGTTCGCCGGCCGCTCTCGGTCTTGCCGTCGGACTCTTCGGCCTGCCCGGCGACCACTACCCGGGTGTCGGCCAGCTCCAGCAACGCCGTGTCCAGGTCGA
>NZ_DASTBH010000186.1:0-19929 GCF_035712165.1 Actinophytocola sp. | reverse complement strand
GGATCGCCGCCACCGAGCCGAGCTCGACCACCGGCAGCACGGCCGGGGCTCCGGCCCGGTGCAGCGCCCGGTCCAGCGTGTCCCGGGTGCCCGAGCCGCGTTCGCGCACCACCAGCGGCACGGCGCCCAGGTCGGCGATGGTCACCGGCCGCCGGCGCCGGGTCCACCGGTGTCCGGGCGGGACCACGACGACCAACCGGTCGAACCCGACCCGGCGGCTGGACAGTCCACTCGGGACGGTGGGCGACTCGATGAACCCGACGTCGACCTCGCCGCCACGCACCAACTCGCCGACGGCCTCGGAGTTGGTCACCTGCAGTCCGACGTAGAGGTCCGGGTTGACCCGGCGCAGTTCGCCGATCCAGGCCGGGGCGAGGTGTTCGGCCACGGTCATGCTGGCCGCGACCCGAAGCTCGGCGCGGCGCCGGGCGCGCAGCGCGTCCGCGCCGGTGACCAGGCTGTCGACCTCCTCGAGCACCCGCTGTGCCCAGCCGCAGACGACGCTGCCCTCCGGGGTCAGCGTCGAGCCCCGGCGGGTGCGGTCCACCAGCGCCAGGCCCAGCCGGCGTTCCAGGGTGGACAGTCGCTTGCTGGCCGACGGCTGGGCGATGTGCAGTTCGGCGGCGGCCTTGCCGAGGCTGCCCCACTCGCCGATGAGGACCAGCAGGCGCAGTGACTCCAGGTCCGGCACCTGACTCATAGCCAGAGGGTATGAGGTGGCGCGAAATCGCCGCTACCCGCGACGCCCGCGCAACCCCATCGTGGAGTCATGACGACCAGCACCCCAACCCGCGACACGGTGTCGCCCGGGATCGCGGTGCTCGCAACCGGGGTGGCGGCCGCCTATCTGGTGAACCAGGCGTTCCCGGCGGTGAGCGCGCTCACCGCCGCGGTCGTGCTCGGCATCGTGGCCGGCAACCTGCCGATCCTGCCGGACGCGGCCCGGCCCGGCCTGCGCCGCGCCACCCGCAGCCTGCTGCGCTGCGGCGTGGTGCTGCTCGGCCTGCAGCTCGCCGTGCCGGAACTGCTCGGTCTCGGCGCCGGGACGATCGCCGCGATCGTGCTCACCGTCGCGGTGGGATTCCTGGGCACGCTCGGCCTCGGCCGGCTGCTGCGGCTGCCGCGCGGGCTGACCGTCCTGGTGGCGACCGGGTTCTCGATCTGCGGCGCGTCGGCCATCGCGGCGATGGAGGGTGTGGTGCGGCGCAAGGACTCCGAGGTCGCCACGGCGGTGGCGCTGGTCACGCTGTACGGCAGTCTGGCGATCTTCGCGGTCCCGCTGGCCGGGTCCTGGCTCGGGCTGGACGATCTGCTGGTCGGCCGCTGGGCCGGGCTGGCCGTGCACGAGGTGGCCCAGGTGGTGGCCGCGGCCGCGCCGGCGGGAGCCGCGGCGGTAGCGGTGGCCGCGGTGGTCAAGCTGGGCCGGGTCGTGCTGCTCGCACCGATCGTGACCGGCATGAGCCTGCGGGAGCGGCGGGCGCACGACGGCCCGGAGGGCGCCCGCCCGCCGCTGGTTCCGCTGTTCGTGCTGGGTTTCCTGGCGGCCGCGGCGGTGCGCACCACCGGTCTGCTCCCGGACGCCGCGCTGGGCCTGGCCCGCACGGTGACCACGGTGCTGCTAGCCGGCGCGCTGTTCGGTCTGGGTAGCTCGGTGCGGTTGCGGGCCCTGCTCGCCACCGGGCCGCGCGCCCTGCTGCTCGGGCTGCTGTCCACGCTCCTCGTCGGGTGCACCGCGCTCGGCGCTCTGCTCCTGCTCGGTTGACGCGGCCTGTTCGGCACGCCACCTGCTGGGGGTCGAGCCGAACTCGCCACGGAACCACCGGGAGAAGTTGCTCGGCGAGGAGAAGGACAGCAGCTCGGCGACCTCGGTCAGGGAGTAGCGCCCGCTGCCGACCAGATGCCGGGCCAGGTCCGCCCGGGCGCTGCCCAGCACCGAGGAGAACGTCTCGCCGGCCGCGGTGAGGTGGCGGTGCACGGTGCGGCGGTCCACGCCGAGGCTGCGGGCGACCTGCTCGACCGAGCACCGGCCGGTGGGCAGCAGCAGTTCGATCAGCTCCCGGACCCGGTCCAGCGTGGTCACCTCGCGGCCCGGGCCCAGCGGGCCGAAGAGCCGGTGCGCGTAGGTGCGCAGCTGCGGGTCGGCCATCTGGTTGGGAGCGTCGAGGTCGGTGGCGTAGCAGACGATCCCGTTGAACTCGTGGCCGAACTTCACCGTCGGGCCGAACAGCTTGCGGTGGGTGGCGTCGCTGTCCGGTGCGGCGTGGGCGAAGCACACCGACACCGGCTTCCACAGCGGCCCGATGAAGCCGCGCAGTAGCTGGTAGAGCACGCCGACGGCCAGTTCCATGGCCTGCCGGGCCGGGGTCGGCTCCTCGAACTCGAAGTTCAGCCGCACGGTGGCCAGGCCGTTGCGCACGGTCATCCGGGTGCGCAGCGCCTGGTTGTACATGTTCTCGTGGCGCATCAGCAGGTTCAGCGCGCTGCGCACGTCCGGTTCCTCGCGGATGACCAGGCTCAGCGGGCCGAGGTTGCCGAACCGGCGGCGCTCGGCCAGCCGCAGGCCGAAGTCCTGGTGCCCGGAGACGGTCGCCGACCGTTCCAGCAGCCGGGCGATGGCCGTGGCCGGGATCCAGCGGTCCGGCAGGCCCAGGCCGGCGGGATCCAGGCCGACGCCGCGCATCAGCCGGGCGGGGTCGATCCCGAGGCCCTGGCTGACCTCGACATAGCTGTTCAGCGCGGCATATCTGGCCAGGCTCTTCATGATCGGCTGTCCCAGAATGAATAGTCGTGTGTCCCCTCAGGATAAGCGATCGAGTTTTTCCGTGCCTACCGTGGTCGTCATCACAGCCGTGGGACACGTCACGACCGGATGGAGAAAGACCGTGGCAAACGCCGTTCGTTACCACCAGACCGGAGGCCCAGAGGTACTCCGCTGGGAAGCCGTCGAGGTCGGTGACCCCGGCCCGGGCCAGGTTCGCATCCGGCACGAGGCGGTCGGGCTGAACTTCGCCGACACCTACTTCCGCACCGGCCTCTACCCGGCCGAGCTGCCGGCCGGCATGGGCGTCGAGGCCGCGGGCGTGGTCGAGGCCGTCGGCCCGGACGTGGCGCACGTGCGGGAAGGCGACCGGGTCACCTACACCGGCAGCCCGCTGGGCGCCTACAGCACCGAGCGCGTGATGCCGGCCGCACCGCTGATCACCCTGCCGGACGGCATCGGGTTCGACACCGCGGCCGCGATGACCATGCGCGGGCTCACCTCCGCCTACCTGCTGCGCCGGATCCACCCGCTCAAGGCGGGCGACACCGTGCTGCTGCACGCCGCCGCCGGCGGGGTCGGGCTGATCCTCACCCAGTGGGCCAAGCTGCTCGGCATCACCGTGATCGGAACGGTCTCCACTGAGGAGAAGGCCGAGATCGCCCGGGCACACGGCTGCGACCACGTGCTGCGCTACCGGCAGGAGGATGTCGCGGCCCGGGTCCGGGAGATCACCGATGGCGCCGGGGTTCCGGTGGTGTTCGACAGCATCGGCGCGACCACCTACCAGTCCTCGCTCAGGTCGCTGGCCCGGCGCGGCCTGCTGGTCTGCTTCGGCACCGCCTCCGGCCCGGTGCCGCCGATCGACGCCATGCAACTGGTGGTGAACGGCTCGCTGTTCGTCACCCGGCCGGCGCTGGCCGACTACATCGCCGACCCGGCCGAGCGCGCGGAGCTCGCCGGCGAGCTGTTCGGTCACGTGGCGGCCGGCCGGATCAAGATCAACATCAACCAGCGGTACGAGTTGGCCGACGCCGTGCGGGCGCACCGCGACCTCGAAGCGGGCCGCAGCATCGGCTCCTCGGTCTTCTCCCTCTAGACCCCACCCGAACAGGAGTGCGTCATGACCAACACCATGGATCTGAAGGAGTTGACGCCCGCCGGGGCGCCGACCATCCGGTACGAACCGCTCACCTGCTCCATCGGCGCGGAGCTGTTCGACGTCGACCTGGCCGACGTGGCCCGGGACGAGGTGCTCTTCGCCGAGCTGAAGCTGCTGCTGCTCGAGTACAAGGTGTTGTTCCTGCGCGACCAGGACTTCAGCCGCGCCGACCACGTGGCGTTCGCCCGCCGGTTCGGTGACCTCGAGGACCACCCGGTGGCTGGCAGCGACCCGGAGAACCCGGGCCTGGTCCGGATCTACAAGGATCTGGACAGCCCGGCCGAGCACTACGAGAACGCCTACCACTGCGACGCCACCTGGCGCGAGGCGCCGCCGATGGGCTGTGTGCTGCGCTGCGTCGAGACGCCCACGGTCGGCGGCGACACCATCTGGGTCAACATGGTCGAGGCCTACGCGAAGCTGCCGGAGCAGATCAAGGAGCAGATCGAGGGGCTGCGGGCCCGGCACAGCATCGAGGCGAGCTTCGGCGCGGCGATGCCGATCGAGCAGCGCCACCAGTTGCACGAGCGGTTCCCCGACGCCGAGCACCCGGTGGTGCGCACCCACCCGGAGACCGGGGAGAAGGTGTTGTTCGTCAACGCCTTCACCACGCACCTCACCAACTTCCACACGCCGGAGCGGGTTCGCTACGGCTTCGACTACACGCCCGGCGGCAGCGAACTGCTGAACTACCTGATCCGTCAGGCGGCCGTGCCGGAGTACCAGGTTCGCTGGCGCTGGACCAGGAACAGCGTGGCGATCTGGGACAACCGCTCCACGCAGCACTACGCGGTCCAGGACTACTGGCCGGCCGTCCGCAAGATGGAGCGCGCCGGGATCATCGGCGACCGTCCTTTCTGAACAGTCCCCTTCCCGATCGGAGCGATCAATGCATTTCCATGACGACGCACTGTTTCCGGAGAACCAGGAGAAGCTGGTCATCACCGCCGCGCCGTACGGGCCGGAGTGGGAGCCGGGCGACTTCCCGGAGGACCTGCCGGTCACCATGGACCAGCACGTGCAGGCCGCGGTCGACTGCTTCAACGCCGGCGCCACCGTGTTGCACATCCACGTGCGTGAGCTGAACGGCAAGGGCTCCAAGCGCCTGTCCCAGTTCAACGAGCTGCTCGGCCGGCTGCGCGAGGCCGTGCCGGAGATGATCCTGCAGATCGGCGGCTCGATCTCGTTCGCCCCGGAGAACGAGGGCGAGTCGGCCAAGTGGCTCGACGACGAGGCGCGGCACCTGCTGACCACACTGGACCCGGCGCCCGACCAGGTGACCATCGCCATCAACACCAGCCAGATGAACATCATGGAGTTGATGACGCCGGACGACATCGCCGGCACCTCGATGGAGCGGCCGGAGCTGGCCGAGGCCTACCGGGAGATGTACGTCCCGGCCGGCCCGGCCTGGGTGGCCGAGCACCTGCGCCGGCTGACCGCGGGCGGGATCCAGCCGCACTTCCAGCTCGCCACCACCGCGCAGCTGGAGACCGTCGAGCGGCTGATCCGTCGCGGTGTCTACACCGGACCGCTGAACGTGACCTGGGTCGGCATCGGCGGCGGGTTCGACGGCCCGAACCCGTACAACATGATGGAGTTCATCCGGCGGGTGCCGGACGGCGCGGTCCTCACGCTGGAAACCCTCATGCGCAGCGTGCTGCCGATCAACACCATGGCCATCGCCATGGGCCTGCACACCCGGTGCGGCAACGAGGACACCCTCTGGGGCCGCAAGGGCCAGAAGTTCACCTCGGTGCAGCAGGTCGAGCAGCTGGTCCGGATCGCGAACGAGCTCGGCCGCGAGGTGGCCACCGGCAAGGACGCCTTCGAGATCTACAAGATCGGCGAGACCTACGCCGACGCCGACGAGACGCTCGCCAAGCTGGGCTACGCGCCCAACCGCAAGCCCGGTCAGGTCGGGTTCACCCACCACGCCTGACCGCACGGGGTCTACAGGGGACGTTCGTTCGAGCCTTCCAAGGAGTGTCCATGGCAGTGCCAACTCTGCCCGCCGATGATCTCGCGAGAGAATCAGCGCCCGTGACGGGACGGCGAAAGATCTATCCGTGGGTCGTGTTCGCACTCGCCTTCGGCCTGTTGCTGTCGGACTACATGTCCCGGCAGGTGCTCAACGCGGTGTTCCCGCTGCTGAAGTCCGAATGGGGGTTGACCGACTCCAAACTCGCCTCGCTGTCCAGCGTCGTGGCGCTGATGGTCGGCCTGCTCACCTTCCCGCTGTCACTGCTGGCCGACCGGTGGGGCCGGGTGAAGAGCCTGGTGCTGATGGCGGTCATCTGGAGCGTGGCCACCCTGCTGTGTGCCGTGGCCGTCAACTATGGACAGATGCTCGGTGCACGCTTCCTGGTCGGTGTCGGTGAGGCCGCGTACGGCAGCGTCGGCATCGCGGTCGTGCTCAGCGTGTTCTCGCCCCGGCTGCGGTCCTCGCTCAGCGGCGCGTTCATGGCCGGTGGTTCGTTCGGCTCGGTGCTGGGTGTCGCGCTGGGCGGCGTGATCGGCGTGCAACTCGGCTGGCGCGCGGCGTTCGTCTTCATGGCGGTGTTCGGTCTGGTCCTCGCCGTGCTGTTCGGGGTGATCGTCCGCCAGCGCAAGGTGGACGGCTACCAGGTCGCCGACCCGGTCGGCGCGACGGTGGCCGGCTACCGGGCGCCGCTGTCCAGCCTGTTCAAGATCGCCTCGATCAACCTCGCCTACGTCGGCAGCGCGCTGAACCTGTTCGTCGCGGGCGTGTTGCTGGCCTGGCTGCCCAGCTTCCTCAACCGCTCCTACGGCATGAAGCCGGACAAGGCCGGCGCCACTGCCGCGATCTTCGTCCTGCTCATCGGCGCGGGCATGGTCCTCTGCGGCATCGTCACCGACCGGCTCAGCCGGGAGAAGCAGGTCCGCAAGTGGACCACGGCGATCGTCTACGGCCTGGTCGCGGCCGTGGCCCTTGGCGTGGGCTTCGGGCTCGACCCGGGTAAGCCGCAGCTCATCCTGATCGGAATCGGGGCGTTCTTCTCGGCCGGGGCGTCCGGTCCGGTGACCGCCATGGTCGCCAACCTGACGCACCCGAGCATCCGGGCCACCGGCTTCGGGACGCTGACGATGGTCAACAGCCTGCTCGGCCTCGCGCTCGGCCCGTTCGTGGTCGGCCTGCTGGCCGACCGGATGGGGCTGCACAACGCCCTGCGGCTCGCGCCGCTGGTCTACGTGGGTGCCATCGCCGCGCTGCTGGTCGGCCGGGCCTGCTATCCCACGGCCGTGCGGCGGCTCGCCGAGCTGACCCGGCGTCAGCCGGACTGATCGGAGTACCTGTGTTCAATGCCGAGAGGACCCATCCCGAACCGACCGTGGTGTTCGTGCCCGGCCTGCGCGATCACGTCGCCGAGCACTGGCAGACGTTGCTGGCCGACAAGCTGGACCGGACCCGCACCGTCCCACCGCTGGAACATGACCGGCTTTCCCTGCCGGCCCGGGTGGCCGCGCTCGACCGGGTGATCACCGGGGTGACCGGACCGGTGGTGCTCGTCGCGCACAGCGCCGGGGTGATCATCACGGCGCACTGGGCCCGGCGGCACGACCGGCCGGTGGCCGGCGCGCTGCTGGCCACCCCGCCGGACCTGGACGTGCCCCTGCCGGACGGCTATCCCACGCCGGAGGAACTGGCGCGCAACGGCTGGCTACCGGTGCCGCGCGAACGGTTGCCGTTCCCCAGCATCGTGGCGGCCAGCCGGAACGACCCGCTGGCCGGGTTCGACACCGTCGCCGGACTGGCCCGGGACTGGGGCAGCCGGCTGGTCGACGCCGGAGCGGTCGGTCACCTCAACCCGGCCTCGGGCTACGGCCCCTGGCCGGCGGCGGAGGACCTGCTCGCCACCCTCCTGCCGGCCCGCGCCGTCAGGTAGCGCACAGCCACCCCGGGCGCCGCCGCTCCGCGCCGGCGCCCGGGGTCCTCCACTGTTCGCTATTCGGGGTGCACCAGGAGGATGAAGGTGCGCGCGCTGGCGAACTCGTTGGGGCGTGGCCAGTCCAGGGCGAGCAGGGCCGCCGAGGAGGGCTCGTGGATCTCGCCGTTGATGCGCACCTCGGCGGTCTCGAAGTCGCCGACCGCGGCGATGAAGAACTTGATCCCGTTGAGCTGGGGGCGATCGAGCCCCGCGGTGAGCACCGGCGCCAGTGTTGTCCACGGCGTGGACTCCACCATCCACTGCTGCAACAGTGTGGGGTTGTCCTTGTGGCCCAGCCCGGTGATCCCGCCGGTGATCATGTGCCAGCCGGGGAAGCCGCCGGGGTCGGCGCCGCGGTAGTGGTCGCCGAAATCGCCGCGCCGGGTGAGCAGTTCGAGCACGGTCGCCGCGGTCGTCTCGCTCCACATCGCGACCGCCTGCCGGATCGCGTGCTCCGGGTTGCCGGCCACCCCGGTCGAGCAGTCCAGCACCGTGATCGGGTTCGGGTCGCCGGTATTGAGGATCATGTCCAGGTCGAGATGGTTGGGGCTGCCGGTGTGATCCTCGCCGACCGTCACGGTGACCGCGCCGGGCCCGCGCAGCACCGGGCCGTCGTGCAGCGTCCAGGTTCCGTACATCTGGTTGAGCCGCTCCGCAACGAGCGCCAGCTTCGCCTCTGGGTGCACGTCGTCGTCCATTCCTAGCGGAGTTTGCGCGCCTATTCCCCGAGGTCGCGGTGGAAAGTGGACGGTAGCACGCGCGCCGGTCACCCAATCGGTTTCGGCCAATCCTTCGCGTACTCGTCGTCCGGTGTGTCCGAATGCGTCCGATGGTGGGCAAACAATCTGCCGAACACGACCAATCCATGCCGTGTCCGGATCCGAATGCGCGGTGGAGGAGCGGTCAGCCGGTGCCCGGTGCCTCCGGGCGCGCCGTCGAGGGGTGGCGAAGGATCCGATGCGTGGTGCACTCCGCCGGGCGGTTGCGCCGCTCGGTCTGGTCGTGGCGTTGCTGACCGGTTCCGGTCTCCCCCTTGCGCTTCCGGCGCACGCCGAATGGCAGGGTGAAGGCGTGTTGATCGGTCCGGCGCGCAGCGACGCGCTCCACGTGATGTCGTTCAACCTGCGCTATGCCTCGGCGGCGCCGCCGAACTCGTGGGCACAGCGGCGTCCGGTGCTCGCCGAGCTGCTCCGCGACGAGCAGCCGACCGTGCTCGGCACCCAGGAGGGGTTGTACGGGCAGCTCCAGGACATCGAGCAGGATCTGCCCGGCTACTACGACTGGATCGGCCTGGGCCGGGCGGGTGGCAGCCACGACGAGTTCATGGCCCTCTTCTACGACGCGCACCGGCTGACTCCGTTGGAGTTCAACCACTTCTGGCTGTCCGACACACCGAACCTGATGGGCTCGAACACCTGGGGCAACGCGTCCGTGCGGATGGTCACCACGGTCCGGTTCGCCGACAACCTGACCGGCGCCGAGTTCGTCGTCGTCAACACCCATCTCGACGATCAGTCGGAGTACTCCCGGGTGCGCAGCGCCGAACTGCTCCGCGACCGGATCAACGCGATCACGCCGGCCCTGCCGGTGGTGGTCACCGGTGACTTCAACGCGCCGGCACAGAGCTCGGCCCCGTACGACATTCTGACCGGCGCCGGACTTTCCGACGCCTGGCTCGCGGCGGCCGACCGGCGCACTCCCGCGTACGCGACCTGGCACGGCTACCAGCCGCCCGTCGTCGGCGGCCCGCGGATCGACTGGATCCTCACCCGCGGCCCGGTCACGGTCGCCGCCGCGGCGATCAACCCGTTCGCCCGCGACGGCCAGCTACCCTCCGACCATTTTCCGATGCAGGCCCTGCTCGCCGTCGGCTGACGTGCTAGACAACGCACATGGACCGGCAGGAGATCAGCGCGCTGGCGCACGCGGACCATCCGGTGGCCGCGCCACTGGCCGAGGGCGCGGTCGACCGGCTGCTCGCCGCGGCCATCCGCCGGCGCGACGCCCGGCTGCTCGACCTCGGCTGCGGCGCGGGCGCCTGGTTGCTGCGGGCGCTGCGGGCCCACCCGGAGGCCACCGCGGTCGGGGTCGACGTCAGCGGCCCCAGCCTCGGGCGGGCCCGCGCGGCGGCAGCGGCGGCCGGCGTGGCCGAACGGATCGAGCTGTGCCAGCAGGACGTCACGGCGTTTCGGCCGGACCGGCCGGCCGACGTGGTGCTGTGCGTGGGCGCGGCCCACGCCTTCGGTGAGCTGTTGGCGGTGCTGGACGCCGCCCGGGGCCACCTGGCTCCGGACGGCGCGGTCGTGCTGGGCGACGCGTTCTGGGAGCAGGAACCGGATCCGGTGGTGCGTGCGGACCTGGAGGACGGCCCGCAGCGCTACGCCGACCTCGCCACCACCGTCGCGCGCGTGGCCGAGCACGGCTGGACCCCGGTGTACGGACACGTCAGCACCCTGGCGGAGTGGGACGAGTACGAGTGGTGCTGGACCGGATCCCTTGCCCGGTGGGCACTGGACCATCCCGATCATCCCGACCGCGAGCAGGTGCTCGGGGTCTCGGCGGAGCACCGCGCCGGCTGGCTCGGTGGTTACCGGGGCGTGCTCGGCTTCGTCACGCTGGTGCTCCGCCGCCAATGACCCTGATGAGCTAGCAGGTCTGGCCGATGACCCGGCGCGGGCAGTCGGAGAAGTCGAGCAGCATCAGCACCGCGGCGCGGTTGCGGCTGACCTCGCGCGCGATCACCTCGTCGGGCGGGTAGAAGCCGCCGCCACCGCTGACCGGGTACATCTCGAAGGTGTAGGAGTAGATCCGCTGGTTGCCCCACAGCCAGTCGCCGATCGTGCCGTCGGTGATGTAGAGGTCCGAGGACTGCTGCGGGGTGTAGCCGTTGGTCTGCGCCATCATCTGGCCCAGCCGGGCGTGCGTGTCCCGCTCGGCCTGGCTCAGCCCGGGCGCGAGGTCGTTGAACGTGAAGCCGTACGGCCACAGGATCAGCTCGCCGTAGGTGTGGAAGTCGATGTGCGTCTTGAGTTGCTGCACGCCGCCGACCACTCGGGACCGGGCGAAGTCGGCGACCACGCGCACCTCGGGCGCGGACTCGGCGGCGGCGCCGCGGTAGGTGGCGCTGCTGGTGCTGCCGGACGATCCGCCGCAGCAGCCCCAGTTGTAGTTCCAGTTGCGGTTGAGATCGGTGCCCACGTTGGACGATCCGGTGTTCGGCTGGCGGTTCTTGCGCCAGGACCGGTAGGAGCCGGTGGCGATGTCGTACTCGCCGCCGTCCGGGTTGACGTCCGGCACGATCCAGATCTCGCGGCTGTTGACCAGGTTGCGGACCTGGCTGTCGGTGCTCTCCACCAACTGATGGACCAGGTAGAGCGCCATCTCCACGGTGAGGTGCTCGCGGGCGTGCTGGTGCGCGGTGAACAGCACCTCGGGCTCGTTCTCGTCGGTGGCCACGTTGTCGGAGACCTTCAACGCCCAGATCTCGCGGTTCTGGAAGGACCGGCCGATGACCCGCTTGCTGATCAGCGCCGGGTTGGCCGCGATCACCTGGTTGATCTCCGCGGTCATCTCCGCGTAGTTGTGGTAGCGCGAGTCGGCGGACGGGAAGTCCAGCGGGGTGACGTCGGCGGTGCCGGGCGGCGCGGTGAGTTCCTGCCGCTGCACCGAGAAGCCGAGCGCCTGGATGCGCCGGACCTCCTCGGGGGTGGCGGTGATGTTCAGCCCGCCGTGCTCGGCGGAGTCGACCGAGGCGCCGGTCGCCGCGATCGCGGTGCGTTGCGCGCGGGTCTTGACGCCGTCCACGCGGTACTCGGCGGCTTCGGACGACCCGGGCTGCGGTGCGGCGCCGGTCGCCGGCACGGGACTGACGGACAGGGCGGTGGCGAAGGCCAGGATCACACCGGCCAGGAGCGAGAAGGGTTTGCGGTTCACGCGGAGCCTCCTGCAGGGCAGCGCCGCGGATGGCGGCGCCGGAGGTGGTTTCGTGCCTCGATGGTCCGCTTTGCCCGGGCGGGGCCACAAGCGGCAATCAGGTGGGAAACGCGTCACCCGTTCCGGTGTCCGCAACGTCACGTGGCCAGGTCCGAGCGCGTGGGGGAGTATTTGTACTGACCAGTCAGTTCAAAGGAGCGCATTGTGCGGATCGAAGCCGAGCGGGTGGCCGTCGACGGGCCGCGTGGCCCGCTACTGCCGGCCACGTCACTGGGAGTTTCCCCAGGTCAGGTGGCCCTCGTGCGGGGCGAACCGGGCTCCGGGCACACCGCGCTCGGCCTGGCCCTGACCGGCCGGCTGCGGCCATCGGCCGGCACGGTGACGGTGGGCGGCCGGACCGACGCCGGTGCGCTGCGCGCGCTCAGCGCGCTCGTCGACGCCCCGGGCGTGACCGAACCGGACGGCAACCTCCGGCTGGCCGACGTGGTCGCCGAGGAACTGGCGCTGGCCGGTGGCCGGGCGAGCAGGCGGCGGGCCCGCGCGTGGCTGACCGACCGGCGGGCCGACCGGCACGCCCGCGACCGGCTGGACGACCTGCCGCCGGCCATGCGCATCCGGCTCCTCACCGAACTGGCCGCGGCCCGGCCGGGAAACCGGTTGCTGGTACTGCACAGCCCGGACCGGCACACCGGCAACACCGAGGCGTGGTGGCCGCTCGCGCTGCGCCACGCCGAACGTGGCCACGCCGTGGTGGTGCTGTCCTCGACAAGTTCCGCGCGGCTGCTCGCGGTCCGGCCCGCCCGGCTGGGCCAACTCGAGCAACCGGCGCCGCTCACCGTGGGAGAACCGTGAACGTCCTTCGCCTGGCCAAGATCGAGCTGCGCCGGATCACCGCCGGCCGGCTGCCCAGACTCGCCGTGCTGGCCCTGGTTCTGGTGCCGCTGCTCTACGGTGCGCTGTATCTCTACGCCAACAGCGACCCGTACCAACGCCTCGACCGGGTGCCCGCCGCACTCGTCGTGCTGGACAACGGGGACAGCGCGGCGAAGGTGGCCGAGCATCTGCGCTCCTCCGGCGCCTTCCAGTGGCACCAGGTCGATCAGCGGGACGCCGACGCCGGTGTCCGGGACGGCCGGTACACCTTCGCCCTCACCCTGCCGCCGGACTTCTCCGCGGCCCTGTCGTCCGCGGCGGACTTCGCTCCCCGGCAGGGTCTGATCACGCTGACCACCAACGACGCCAACAACTATCTCGCCGGGACGATGGCCGACCGGGTGGTCGGCGAGGTGCGTGCCTCCGTCGGCGCCGAGGTCGGAACCGAGGCGGCGAACAAGTTCCTGGTCGGGTTCGGCTCGATCTACGACCGCACCAGCCAGGCCGCCGCCGGCGCCACCCAGGTCGCCGACGGCGCCGGCCGGCTGGCCACGGCGCAGCAGGCGTTGCTGGACGGCGTTGAGCGGCTCAGCGGTGGCGCCGCCAGCCTGAGCAGTGGGCTGAACACCATGCGGGACAACACGAAGGACCTGCCCGCCCAGACCAGCCGGCTGGCCGGCGGCGCGCGTCAGGTCGCCGACGGCGCCGAGCGGGCCAGCCGCACCGCGGCCGAGTTCGCCGGCACCGCACAGGGTTTCGTCGACAGCCTGGACACCCTGGACGCCCGCGCCGCGGCCGCGCTGCGCCAGGCCGGGCTGACCGACGAGCAGACCGGCCAGGTGCTCGGCGAGCTGCGCCGGCTGCGCGCACCGGTCGAGTCGGCCAACACCACCCTGCACGAGGCCGCCGGCCAGTTGGGCGCACTCGCCGCCGGCGCGCGCCAGGTGACGACCGGGGCGGACCGGCTTGCCGCCGCCGCGCCCGCACTCGCCGGGGGAGCCGCCCGGGCCGCCGCCGGCGCCGGCGAGCTCAACGCGGGCGCGGTCCGGCTCCGGGACGGCGAGCGCGCGGCGGTGGCCGGTGCGAACGACCTCGCCGGCGGAACGGTCCAGCTGCGGGACGGCCTGACCAGCGGCCTCGACCAGATCCCGCACCCGGACGAGGCGACCAGGGACGCCACCGCGCGCACCATCGGCGACCCGCTGGCGATCAGCTCGGTGGCCGACGCGCGGGCCGGCAGCTACGGCGCGGGTCTGGCTCCGTTCTTCCTCGGCCTGGCCACCTGGATCGGCGCGTTCGTGCTGTTCCTGGTGCTGCGCCCGCTGTCCAGCCGCGCGCTCGCGGCCGGCGGGTCCGGGCTGCGCACCGCGCTGGCCGGCTGGCTGCCGGCGGCGCTGCTGGGTCTGGCCCAGGTGACCGTACTGTTCACCGTCGTGACCACCGTTGTCGGCATCCACCCGGCGCATCCGTTGGCCGCGTTCGGTTTCCTCGCGCTGACCTCGCTGACGTTCGTCGCCGTCGTGCACGCGCTGAACGCGTTCTTCGGGCCGGCCGGGAAGTTCCTCGCGCTGCTGATGCTGATCCTGCAGCTGATCAGCGCCGGCGGCACCTTCCCCTGGCAGACCCTGCCGGAACCGCTCTACCCGCTGCACGCCGGGCTGCCGATGGGTTACGTGGTGCACGGGATGCGGCATCTGCTCTACGGTGGCCCGCCGACCGGGGTGGGCCTCGATGCCCTGGTGCTCCTGGCATATCTGGCCGGCGGTCTGCTGCTCACCACCCTGGCCGCCCGCCGGCGCCGGATGTGGACCCCGGCCCGGCTGCGACCGGAGCTGGTGCTGTGAGCACCCGGCCGGCCCGAACCGGTGCCACCAAACAGAAGCTGTTCATCGCCACGCTGAACCTGGTGGCCAGCAAAGGAATGGCCAGCCTGACGGTGGACGACATCGCGGCCGAAGCCGGGGTGGCCAAGGGCACGGTCTACTACAACTTCGGCAGCAAGGACGGGTTGATCGACGCGCTGCTGCGCTTCGGGCTCGAACTGTTCGCCGAGCGGCTGCGGGCCGCGGAGCGGGCGACCGACGCCGACGACATCCTGGCCCGGTTGGTGGGCGGAGCGCTCGAGTTCTTCGCCGAGTACCCCGCGTTCGGGCAGTTGCTGGTCAGCGAACTGTGGCGGACACCCGGTCAGTGGCACAAGACCCTGAACCTGCTGCGCGACGAGATCACCTCGATCATGCGGGCGCAGCTTCGGCGGCTGGCCGACCTCGGCCGGCTGCCGCCGGAGGTCGACGTGCGCACGGCGGCGGGGGCGCTGTTCGGCACGGTCGTGGTGGTGGCCATGGACTGGCAGGTGTTCACGCCCGAGCGCGGCCTGGCCGAGGTGCGCGACTCGATTCTGTTGCTGATGCGGGGGATTCGCGAGTAGCACCTAGGTGTGTCGTGCTACTTCCGGCCGTGTCGGCTCCGCCACGGTGGGTTCCACGCTTCATGGGGACCCCATCAGGTCAACGAAAGGACCCCACCGTGACCACAAGTCCCACCGGTCGGCTGGCCCGGGTGCTCGTACTCGCCGGTGCCGTGGCCGCTCTCGCCTTCGGCGCCACACCGGCCGCCACCGCGGCACCCGCGCCGGCGCCCACCATCGCCGCGGTCGACTTCCACGGAATCGTCGCCCTGAGCAACTGTTCCGGCGCGGTCGTGCGGACCCCCAGCGCCGCATCCACCGATCCCGCCCTGGTGATGTCCAACGGCCACTGCGTCGCGCTGATGGCCGCCGGCGAGGTGCGGCAGAACCGGCAGGACACCCGTCGCTTCACCCTGCTGAACTCCAGTGGCACCGGCAGCCTCGGCACGTTGCAGGCCAACCGGCTGCTCTACGCCACCATGACCAACACCGACGTGTCGATCTTCCGGCTCACCATCACCTACGGCCAGTTGCAGTCGCAGTTCGGCACCACCGCCCTGACCCTGTCCACCGCACACCCGACCGCCGGCCAGAGCATCCGCGTGGTGTCCGGCTTCCACCGCGCGATCTACCCGTGCAACATCGACACCTTCGCCTTCCGGCTCCGCGAGGACCGCTGGACCTGGCTGGACTCGATCCGCTACACCTCGGCGTGCCACACCATCCCCGGCACCTCCGGCTCCCCGGTGCTCGACACCAACACCAGCCAGGTCGTCGGCGTCAACAACACCCTCAACGAACAGGGCCAACGCTGCACCCTGGACAACCCGTGCGAGGTAACCCAGAACGGCGCCGTCTCCATCCACCAGAACATCGGCTACGCCCAGGAGACGTACTACATCGCCCCCTGCTTCACCACCCAGAGCCGCCTGGACCTCACCCGCCCCGGCTGCCAACTCCCACGCTGAACCACGTAGCCCGACGGGGAGCAGCGTAGGTCGCGACGCCCAGCTGCGACACTCGAAGTTCAGGGCATCCGAACCGGCACCGTCGGTCAGACCGGTTGGCCGAGACCGAGGAGGTTGCCTTCGCTGTCGCGGAACCAGGCGGCGCGTTCGCCGGTGCCCAGGGAGGGGTACTGACCGGCGACCTCGGCGATGCCGTCGACGGTGCGCAGACCGGGCAGGTCGACCTCCTCGAACACCACGCCCCGGCCGCGCAGGCGGTCGACGGTCGCGGCGATGTCGGCGACCATCCAGCTCAGCTGGGTGTGCTGGCCGGATGGCCGGTTGACCGTCTCGTACAGCGCGAACGAGCCGCCGCCACACCGGTAGAGCAGCCCGCCGGGGCGCTCCTCCACCGGTTCCAGCCCGAGCTTGTCCGCGTAGAAGGCGCGTGCCCGGGCCAGGTCCTGTGCCGGCAACCGGGCCGAGACCTCACTGTCGTTGAGCATGCGCCGAACCTACCGGCGGTGCGCGGACCTATCGCCAGCCCTGAAGGCCGGCGCCGAAGGGATAGAGCGGGTTGCCGTAGGTGGACGGCACCGGTTGGCCGGCGTCGATCCGGGCCCGGATGTCGGCGCGTTCGGCGTCGGTGGCGCCGAGGTCGTACGGCAGGTCCCAGCGTTCCACCTGATCGGCCGGGACGTCCGAACCGCCGGGCCGCAGCACCTGGTCCAGACTCCGGGGCAGCTGCCAGGGCAGCCGGCCGCGCGGGGTGTAGTCCCCGAAGAGCAGGCTCGCCACAGCCGGTCCCAACTCCTCGCCTGCGCGGTAGGTGACCACGATCGCGTTCGCCAGGCCGTTCCACTCGGTGATCACGTACGGGCGCGGCAGAACCAGCAGCACCACAACGGGAATCCCCTGGTTGCGGAATCCCTGGATGAGCGCGAGCTGATCGGGCGGCAGGTACGGCTGCTCCTTCACCCAGTTCGTCCCGTGCGTGTAGGAGGCCTCGCCGACGGCCACCACGGCCAGCCGGGGCGACGGGCCGCTGCCGGCGAACACGTTGACTCCCGCTGTGGCCGCCCGGTCCCGGATCGCGTCGAGGATGGTCTTCGACCCGTACTCCTGGTGGAAGAAGCTGGTCCAGATACAGCACGCGTTGCCGTCGGTGGCCCGCGGCCCGGCCACCACGATGTTGTCGCCCCGCGCCAGCCGCACCGGCAGCGTGCCGTCATTCTTCAGCAGGGTTATGGCTTCCCGGGCGGCCTGGTTGGCCAGTCCCACATACGCCGGCGTATGCATCCGGTACGGACCGTTCACCGGGTCCCCGTAAGGATTGTCGAACAATCCCAACCGGAACTTCAGCCGCAGCACCCGGCGCACCGCGTCATCGATCCGGGCAGCCGGAACGCTCGCGGTGAACGTGCCGAGCGAGAACCCCGGCGCACCCGGGTCGGCTCCGCCCATCACGTCGGAGCCCGCGTTGGCCGCGCCCACCCACGACCCGCTCGGCAGCCAGTCGGTGGTGATCAACCCGGTGTAGCCGAGATTCTGCCGCAGGTAGGCCAGAATCCGCGCGCTGTCGCCCGCCCCGGGGCCACCCGGGTCGAGGAAGGAACTGCCGGCGTAGCCGGGCATGATGTTGACCGCGCCGGCTTCCATCGCCGCCCGGAACGGGATCATGTGGTACTTGATGGTCACCGCGTCGTAGGTGATCAGCGCCTCGCCGCCGGCGCCCTCACCCGGCCAGTGCTTCACGGTCGCCAGCACGGACGTCGGGTTCAGCTCCGGCCCGCCCTGCAACCCGGCCACCAGCGCGCGCACCTGGGCCGCGGCCACGTCCGCGCTTTCCCCGTTGCCCTCCTGGATCCGCGGGTAGAGCACCTTGGTGCCGACCTCGGCGAGCGGTCCGAGCACCCCGCGGGTGCCCACCGCCAGCTGTTCCCGGCGTTGCAGGTCGCCCAGCCGGTAGTCCAGCGCGTAGTCCCGGGCGGCGGCCAGCGCGCTCTGCGTCGGGTAGGTGGTCTGGTAGCCGTGGATGGTGTCGCCGGCCGACACGAACGGGATGCCGAGCCGGGTTCCGGCCGCCGCCAGCAGGAAGCTGTGCAGGTCCGGCGCCTGGGCGGGGCCGAAGTGCCAGCCGGACTGCGGGAAGGCCTGGGCGTTGTAGAACATCTGGTAGGCCTTCTCCGGCAACGTCATCCGGCCGAGCAGGTCGCTCACCCGGGTCTCCACCGGCAGCCGCCAGTCCTCGTACGGCTCGATCGTGCCGCTGCGGTTGAGATCCCGGCTGCCGGCGACGATCCCGATCCCGTCGGCGACGGTTTCCAGCACCGGCAGGTACACGCTGAAGCTCCGGATGTTCGACGTGGTGGTGGCGCCGGATCCGGCGACCGCGACGACGAACCACTTGTAGGTCCACCGGTCCGGCAGGTCCCAACTGGGTGTGTAGCCGGTGCCGGTCGGTTCGGCCACCTTGGTGTAGAGGTCGATCAGGTTGCCGGACGCGGCGAAGTCGTAGTCGGTGCGGCTGATGTTGATCCACACCTGGTAGCGCACCGCGCCCGGCACGGCGGCCCAGGACAGCGCCGGCCGCCGGGTGCTGGTGACCATCGCACCGTCGGCGGGCGCGGCGAGGGCGAACTGGCCGGTGGCGGCCGGCGGGCGGGTCGGGCCGGACAGCATCGGCGGGGTAACCGTGGAAACATCCACCGTTCCGTGGATCTCGAACTCCCACAACGAGTATCCGTACCCGGTGGCTCGAGCGGTGCCGAACATCCTGACGTAGCGGCCGGTTCCGCGAACGGCGAGGTTCTCCACGCCGCCCCGGCCGGTCGTGGTGCTGTGGATCGTGGTCCAGTTCGTCGCGTCGGCGGACACCTCGATGCGATATCCGGTGCCGTAGGCGGCTTCCCAGTTCAGCACCACCCCGGTGACCGTCGCCGGGCCGCCCAGGTCGACCTGGATCCACTGTGGATCGCCGGGCAGACTGCTCCACCGGGTGGTGGTGCGGCCGTCCAGCGCGGCGCCGGGCGCGTTGCCACCCTCCCACGACGAGGCCGAGACCGGCTGGAACGCCGAGATGACCGGATCGGCCGGGCCACCGCCGCCGCCACCGGTGCCGTAGACCCCGAACTCCCAGACGGAGTAACCGAAGCCCGTCGCCCGGGCCGTTCCGAGCAATCGCACGTAGCGGCCGGAGCCGCTGACGGCCAGGGTCTGGTTGCCGCCGGTTCCGTTGGTACTGCTGTAGATCGTGGTCCAGTTCACCGCATCGGCGGAGAGTTGGACCTGGAACGCGGTGGCGTAGGCGGCTTCCCAGTTGATCACCACCTGGCAGACGGCTGCCGGCGCGCCGAGGTCCACCTGGAGCCATTGCGGGTCGCTGAACACGCTGGCCCACCGGGTGCCGGCATTGCCGTCCACCGCCGCGCCCGCCGGGGTGCCGGCGCTCTCCACGGAGGACGCGGTCGCCGGCCGGCCGAGCGCGACATTGCCGGCGCCGCAGCCGGCCTGGGCGAACTCGCCGACGATGCCGAACTCCCACAGGGAATAGCCGTAGCCGGTGGCCCGCGCGGTGCCGAGCAGCCGCACGTAGCGGCCGCTTCCGGCGACGGCCAATGTCTGGTTGCCGCCGGATCCGGTGCTGGTGCTGTAGACGGTGGTCCAGGTCGCGGCGTCGGCGGAGACCTGGATCTGGAACGCGGTGGCGTAGGCCGCCTCCCAGTTCAGCACCACCTGGGAGATCGTCGCGCCGGCCCCGAGATCGACCTGGAGCCATTGCGGGTCGCTGAACGCGCTGGCCCACCGGGTGCCGGCGTTGCCGTCCACCGCCGCGCCCGCCGGGGTGCCGGCGCTCTCCACGGAGGACGCGGTCGCCGGCCGGCCGAGCGCGACATTGC
>NZ_DASTBH010000185.1:0-22862 GCF_035712165.1 Actinophytocola sp. | reverse complement strand
CAGGAACTCCAGGGACGCTCCGCCACCGGTGGAGATGTGCGAGAACTTCTGCTCCGGGAGCCCGAGTTGGCGCACCGCCGCGGCCGAGTCGCCGCCGCCCACCACGCTGAACGCCGACGACTCGGCGATCGCCGACGCGACCCCCCGGGTCCCCTCGGCGAACGGGGCCAGTTCGAAGACGCCCATCGGGCCGTTCCAGAACACCGTGGCGGCGTCGGCAAGCGCCCCGGCGAAGGCGCGCACCGTGTCCGGGCCGATGTCCAGGCCCTTCCAGCCGTCCGGGATCGCTTCGGCGGCGACCGTCCGGGTGTTCGCCTCGGCGGAGAAGTCGTCGGCCACCACCACGTCGGTGGGCAGCAGGATCTTCTCGCCGGCGTCGCCGAGCAGCCGCTTGCAGGTGTCCACCATGTCCGACTCGAGCAGCGAGTCACCGACCCCGTGGCCCTGTGCGGCGAGGAACGTGAAGCACATGCCGCCCCCGACCAGCAGCCGGTCGACCCGGGGCAGCAGCGCCTCGATCACGGCCAGCTTGTCGGAGACCTTGGAACCGCCGAGCACCACGACGTAGGGCCGGTCCGCCTCGCCGGCAAGCCGGCGCAGCACGGTCAGCTCGGCCAGCACCAGATCGCCGGCGTAGGCCGGCAGCCGGCTCGCCACGTCGTAGACCGAGGCCTGCTTGCGGTGCACCACGCCGAACCCGTCCGACACGAACGCGCCGCCCGGCTCGACCAGCGCGGCCAGCTCCGCCGCGAGGGCGGCCCGCTCGGCCTGGTCCTTGCTGGTCTCGCGCGCGTCGAACCGCACGTTCTCCAGCAACGCCACCGCTCCCGGCGCCAGTGCGTCCACTGTGGACCGCGCGGACGGGCCGACCAGATCGGCGGCCAGCGGGACCGTGGTGTCCAGCAGTTCGCCCAGCCGGGCGGCCACCGGTTTCAGCGAGTACTTCGGGTCCGGGCTGCCCTTGGGCCGGCCCAGGTGGGCGGTCACCACCACCCGCGCGCCGGCCCCGGCCAGCTTGCGGATCGTCGGCAGTGACGCGCGCACCCGGCCGTCGTCGGTGATCGTGCCGCCGTCCAGGGGGACGTTCAGGTCGGCGCGCACCAGCACGCGCCGCCCGTCCAGATCCTCGGCGAGCAGGTCGTCCAGGGACCTCACAGCTTCGAACCGACCAGCACGGTCAGGTCGGCCAACCGGTTGGAGTAGCCCCACTCGTTGTCGTACCAGCCGACGACCTTGACCTGGTTGCCGATCACCTTGGTCAGCGGCGCGTCGTAGATGCACGAGGCCGGGTCGCCCACGATGTCGGCGGAGACGATCGGTTCGTCGCTGTAGCGCAGGATGTTCTTCAGCGGGCCGTCGGCGGCCGCCCGGTACAGCGCGTTGACCTCGTCCACCGAGGTCTCCCGGCCGACGGTCACGGTGAGGTCGGTGGCCGAGCCGTCCGGCACCGGCACCCGCAGCGCGTAGCCGTCCAGCTTGCCCTTCAACTCCGGCAGCACCAGTCCGATCGCCTTGGCCGCACCGGTGGAGGTGGGCACGATGGACAGCGCCGCCGCACGGGCCCGGCGCAGGTCCTTGTGCGGGCCGTCGACGATGTTCTGGTCCCCGGTGTAGGCGTGGATCGTGGTCATCAGCCCGCGCTCGATGGTGAGCGCGTCGTGCAGCACCTTGGCCAGCGGCGCAAGACAGTTGGTGGTGCACGAGGCGTTGGAGATGATCGTCTGGGAGCCGTCGAAGGCCGACTCGTTGGCGCCGAGCACCACGGTCAGGTCCTCGTCCTTGGCCGGCGCGGAGATGAGCACCTTCTTGGCGCCGCCCCCGTCGATGTGCTTGCGCGCGTCGGCGGCCTTGGTGAAGAACCCGGTCGACTCGATCACCACGTCGACCCCGAGGTCCTTCCAGGGCAGCTTGCCCGGGTCCCGCTCGGCGAAGCCCTTGATCGTCTTTCCGTCGACCTCGATGCCCTCGCCGGTGGCCCGGACCTCGTAGGGCAGCCGGCCGAACACGCTGTCGTACTTCAGCAGGTGCGCCATGGTCGGCACGTCACCGAGATCGTTGAACGCCACGATCTCGATGTCCTGGCCGCCGGCCTTGACGGCCCGCCAGAAGTTGCGTCCGATGCGGCCGAAGCCGTTGACCCCTACCCGAACCGTCACGGTACGTCTCCTCGTACTTGCTGCCTGGTCCCGCGAATCACCATAGCGCCAGCGGACACCGGGTCCCCCGGCACTGTCGGGTAGTCAACTGTATCGAATCAGACGCGCGTCGGCAGCCGAGGAGATGATGAAACCCGCCCGACCCCCAAAAGCCAGGCGGGTTCCACCGGTTATCCATCCACTTCATCCACTCCCGCCGGCCGAGCGCAGTGGCCCCTCGTCCACCGCCCTGACCAGCACCCCCCACTAGGACAGGAGTGTCCGGCCGGCCCGTAGATACGCACCGGTACGACCTTTTCGGCCCCGAGGTGCGGCGCCGCCGGCACCAACGGGCAGGGCTCAGACCTCGGCTTCCAGCATCTCCGGGGTGACCGCGGACTCCGTGTCCGGCACGCCGAGTTCCTTGGCCCGCTTGTCCGCCATGGCCAGCAGCCGGCGGATCCGCCCGGCCACCGCGTCCTTGGTCATCGGCGGTTCGGAGAGCTGGCCCAACTCCTCCAGCGACGCCTGCCGGTTGGCCAGCCGGAGCTTTCCCGCTGCGGTGAGGTGATCGGGGGCCTCCGGACCGAGGATCTCCATCGCCCGCTGCACCCGCGCGGCCGCCGCCACCGCGGCCCGGGCCGACCGGCGCAGGTTCGCGTCGTCGAAGTTGGCCAGGCGGTTGGCCGTGGCCCGGACCTCGCGCCGCATCCGGCGCTCCTCCCAGGCCAGCACGCTGGAATGAGCCCCCAACCGGGTGAGCATCGCGCTGATCGCGTCCCCGTCCCGGACCACCACCCGGTCCGCCCCGCGCACCTCGCGGGACTTGGCCTGGATACCCATCCGGCGGGCCGCGCCCACCAGGGCCAGCGCCGCCTCCGGACCGGGACAGGTCACCTCCAGCGCCGAGGACCGGCCGGGCTCGGTGAGCGAGCCGTGCGCCAGGAACGCCCCGCGCCAGGCAGCCTCCGCGTCGCACACGCCCCCGGACACCACCGGCGCCGGCAACCCGCGCACCGGCCGGCCGCGCTGGTCGAGCAGACCGGTCTGCCGGGCCAGCCCGTCACCGTCCTTGACCACCCGCACCACGTACCGGGTGCCCTTGCGCAGCCCGCCCGCGGAGATCACGTGCACGTCCGACTGGTGTCCGTACAGGTCGTGGATCTCCTTGCGCAGCCGCCGGGCCGCGGCCCCGGTGTCCAGCTCCGCCTCCACCACGACCCGACCGCCCACGATGTGCAGGCCCCCGGCGAACCGCAGCAGGGAGGAGACCTCCGCCCGCCGGCAGCAGGTCTTGGACACCGCCAGCCGGCTGAGCTCGTCCTTGACCGCAGCCGTCATCGCCACGACTCCTCCTCTCCCACGCGCCGACGCACCCTCCACGCCGCGGGGCGCACTCCCGCCGCCCTACATCCCACCACCTACGGACTCCGCGCGCCGCCGTCACGTTCCCCGCGTCCGGCCGAGCGCACGACGCAGGCTGTCCGCGAGGGCGGTGGGATCGTGCCGTTCGGGCGCCCCGGAGGCCGCCACCCGGTCCAGACACGCACCCGCGCCCAGTTCGGCCGCCGCCCGGCGCAGCCGATCCGGAGTGGACACCGAGTCGGCATCCGCGATCACCGCGTCGACCCTAAGCCGCGGGGCGTGCTGGAGCAGCACCTGCAGGTGCTGCTCGGGCGAGAAGCCCGCGGTTTCCCCCGCCTGGGGGACAAGGTTGAGCACCACGATCCGGCTCGCGGCCGTCTCGACCAGTGCCTCGTGCAACTCCGGCACCAGCAGGTGCGGCAACACGCTGGTGAACCAGGAACCCGGACCGAGCAGCACCACGTCAGCCTCCCGCACCGCCGCCACGGCCTCCGGGCAGGCCTTGGGCAGGCCGTCCGGGTCGCCCGCGGTGTGCAACCGGATCCGCTGCACCCGGCCGGGCGTGGTCGCCACGGCCACCTGACCACGGATCCGGCGCACCGCGGTGCGGTCCTCGTCCAGCCCGAGCACGTCCGCCTCGATGTCCAGCGGCTCGGTGCACATCGGCAGCACCCGACCCCGCACGTCCAGCATCCGGGCCACCTCGTCGAGCACGGCGACCGGGTCGCCGAGCACCTCGAGCAGGCCCGCCAGCACCAGGTTGCCCACCGCGTGCCCGGCCAGGGCGCCGGTGCCGCCGAACCGGTGCCCGAACACCGTGCTCCACAGCGAACCGGTGTCGCCGGCCAGCGCGAGCAGCGCCTTGCGCAGGTCACCGGGTGGCAGCAGGCCCAGCTCCCGGCGCAGCCGGCCGGACGACCCGCCGTCGTCGGCGACGGTCACCACCGCGGTCACCTCGGTCGTGATCAGCCGCAGCGCCGACAGCGAGGCGTGCAGCCCGCGTCCGCCGCCCAGCGCCACCGCCCGCAGGTCATCAGTCACCACTGGCTCACTCCCGGCCCAGATCGCGGTGCACCACCTTCACGGCCATGCCGTCCTCGTCGGACAGTCGTCTGGCCAGCTCCTCGGAGATCGCCACGCTGCGGTGCTTGCCGCCGGTGCACCCGATGGCCAGGGTCAGGTACCGCTTGCCCTCCCGCCGGTAGCCGGCGCCGATCAGCCGCATCAGCTCGTGGTAGCGGTCCAGGAACTCCTCGGCGCCCTCCTGGCTGAGCACGTAGTTGCGCACGTCGGCGTCCTTGCCGGTGAGGTCCTTCAGCTCCGGGATCCAGAACGGGTTGGGCAGGAACCGCAGGTCCATCACCAGGTCGGCGTCCATCGGGATGCCGTACTTGTAGCCGAACGAGAGCACCGTGACCCGGGTGCGCGTGGTGGCGTCCGTGCCGAACGCGTCCTCGATCTTGGCCCGCAACTGGTGCACCGACAGCGTGCTGGTGTCCAGCACCAGGTCCGCCGCCGAGCGCAGCGGGGTGAGCAGCTCGCGCTCGGCCTTGATCCCGTCGATCAGCCGGCCGTCGCCCTGCAGCGGGTGGCCCCGCCGGACCGCCTCGAACCGCCGCACCAGCACGTCGTCGGTGGCCTCCAGGAAGACCACCCGCGGCTTGTAGGCCCGGGCGTCCAGATCCTTGATGATCGCGGCCAGGTCCTCGGTGAACGCCCGGCTGCGCACGTCCATCACCACGGCGATCCTGGTGACCGCGCCGCGGGCCTGCGCCCCGAGCTCGACCATGGTGGAGATCAGCTCGGGCGGCAGGTTGTCCACCACGAACCAGCCGAGGTCCTCGAGACACTTGGCGGCCGTGCTGCGCCCGGCGCCGGACAGCCCGGTCACCACCGCGACCTCGACCCCGGATCTCGGCCGGCCCGGTTCCTGCGGCACCGCCGTGGAACCCGCTTCGTCGGTCACCATCATGTCCCCTCGTTGTCGTTACTCGCCGGTGCCGGCGCCGTCAGCGCCGCGTGCACCGCCTGCGCGGTCGCCGCACCGATGCCCGGCGCACCGCTGATCTCCTCGACACTCGCTTCCCGCAGTCGCTTCAGCGAGCCGAAATGCTTCAGCAGGGCGGACTTCCTGGTCTGCCCGAGCCCCGGGATGCCGTCCAGCGCGGAGGCGGTCAGCCGCTTGGACCGGCGCTGCCGGTGGTAGCTGATCGCGAACCGGTGCGCCTCGTCCCGGACCCGCTGCAGCAGGTAGAGCCCCTCGCTGCTGCGCGGCAGGATGCACGGCTCCGCCTCGGCCGGCAGCCACACCTCCTCCAGCCGCTTGGCCAGACCGATCACCGCCACGTCGCTGATCCCCATGCCGGCCAGCACGTCGGCCGCGGCGTTGGCCTGCGGGCCGGCGCCGTCCACCACGAGCAGGTTCGGCGCGTAGGCGAACTTGCGCGGCCGGCCGGTTTCGGGGTCCACGCCCGGGTTCGGCCCGAGCCCGTTGGACTCGTTGAGATAGCGGTAGAACCGGCGGCGGACCACCTCGGCGACCGCGGCCACGTCGCCCTCGGTGGCCGCCTCCCGGATGGCGAACCGGCGGTACTCGGACTTGCGGGCCAGCCCGTCCTCGAACACCACCAGCGAGGCGACCACGTCACTGCCCTGGATGTGGCTGATGTCGATGCACTCGATCCGCAGCGGCGCGGTGTCCAGCCCCAGCGCGTCCTGCAACTCCTGCAGCGCGGCCGAACGCGCCGTCAGGTCGCCCGCCCGGCGCAGCTTGTGCTGGGTGAACGCCTCCTTGGCGTTGCGCTCGACGGTCTCCATCAGGGCCTTCTTGTCGCCGCGCTGCGGCACCCGCACCCGCACCCGGGCGCCCCGCAACCCGGACAGCCACTGCTCGATCGGCTCGGTGTCCTCCGGACACTCCGGAACCAGCACCTCGCGCGGCACGCCGCTGCCGGCCTCGCCCTCCGCGGCGTAGGCCGCCTGGTCGCCGTAGAACTGGGTGAGGAACTGGGTGACCAGGTTGACGGTGTCGCTCACCCGCCCGGTCATGTCGACCTTGTCGACCACCCAGCCGCGCTGCCCGCGCACCCGCCCGCCGCGCACGTGGAACACCTGGACCGCGGCCGCCAGGTCGTCCTGCGCGAAGGCCACCACGTCGGCGTCGGTGCCCGAGCCGAGCACCACCGCCTGCTTCTCCATCGCCCGGCGCAGCGCGCCCAGGTCGTCGCGCAGCCGGGCGGCGCGCTCGAACTCCAACGCGGCGCTGGCCGCGTTCATCTCCCGGTCGAGCCGGCGCATCATCGTGTCGGTGCGCCCGGCGAGGAAGTCGCAGAAGTCCTCGACGATCCCGCGGTGCTCGTCGGCGGACACCCGGCCCACGCACGGCGCGGAGCACTTGCCGATGTAGCCGAGCAGGCACGGCCGGCCGATCTGCCCGTGCCGTTTGAACACCCCGGCCGAGCAGGTGCGGGCCGGGAAGACCCGCAGCAGCAGGTCCAGCGTCTCCCGGATGGCCCAGGCGTGCGCGTACGGGCCGAAGTAGCGCACCCCCCGGCGTCGCGGACCGCGGTAGACGTGCAGCCGGGGGAACTCCTCGTTCAGCGTCACCGCGAGCACCGGGTAGGACTTGTCGTCCCGGTAGCGGACGTTGAACCGCGGGTCGAACTCCTTGATCCAGTTGTACTCCAGCTGGAGCGCCTCGACCTCGGTGGACACCACGGTCCACTCGACGGCGGCGGCGGTGGTCACCATCTGGGCGGTGCGCGCGTGCAGCAGCGAGATGTCGGCGAAGTAGGAGTTCAACCGGCTGCGCAGGCTCTTGGCCTTGCCGACGTAGATGACCCGGCCGCTCTCGTCCCGGAACTTGTACACGCCTGGGGCGTCGGGAATGGTCCCCGGAGACGGACGGTAGGTCGACGGATCGGCCACCCCGTCAGCCTACGGTGGAGCACCGTCAACCCCGGTCAGGTGGTGCGGTCGGGCACTCAGCCGACGGGCGTCACGGCGGGGATCCGGACCGGAGCGGAGACTCCGAGCCGGGCCGCGAGCTCGTCGAGGGCCTCGTTCATCAGGCGCTCGTGCCAAACGATCCGCACGATGTGTGCCTCGACGCGGGCCTGCTGGAGGTCCAGCCAGGCCTTGTGAATGACCCGCTCGAGATCACGGTTGGAGATGGGCAGTCGTCTCATCGTCTACCCCCCGGGCACTACCGGCAGCCACAACGGTTCGCCTCAATGGTCGCGCCCGGGGGTTGAACGATGCTGGACGGCCGGTCAAGCCCGCCGTCAGGCCAGCACCACGTTGGTCCCCGAGACCGAGACCGGCACCGTGGACAGCGGCGCGGTGGCCGGACCCTTCTTGACGTCGCCGGTCGCCACGTCGAACTGGCTGCCGTGGTTCGGACAGGTGATCATGCCGCCCTTGGGCGGATCCACGGTGGTGCCCATGTGCGTGCAGGAGGCGTCGTAGGCCTTCACCTGCTCGCCGGAGGAACGAACCAGCAGCAACTTGCCGCCACCGGGTTTGTCCACGATCAGGCCGCCGCCCTCGGGAACGCTGGTCAGCGCGGCGAGAACGGTGCCCCCGCCCGAACCGCCGCCACCGCCGTCCGGCGCGGTACCGGTGGCGCCGCCGCCGGTGGTGGCGCCGCCGCTGCCGCTCGGGCTGTCGTCACTACACGCGGCGGCGAGCGCGCCCGGGGCCAGCAGTGCGACGACGAGGCCGCACAGCAGCTCGCGCCGCGAGGTGTTGGCTGTCGGATCTGTGGTGGGCTCGGCAGCAGTCACGCAGTCCCTCCTAGGTATCACTCTGCGTACGAGATTCAGCACTTAAGGCATACACCCAGATGTACGCATATGCCCGCCGAACGGTTCAGTCCTGATAGCCGAACGACAGCATCGCGCGGCCCGTACCCTGCCCCGGTGACGCTCGATGCCGCCTGGACCCGGATCCTGCTGGTGTCCGCGCTGGTCGCCACCGCCCTGGTCGGGGCCGCGTTCGCACCGCACGGCTGGCCGGCGACGATCGCCGTGCTGGTCCCCGCGACCGTCGTCCTCGTCCTCGCCGCACGCCGGCCGACCGAAGCTGCCCAGCCCTCCCCCCGGCTCCACCGCGGCGTGCTCGTCTGGTCACTGCTCGTCACCGCCGGCCTCACCTGGGAGGCCTACGCGTTCGTGCGCCAGCCGGACTGGAGCCGGGCCAGCTACGCCGACCCCACCCTGTCCACCCTCCTGGACCCGGTCCTCGAACACGGCCCGCTGCGGGTGGTCGGCTGGCTGGTGTGGCTGTGGGCCGGCTGGCGGCTGGTGACCCGATGACCGACCGGACGATCATCATCATCGGCTTCGCCGTGGTGTTCGCCGCCGTGGCGATCGCGGTGACCTACTCCCTGCTCCGCCGCGACCGCCTGGCCACCATCGGCGAAACCCTCGCCCACCTCACCCGCACCCGCACCGCCCGAGTCATCGCCGTGCTGATCTGGGCCTGGCTCGGCTGGCACTTCCTCGCCAGATGACCGGAAGTGGCGACTCGCCGGGGGTTTAGGGGGTGGACCGGCGGTGGAGGTGGCGGAGGTGGCGCATGGCGGTGACGGCGTGTTCGCCGTCGAGGGCTTGGATGGCCAGCAGGGGGACGTACTCGTCGGCGGGGAGCTCCAGGCGGGCCCAGCGGGCGCCGTCGGGGAAGGTGACGGCGCGGACCTCGGTCCAGGCGAAGCGGCGGGGTGCGAGCATGTTGCGCACCTCGATGCCGGCGGCGTCGGCGCGGACGCGGGGCCAGGTCGGCCAGAGGAGGGCGGCGGCGAGCAACAGGCCGATGCCGACCATGGCGAACTGGTCGGAGGTGTGGAACGTCACTCCGGTGTCGCCGCGTTTGAGCAGCAGGGCGATCGCGACGAAGGCCCCGATCACGAGGAGCGCGGGGATCGCGGTGAACAGCCGGATCCGGCGTGGCCGGACCACGAGGGTCACCTCCGTGGTCACCGGAACCCCAGCTCCGATCCGGTCCGGCGCAGGCCGCGCAGCACGACCGCCGACTCGATCGCGGCCACGCAGGCCTCGAAACCCTTGTCCTCGGCCGAACCCGGCAGCCCGCACCGGTCCAGCGCCTGCTGCTCGTCGTTGACGGTCAGCACGCCGTTGCCCACCGGGGTCGACTCGTCCAGCGCCACCCGGGTCAGCCCGGCGGTGACCGCTTCGCACACGTACTCGAAGTGCGGCGTGCCGCCCCGGATCACCACGCCGAGCGCCACCACCACGTCATGCCGCCGGGCCAACTCCTGGCACACCACGGGAAGCTCGACCGCGCCGGCCACCCGCACCACCGTCGGTTCGGCGACCCCGGCCTGCTTCGCCGCGGCCAGCGCCCGTTCGACGAGCATGTCGGTGATCCGCGCGTGCCACCGGGTCGCCGCGATGCCCACCGTCAGGCCGGAACCGTCCGGCACCTCAGGCTCGGGCCGCCCCGCTCCACTCACGTCGTCTCCTCGCAGGCTCGGATCCGCCGTGACCGGACGCCCTGTGACATTGATTCGCTCGCACGCTCGCTCATGTGCCAGCTCCGTCGTACTGGTCGAGGTCGGTCAGGTCGTGGCCCATCCGGTCGCGCTTGGTGCGCAGGTAGCGCAGGTTCTCCGGGTTGGGCCGGATCGGCAGCGGCACCCGGTCGACGATCATGAGGCCGTAGCCGTCCAGACCGACCCGCTTGGCCGGGTTGTTGGTGAGCAGCCGCATGGACCGTACCCCGAGATCGACCAGGATCTGCGCGCCCTGCCCGTAGTCCCGGGCGTCGGCCGGCACGCCGAGCGCCAGGTTGGCGTCCACGGTGTCCAGCCCGTCGTCCTGCAGCTGGTAGGCCTGCAGCTTGTGGGTCAGGCCGATCCCGCGACCCTCGTGCCCGCGCATGTAGAGCACCACGCCCCGGCCCTCGGCCGCCACCGCCATCAGCGCGGCGTCCAGCTGGGGGCCGCAGTCGCACCGCAGCGACCCGAGCACGTCGCCGGTCAGGCACTCGGAGTGCACCCGGACCAGCACGTTCTCCCCGTCACCGAGGTCGCCGAAGACCATCGCGATGTGCTCGATGCCGTCCAGCACGCCGTCGTAGCCGACCCCTCGGAAGGTGCCGTACCTGGTCGGGATCCGCGCCTCGCCGACCCGGACCACCTGCTTCTCGGTGCGCCGCCGGTACATGATCAGGTCGGCGATCGAGATGATCGTCAGGTCGTGCTCGGCGGCGAACACCTCCAGCTCGTCCCGCCGGGCCATGTCGCCCTCGTCCTTCTGGGACACGATCTCGCACAGCACACCGGCCGCTCGCAGGCCCGCCATCCGGGCCAGGTCGACCGCCGCCTCGGTGTGCCCGGGTCGGCGCAGCACGCCGCCCTCCTTGGCGCGCAACGGGACCACGTGGCCGGGGCGGGTGAAGTCGGTCGGCTTGGAGTCCGGGTCGGCGAGTAGCCGGATGGTGCGCGCCCGGTCGGCGGCCGAGATCCCGGTGGACACGCCGTCCCGCGCGTCGACCGTGACCGTGTACGCGGTGCCGCGGCGGTCCTGGTTGGTGTGGTACATCGGCGGCAGGTCGAGCCGGTCGCAGTCTTCCTCGGTGAGCGGCACGCAGATGTAGCCGGACGTGTAGCGGACCATGAAGGCCAGCAGCTCCGGCGTGGCCTTCTCGGCCGCGAAGATCAGATCGCCCTCGTTCTCCCGCTCCTCGTCGTCGACGACGACGACCGGCCGGCCGTCGGCGATGTCGACGACCGCCCGCTCGATGGCATCGAAATCAGGCATCCGTGGCCTCCCTCGTCAGGGACATTCTCTCCCCCTCGGTGCTCTCCAGACGTGCGGTGTTGTCCTGTCGCACGACATGTGGCAGAGCCAACTTCTCCACGTACTTCGCCAGCACGTCCACCTCGAGGTTGACCAGGTCCCCGGGCTGCCGAAAGCCCAGCGTGGTCAGCTCCAGCGTGGTCGGGATCAGCGCGATCGACACCTCGTCCGCGGTCACGTCGACGACGGTCAGCGAGGCCCCGTCGATGGTGATCGACCCCTTCGCCACGATGTACCTGGTCAGCGCGGCCGGCACGGAGAACCAGGTCAGGCCGTTGTCGTCGCGGCCGCGCAGCACCCCCACCCCGTCCACGTGGCCCTGCACGATGTGCCCGCCCATCCGTTGTCCCAGCGCGGCCGCCCGCTCCAGGTTGACCCGGTCGCCGGCCTGAACCTTGTCCAGACTGGACCGGCGCAACGTCTCGTGCACCACGTCCACGGTGAACGAGCCGGCGGTGGCCTCCACCACGGTCAGGCATACCCCGTTGACCGCGATCGAGTCGCCCGGATGTGCGTCCGAGGTGACCACCGGGCCGTGCACGGTCAGCCGGGCCACGTCGGGCAGCAGGTCCACCGCCGTGATCTCGCCCAGCTCCTCGACGATTCCGGTGAACACTTGTCGGCCCTCCTCAGTTCCGGCCGGACGCCGCGGCCGCGGCCCGCCGCAGCCCGGCCACCGTCGCCGCCGGGTCCGCCGCGCCGTAGACCGCCGAGCCGGCCACGAAGCAGTCCACCCCGGCCGCCGCGGCCTGCTCGATGGTGTCCTCGTTGATACCGCCGTCGATCTCGACCAGCACGGTCAGCTCGCCGCCGTCCACCAGCCGGCGCGCGGCGCGCACCTTCGCCAGCACCTCGGGGATGAACTTCTGCCCGCCGAAGCCGGGCTCGACCGACATCACCAGCAGCGTGTCGTAGTGCCGCAGCAGCTCGACGTAGGGCTCCAGCGGGGTGTTCGGCTTGACCGACAGGCCCGCCCTGGCGCCTTCGGCCCGCACCTGCTTGGCGATCCGGACCGGGTCGGCGGCGGCCTCGACGTGCACCGTGACGTTGTGCGCCCCGGCCTCGGCGTAGCGGACCGCCCAGGTGTCCGGGTCATCGATCATCAGGTGACAGTCCAGCGGGATGTCGGTCACCCGCAGCAGCGCCTCGACCACCGGCAGACCGATCGTCAGGTTCGGGACGAAGTGCGCGTCCATCACGTCGACGTGCAGCCAGTCCGCCCCGGGCACCGCCGCGACCTCGTCGGCGAGCCGGGCGAAGTCGGCGGACAGGATGCTGGGCGCGATCATCGGTGCGGCCGTCACACCACGAGCTTAGGCGCAGGGGTCAGCCGAACCGCTCGAACGTGCTGGCTATCTCGGTTCGATCCGCGCCGCCGGCGAGCAGGAGGTGCAGCAGCACGCGGGCCTTGTACGGGTCGAGGAACCCGGACGGGATCAGGCCCCGGCCGATCAGGTCCTGTTCCGAGCCGGGGTAGGAGTAGGTGTGGGTGAGCATCGCCCCGGCTCCGGCCCGCGAGGCGAGCACGACCGGGATCCGAGCGGCCACGTCGGCCACCACCGGAACCACCCGGTCGGGCACGTGCCCGGCGCCGACCCCGGCGAGCACCAGGCCGTCGAAGCCGTCGCCGACCCGGCGCAGCAGTTCGCCGTCGTCGCCGAGGGCCATCGGGACCACCCCGACCCGGACCCGGTCCAGCGCCGGGCCGATCGGCACGTGCGGACGGGCACCCGGGGTGGTGAGCAACCGGGGAACGCCCTCCACCACCAGGCCGAGCGGGCCGAACCCCGGGGAGACGAACGCGCCGGTGCTCGCCGTGTGCGTCTTGCGGACCAGCCGGGCGGCGTGCACCTCGTCGGAGAACACCACCAGTCCGCCCAGGCCGCGGGCGGCCGGGCTCGCGGCCACCTGGATCGCGGCCAGCAGGTTCGCCGGTCCGTCCGGGCCGGCCAGGCTCGGGTGCCGCATGGCGCCGGTCACCACCACCGGCTCCGGCCCGGGCACGGTCAGGTCCAGGAAGAACACCGTCTCCTCGATGGTGTCGGTGCCCTGGGTGACCACCACGCCGCCGGCCCCGTCGGCGATCTCCGCCCGGATCGCCGCGACCAGCTCTGCCAGGTGCGCGAACGTGATCGAGCCGCTGGGCAGCGCCCACAGCGTGCGGGTGGTGATCTTCAGGTCCAGGTCGGCGAGGCCGGGCACGGCGGCGACCAGGTCGTCGGCCGTCAGGGTGGGCACCACGCCGCCGGTGGCGTCCGGCGTCATGGCGATGGTTCCGCCCATCGCGATCGTGGCGATCCGCGTGGTCATGACCAGCCCAGCAGATCGAGCAACGGCTCCCAGGGGGCGTCGGCCGGACCGTCGTCGACCAGCACCCCGGCCCCGCGCAGCGTCGCCAGGTGCGCGGCCCAGGCCGGATGCCGGCGCTGGTTGTCGTCGGCCTGCGGCCGGACCACCACCGGCACCCCGGCTCCCACCGCCTCGCCGAGCGCGGTCAGCGCCTGGTTGTCGGCGATCCCGAGGGCGAGCTTGGCCAGCGAGTTCGCCGTGGCGGGCACGAACAGGAACCCGTCGGGCATCGGGTACGGCTTGGGCTCGGTGGGCAGCCGGGGCTCGCTGCGCACCGGCAGTTCGGTGAGGCCGCGCAGCCGGTCCAACTCGCCGGCCGAGTCCAGCCAGCGGGCGGCGGCCGGGGTCACGGTGATCGCCAGGCGCCAGCCCCGGCGCGCGGCCGGCTCGGCCACCTCGCGCCGCAGCCGCACGTCCATACCGCCGCCGGCCGACGCGACCAGACCCAGCGTCATCGGTTCGCTCGCAAGCTCGCTCACTTGCGCAGCAACGCGCAGAACATCGCGTCGGTGCCGTGCCGGTGCGGCCAGAGCTGCACGTGCGGACCGGCGTCCACGCCGGGCAGGTCCGGGAACGACTCGCGGGCGTCCAGCGGGGTCACCCCGGTGCGGCGCACCACCTCGGAAACCACGCCCACCGTCTCGGCCAGGTGCGGCGAGCACACCACGTAGGCCACCACCCCGCCCGGCCGCACCAGCCCGACCGCGGCGGTGAGCAGCTCGCGCTGCAACCGGGTCAGCTCGCCGACGTCGGAGGGCTGGCGGCGCCACCGGGCTTCGGGCCGGCGGCGCAGGGCGCCCAGGCCGGTGCACGGCGCGTCGACCAGGACCCGGTCGAAGGCGCCGGCCGGCAGCCCGCTGTCCCGGCCGTCGGCGACGTGCACGGTGACCGGCAGGCCATCGGTGTACTGCTCGGTCAGCTTGGCCCGGTGCGGCGCCTGCTCCACCGCGTCCAGGGTGCCGCCGTTGATCCCGGCCAGGGCCCCGAGCAGCGCGGCCTTGCCTCCCGGCCCGGCGCACAGGTCCAGCCAGCGCAGGTCGGGGCCGTCCAGCGCGGGGCGGGTCAGGGCCAGCGCGCACAACTGGCTGCCCTCGTCCTGCACCGCCGCCAGCCGCTCCCGGACCGGGCCGAGCTCACCCGGGTCGCCGGCGCCCTGCTCCAGCCGCACCCCGTACGGCGAGTACGGCGCGGGTTCGCCGCCGGTCATCGCGGCGAGCTCCTCGGCGCTCACCTCACCGGGCCGCGCGACCAGATGGACCACCGGCCGCTCGTTGTCCGCGAGGAGCGCGGCCTCCAGCTCCGCGCCGGTGTCGCCGAGGGCGTCGGCGAAGGCCCGGGCCACCCAACGCGGGTGCGCGGTGCGCACCGCCAGGTGACCGACCGGATCCTGCTCGGCGTCCGGCGCGAGCCGGCTGACCCAGGTCTCCTCGTCGTGCTCGGAAACCTTGCGCAGCACGGCGTTGACGAACCCGGCGACCCGCGAGCCGAGCTCGGCGCGGACCAGGTCCACAGTGGAGTCGACCGCTGCGTGTGCGGGAATCCTGGTGCGCAGCAACTGGTACGAGCCCAGCCGGAGCGCGTCCAGCAGCTCGGGCTCCACTTTGGCCAGTGGCCGGTCGACACAGGCGGCCAGCACCTGGTCGAGCAGCCCGGTGAGCCGGCAGGCGCCATAGGCCAGCTCGGTGGCCAGCGCGGCGTCCCGGCCGGTGATCCGCCGCTCCCGCAACAACTGTGGCAGCAGCAGGTTCGCGTAGGCGTCCCGGTGCCGGACCGCGCGCAGGGTGTCCAGCGCCGCCTGCCGGGCCGGGTCGTCGGCGGGCGGCCGGCTCGGGTGGTGGGACCGGCGCGGCGGATGCGGTCCACGCGGCCGGGACGGCCGGCCGGATCGCCGGCCAGGTTGGGTCAACTCAATCTCTCCCCTGGTTCGATGCGTACCCCGCGGGCCCAGTCGGTGGCCGGCATCCGCTTCTTGCCCTGTGCCTGCACCTCGCCCAGCCGCACCGGTTTCGTCGCGGTGCCGACCAGAACCTGTTTGCGTTCCACGCGCAGCTCGCCCGGGCCCAGCGGATCGCCGCCAGTGACCGCGACCGGGCCGAGCTTGATCCGCTCGTCGCGGAAACCCGCCCAGGCGCCGGGATCCGGGGTCATCGCCCGGACCAGCCGGTCGACCGCGTGCGCCGGTGCGCCGAAGTCGACCCGGGCGTCCTCGACGGTGACCTTGTGCGCGTAGCTCGCGCCGTCCTCGGGCTGGGGCACCGGTTCCAGCGTGCCGTCCTGCACTCCGTCCACAGTGGACAGCAGCAGCTGGGCGCCCGCCTCGGCCAGCCGGTCCAGCAGGTCGCCCGAGGTGTCGCCGGGCCGGACCGCCTCGGTCAACACCCCGAACACCGGCCCGGCGTCGAGCTCCTTGACGATCCGGAACGTGCTCGCCCCGGTGATGTCGTCCCCGGCCCGCACGGCCGCCTGCACCGGCGCCGCGCCCCGCCATGCCGGCAGCAGCGAGAAGTGCAGGTTGATCCAGCCGTGCTGCGGGATGTCCAGCGCCGCCTGGGGCAGCAGCGCGCCGTAGGCGACCACCGGGCAGCAGTCCGGGGCCAGCTCCCGCAACCGGTCGAGGAAGGCCGGCTCGGACACCTTGTGCGGGGTGAGCACCTCGATGCCGTGCTCGTCGGCCAGCGCCGCCACCGGGGACCGCAGCACGTGCCGGCCCCGCCCGGCCGGGGCGTCCGGCCGGGTGACCACGGCGAGCACCTCGTGCCGGTCGGACGCCAGGAACGCCCGCAGTGACGGCAGCGCCGGCTCCGGTGTCCCGGCGAAGACCACCCTCACCGAACGGTCTCCCCACCGAACAGCGGGTGCGGGTTCTCCTTGATCGTGGGCGTGGCGCCGTCGAACCAGTCGGCGGCGCGGATCGCCTTCATCGCCGCCTTGCGGGTCTCGGCGTCCAGCCGGTCGACGAACAACACGCCGTCCAGGTGGTCGGTCTCGTGCTGGATACAGCGGGCCAGCATCTCGCTGCCGTGGATCTCGACCGGCTCGCCGTGCATGTTCCAGCCGCGCGCCACCACGTCCCGGTGCCGGCGGCAGTCCCAGTACATGCCGGGAATGGACAGGCAGCCCTCTTCGCCGTCCTGGTACTCCTCGCCCAGCGCGGTCCAGGTGGGGTTGACCAGGTGCCCGGTGGCGCCGTCGCAGTTGTAGGTGAACACCCGCAGGCCCACGCCGAGCTGCGGCGCGGCGAGCCCGGCGCCGTTCTTGGACTCCATCGTGTCCATCAGGTCCCGGACCAGGTTGGCCAGTTCCTTGTCGAAGTCGACGACCTCGGTTGCCCGGGTACGCAGCACCGGATCCCCAAAGAGCCGGATCGGCTGAACGGTCACGGAACTCCCTCGAACGCGGTGGGACGGCCGCGCCCAGTTTAGGCACCGCGAAGCTGCAACGGATGGCCCGGCATCGGGCACTTCCCGGTATGAGAGCGTCGACGGATCCAGATCTCGGGGGTGGGGATGCCGGCCGAACCTGACACGGCGCGCGCGGCGACCAGTGACGGCGAGCTGTGGCGGCACGCGGCCGGCGGCAGCGCGGCGGCGTTCACGGAGCTGTTCGAGCGGCACGTCGACGCGGTGTGGAACCACGCCTACCGGCTGACCGGATCGTGGAGCCGGGCCGAGGACCTCACCTCGTCCACCTTCCTGACCGCGTGGCGCAAACGCCGCACGGTGACGCTGGTCCGGGACAGCGCGCTGCCCTGGCTGTACGCGGTGGCCGCCAACCTCGCCCGCAGCGAGTACCGGCGGGACACCCGGTTCCTCCGCGCGGCCCGCCGGCTCCCGGTCGCCGCCGCGGTGGCCGACCACGCCGACACCGTGGCCGGCCGGGTGGACGACGACCGCAGGCTGCGTGCCGTCCTGGAGGCGGTGCGCGGCCTGCCGAACGCCGAACGGCAGGCGGTCGAGCTGTGCCTGCTCGGCGAGCTCAGCACGGCCGACGCCGCCGAACTGCTCGGGGTGGCCGAGGTGAGCATCCGCTCCCGGATCTCCCGCGCCCGGGCCAGATTGCGTACCCGGCTGGAGGTAAGCCATGACTGACGACCTGGATCTGCCGCCCCGCCGGAAGCTGCCGGCGGACGTGCGCGACCGGATCAGGGCCACCGTGCTCACCGGCGTCGGCCGGCGCCGGTCCTGGCCGGACCGGGCCCGGCCGCCGCTCGCGGCCGCGGCCAGCGTCGCAGTGCTGGCCACCGGCGCCGTGATCGTCATGCAGTCGGTGACCGGCTGGCCGGGCGGTGGGCCCGCGCCGGTCCCGCCGACGTCCTCCGCGCTGGTGCCGCCGCCATTGGACCCGGTGGCCGCCGCGGCGAACCTGGACCGGTGCTGGACGGCGCTGCAGCAGGCCGGCAAGGCCGCGTCGGCGCCGCCGCGGGAGAGCTGGACCCCGGTGTTCGAGGTGTCCAACTTCGGCCGGACGGTGACCGCCGCCCGGGCCGCCGGCAAGCCGTTGTTCTGTGAGACGACGCGGACGACGGTGACCGTCACGGACCCGAACGCGCAACCCCGTCATGCGCGCGGCAGCACGACCGCGGCCATGCTGGTCAGCGCCGACGGCGGGCTCGGCGGCGTGGCCGACCCGGCCTGGCAGTCGATGATGATCGTCTCGGTCGCCCCGTCCGGCGCCGCGCAACACACCGAGACCTACGTCAAGGGCGGGCTGTTCGTCGCGTTCACGGACATGGCCACCGGCACCGGTTCCCGGGCCACGGTTCGCCGGATCGAGTCGGGACGTCCGGAGCTGCCGACCTTCGCCGGCGACACGGTGAGCACACCGCCCGCGCCCGGCGAGCCGGCCCGGGGCCAGTCCTATCCGGAGCTGGATCTTCCGGCCCCGCCGGCCCCCCTGGTGTCGGCGACCGACCGCGCGGTCCCGCCCCCCGACCAGTCCGACCAGGGCCGCTTCCTCGCCGAGTGCCTGGCCAGGTCGGACACCGCCGTGATCGACCCGCGGCTCTGGCAGGCGGCGGCGATCACCGAACCGGGGCCGTACCGGGCCGTGCTCGCCCGGTCCGGCCAGGAGGTGGTGACCTGCTCGTCGGTCGGCAACCGCACCGACCGCGACAACCCCGACGCGGTCACCCCCACCTACGCGTTCATGCCGGTGCCGGGGCAACCCAGGACCGCCGACCCCATTCAGGTCGTCACCTGGGCGTTCATCGGCGTCGACCGGCAGGAGGTCCTGCTGGGCGTGCTCCGTGCGGATGTGACCGCCATGGAGGTGGACGGTCCGGACCGGGAGCCGACCCCGGTCCCGATCCAGTCCGGCGCCTTCGCCGTCACGGTCGGCTGGTCGCCGGCGGCGGGCAGTGCGCCACCCGAGCTCACCGTGGTGCTCAGGAACGCCGCGGGCGCCGAGGTCTACGCGGGGCCGCTGCAGATCAGATGATCTCCAGCGGGTCGAGCTGGACCCGGACCGGGTCGGGTTCCTTGCGCGCGGCCCGCACGGCGGCGGCGGCGGTGAGGGCCGCCGCCAGCGCGCGGCCGTCGGACCGGGGCACGCGCAGCAACGCCCGCTCCCGCTCCGGCTCGCCGCCCAGGCCCGGCTCGCCGAGTGGCACCGGACCGAGGATCTCGCCGGACGGCGGCAGCGCCAGGTCCTCCAGGAAGCCGGCGACCGCCTTGGGCGCGCCGTCCACGGTGGCCATCCGCACGGCCGGTGGGAAGCCCAGCTCGGTGCGCGCGGCCAACTCCTGCGCGGCGTGCCAGGCCGGATCCCAGCGGACCAGCGCCTGCACCGGAGCCAGTGCCGACTCGGCGAGCACGACCACCCGGCCGCCGTCGCCGCCGGGCCGGACCAGGGCGGCCGCCGCCATCCAGCGGCGCAGCGCCTCCTCGGCGGCACGCAGGTCGGCCCGGCCGAGCAACGCCCAGCCGTCCAGCAGCAGCGCGGCGCCGTAGCCGCCGGGGGCCACCGGCTCCGCCCCGGGCGTCGCGACCACCAGCGCCGGGCCCGGGTCCACCTCGGCCAGCACCTGGCTGGCCCCGGAGGTGAGCACCGGCACGCCGGAGAACGCGCGGCCGAGCTCCTCGGCGGTGCGCCGGGCCCCCACCACGACCGCCCGCAGCAGCCGTGAGCCGCACGCGGTGCACCGGAACGTGGCGTCCGGGGCGCCGCACCAGCGGCACGCCGGTGCGCTCGCCCCGTCGTCGCGCTCACCGCCGCGCAACGCCAGCGGGCCGGCACAGCGCCGGCAGCGGGCCGGCGCGCGGCAGCTCTGGCAGGACAGCGCCGGCACGTAGCCGGCCCGGGGCACCTGCACCAGCACCGGCGCGTCGGCGGCCAGCGCGGCCCGGGCCGCCTCGAAGGCCACGGACGGGATCCGGGCCGCCCGCGCCGCCGGGTCCCGGACCAGCTGCGAGTCGTGCTCGCCGATCGCGGTGACCCGGGGCGCTCCGGCCCGGACCGCCTCGCGCGTGCCGACGATCTCCGGCGCCCAGCCGGAGTCGACCAGCAGCTGTGCCTCGGCGGTGCGGGCGATCCCGCCGACCAGCAGCGCGGCGCCGGCCAGGTGGGCCCGCGCGACCAGCACGTCCCGCACGTGCGGGTACGGCGCGCGGGGGTCGGCGTGCAGGTCGTCGCCGTCGTCCCAGACCACGAACACGCCCGGCCGCCGCACCGGGGCGAACGCGGTCGCCCGGGTGCCCACCACGATCCGGGCGCTGCCGCGCAGCCCGGCCAACCACCGGCGGTAGCGCCGGGCCGGCCCGAGGTCGGCCGACAGCGCCACCACGGCGGACTCGCCGGCCAGCGCGACGCAGGCCCGGTGCAGCCGCGCCACGTCCCGGTGGTCCGGCACGACGAGCACGGCGGCCCGACCGGTGGCCGCGGCGGTCGCCGCCACCTCGGCCAGCCGGGCCGGCCAGTCCTCGCCGGGCAGCGCCTGCCACACCGCCTGCGCGCGGCGGCCCTCCCGCAGCGCGTCCAGGAACGACGCGCCCCTCGGGTAGCGGGCCCATTCGGTGGTCTGCGGCACCGGGACGGGGTCGGGCGGCCCGGCGGCCGGCTCCGCCTCCACCCGGCCGTGCCGGGGCGGGATCGCCAGCCGGAGCACGTCGATCATCGTGCCGCCGTAGCGGTCGGCCACGGTCCGGGCCAGCGCCGCGATCTCCGGGGTGAGCACCGGCTCGGCGGACACCACCCGGTCCAGGTACTCCAGCTTGCCCGTGAAGTCCGACTCCGCGACCCGCTCCAGCAGGAAGCCGTCCACCCGCTGCCCGGCGAAGCGCACCCGGACCCGGCAGCCGGGCACCGCGGTGGCGTCGAGCTCGGCCGGCACCAGGTAGTCGAACGGCCGGTCGAGATGGGCGGGCTGGACGTCCACCTGCACGCGCGCGACCGGCAGTGCCTCCGCCGGTCGCCGCTCGCCCTTCACGCCGCTGGTCTACCAGACAGCACGCTCAGACGTCCGGATCGGTGGTGTAGTAGGCGGCGTACATCGCCGCGAGCTCGGCCCGCTGCGCCGGGTCGGACTCCTCCCGGATCGTGCGGTTGAGCCCGACCGGGAAGCCGTGCTGGATCAGCCGGCGCTCGCAGGAGTCCTCCATGAAGGACAGCGAGAAGAACAGCCCGATGAACATCCCGGTGATGATCATTCCGAGCCGCAGGGACAGCGGAATGGGCAGCAGCAGGAGCAGGAGCCAGGCAAGGTGCGGCACCACCGCCCGGGACAGGTGCCGCAGCACCCAGGTGCCGCAGGTCAGGTCGTAGAGCACCCACTCGCGGTACTCGCCCGGCAACCGCCCGCCCACCGCGTACCACAGCCAGCGGGCCGGGTTCGGGCGCTTCGCCCTCACCCGGCCCATGCTAGATCCCGCCCCGGACACTCTGCGAAACCGGCGCCCAACCAGCAGCTACCTCAGGGGACCGTGACGGCACCCAGCCACAATCCACCCGATATCCGCACCCGGTCGCCGAACGCAACGACCGCACAAATTCCGGAGAGGCGGATCAGCCTGCGGCGCTCTTCAGGTCGTCGGCGCGGTCGGTGCGCTCCCACGGCAGGTCCAGCTCCGGGCGGCCGAAGTGGCCGTAGGCGGCGGTCTGCGCGTAGATCGGGCGCAGCAGGTCCAGGTCGCGGATGATCGCGGCCGGGCGCAGGTCGAAGACCTGGGTGATCGCCTGCTGGATCTTGGCCGGGTCCACGTTCTCGGTGCCGAAGGTCTCGACGAACAGCCCGACCGGGGCGGCCTTGCCGATCGCGTAGGCCACCTGGACCTCGATTCGCTGCGCCAGGCCCGCAGCGACCACGTTCTTTGCCACCCAGCGCATCGCGTAAGCCGCGGAACGGTCCACCTTGGACGGATCCTTGCCGGAGAACGCACCGCCGCCGTGGCGCGCCCAGCCGCCGTAGGTGTCGACGATGATCTTGCGACCGGTCAGGCCCGCGTCGCCCATCGGGCCGCCGAGCACGAACTTGCCGGTCGGGTTGACCAGCAGCCGGTAGTCCGAGGTGTCCATCGAGTCGTGCGCGAGGTCGTTGAGGACGGTGTTGACGACCTTCTCGCGGATGTCGGGGGTCAGCGTCGCGTTCAGGTCGACGCCCGCGGCGTGCTGAGTGGATAGCACGACCGTGTCCAACCGGACCGGCGTGGTGCCGTCGTACTGAACGGTGACCTGCGTCTTGCCGTCGGGGCGCAGATAGCCCAGCACGCCGTTCTTCCGGACCTCGGTCAGCCGGCGCGACAGTCGGTGCGCGATCGCGATCGGCAGCGGCATCAACTCCGGGGTGTCCTTGATGGCGTAACCGAACATCAGGCCCTGGTCCCCGGCCCCCTGCAGGTCCAGCGGATCGCCTGCGCCCTCGACGCGGGTCTCGTGGGCGGTGTCGACGCCTTGGGCGATGTCGGGCGACTGCGCCCCGATGCCGATGTTCACGCCGCACGTGGTGCCATCGAAGCCCTTGTCCGACGAGTCGTAGCCGATCTCGAGGATGCGTTCGCGCACCGTGTTGGTGATGTCGGCGAACGCTTCCTTCGCCGACGTCGTGACCTCGCCGACCACGTGCACCTGACCGGTGGTGACCAGTGTCTCGACCGCGACCCGAGACTTCGGATCGTCGGCGAGCAGCGCGTCGAGCACCGAGTCGCTGATCGCGTCGCAGATCTTGTCGGGGTGCCCCTCGGTGACGGACTCGGAGGTGAAC
>NZ_DASTBH010000184.1:0-4368 GCF_035712165.1 Actinophytocola sp. | reverse complement strand
CATTGCTCGCCTTACTTGTCGAAGCTCGCCGGCGCCTACCTCGCACCGCCGCGCAGGGTTGCGGCCAGGCCGGCCAGCAGGGCCCGGGCCTGCTCGTCGAACACCGCCATGCCGGACAGCAGGTCCCAGCGTTGCTGGTAGAGCCCGACCCGGTCGGGGCCCCGGACGATGATGTCGGCGTGCACGGTCCGCACGGTCACGTACGGGTCGGCCTCGCCATCGCCGGGTTCGTAGACGGTGAACCCGTGGGTCAGCGTGGTGGTCGCCGCGGCATCCAGCGGGATCAGCCCGATGACGACGTTCTCGAGCGTGCACAGCGAGGCGATCCGGTCCAACTGCGCGATCAGCAGCTTCGCCGGACCGACCCGCCAGCGCAGCGCGGCCTCGGTGACCAGGAACTCGAACCGCCGGCTCGCGTCGTAGATCGCGTGCTGGCGCTGCAGCCGGCCGTGCACCGCGGCGGCGAGGTTGTCCGGGGGATAGGGCACCTGCGCCATGCCCAGCACCCGCCGGGCGTACTCGGCGGTCTGCAGCAGCCCGGGCACGACCGAGTTCTGGTAGTTGCGCACCACCCGGGCCGACGCCTCGCGTTCCTCCACCTGACCCTGCAGGTGGCCGCGGGCCCGCAGCGCGACCTGCCAGTCGTGCACCTCGGTGAAGACCGACTCGGTGAGGGCGACGACCAGGTCGCGGCGCTCCGCGGGCGCGTCCACCGCTCGCAGCCACGCCTGCACGTCCGGCAGCGACGGGAGCTTGGCGCCGGACTCGATGCGGGACACCTTGGACTGGCTGATTCCGATGCGGTGGGCCAGGTCGCGGCCGGAGACGCCGGCCAGTTCGCGGGCGCTGCGCAGCTGGGCCGCCAGCTGCCGCCGTTTGGCGGTGGGCTGTTCGACGTCCTCGCTGTCCATGCCCCGGTGACTCCGATCTGACCCACGCCGATTCGCTTCTATTCAACATCGAACCAGGCGGAAGGTTATGGAGCAAACGGCGTAAAGCGAGACGCATCGATCGCACTCCGTGTTCACGGCTGAACGGTCCGCGCAGATACGATTCAGGGTGATTCATAGTCAGTCGCAATGTTTCACGTCAGATCCGAGGAAAGGGGCGCCCGCGCCATGAAGATCGCGTTATTTGCCCGCTTTCGGTCGGGTGGGTGCTGTGGTGGTTCGGTCAGTCGCACGGGACGAGGACGACCTCTCTCGGGCGGTAGCCGGGTCGTCCGTTAGGGTGACGCCCAGCCTGGGGTCAGAACGCGTGGCCAGGCAGCGGAGTCTGGAATCATCTGGAATCGCCTGGATCATCGGAATCGGGGTTCAGGCCTGTGATCCCGGGGGATCAGTCGATGCCCGAGGAGACCGACCACCAGCCCAGAAGTGCGGCCGAGCAGCTGGCCACGGCCCTGCGCACGGTGCTGCGCCAGGCCGAGCGCGGCGGCGCGCCGATCAAGAAGAACGCGCTGGCGCGCAAGCTGCACCTGTCGCTGAGCAGTCTCTACGCCTACCTCGACGGCACCACCCTGCCGTCCCGCGACGTGCTCGACCGGCTGCTGCACGAGCTGGGCGTGACCGGTGCCGAGCTGGGACGCATCGCCGACCTTCGCGACGAGGCCGAGGACAGCCGCCGGACCAGGCGCAAACGGGCCGCGCCGCAACCCGCCCCATCGCAACCCGCTCCGCCGCCGGCCGCCCCGCCCTGCCAACTCCCGCCGGACATCCACCCGTTCATCGGCCGCACCGAGCAACTGGCCGAGCTGACCGCCCGGCTCGACGGCGGCGAGCCGACCACGGCGCCGGTGGTCGTGGCGGTCTGCGGAACCGCGGGCGTCGGCAAGACCGCACTCGTCGTGCGGTGGGCGCACCAGGTCCGCTCCCGGTTCCCGGACGGCCTGCTCTACGTGGACCTGCGCGGCTTCGACCCGGAGCAGCCCCGGGAGCCGGCCGAGGTGCTCGGCGGGTTCCTGCGCGGTCTCGGCGTCGCCAGCGACTCGATTCCGCACGATCTGGCCGAGCTCGCCGCCCGGTTCCGGTCCGAGCTGGACGGCAAGCGGATCCTGCTGTTCCTCGACAACGCCTCCTCCGAGCAGCAGGTCCGGCCGCTGCTGCCGAACAGCGCGCACTGCTTCGTGCTGGTCACCAGCCGGCACCGGTTGCCCGGCCTGGTCGCCCGGGACGGAGCACACCGCATCGACGTGCCCAGCCTGCCGGTCGACGACGCCATCGCCCTGATGTCCGTGCTCGTCGGCGAGCCGCGGGTCCGGGCCGACGAGCAGGGCGCGGCCGCCCTGGTGGAGCGCTGCGCCCGGCTGCCGCTGACCATCCGGATCGGCGCCGACCTCGCCACCACGCGCAAACGCTCACCGCTCAAGGAGCTGGCCGACGAGCTGCACCGCTACCACCTCGACCTGTTCCAGGTGGGCGGCGACGAACGCACCGCGGTGCGGGCCGTGTTCTCCTGGTCGTACCTGCATCTGCGGGCCGACCGGGCCCGGGCGTTCCGGTTGCTGGGCCTGCACCCCGGGCAGGACACCGACGCCGCGGCCGGTGCCGCGCTGCTGGGCGTGCCGGCGCTGGAAGCCCAGCAGCTGATCGACGACCTGGTCCGGGCCAGCCTGCTCGAGGAGGCGGGCGACCGCCGGTACCGCATGCACGACCTGCTCCGCGCCTACGCCCGCGAGCAGGTGACCGACGAGGACGAACGCAGGCGGGCACTGCGGGCGCTGTTCGACTACTACCTCGGCACCGCCGCGGCCGCGATGGACCTGATCGCGCCGCACGACCGCAACGAGCGCGCCGGCCTGCCGGCTCCGGCGGCCTCGGTCGAGCTGACCGGCCCGGAGCACGCGGTGTCCTGGCTGGACGCCGAGCGGCACAACCTGCTGACCATCGCCGAGTTCGGCGCCAGCCAGGGCTGGCCGAACGTCACGATCTTCACCTCGTCGGTGCTGAGCCGGTACCTCGACGCGCGCGGGTACTACAGCGACGCCGCGACCCTGCACGCCCTGACCCTGGCCATCGCCAGGGACGCCGGGGCCGCAGCGCTGGAAGCCCAGGAGCTGCACCGGATCGGCATCATCCACATGCGGCTCGGTCATCACGCGCAGGCCCAGGCGCACCTCGAGCAGGCCCTCGCCGTCGGGCGCGAGGTCGGCGACCGGGCGCTGGCCGGACGGTCCCTGCACTACCTGGGGCTGGTGTCGCTTCGGTTGGGGCACAACGAGAAGGCGCTGGAGTATTTCGACGCCGCGCTGCCGGTGGTGCGGGAGACCGGCAACGACGACCTGACCGGGCACGTGCTCAGCGGGCTCGGCTTCGCCCACTGCCAGCTCGGCCGGTACCCGATGGCGCTGATGTTCCACAAGCAGGCGCTGCGCATCGCCCGTCAGCTGGGCAACAAGGAGCTGGCCGGGCACGTGCTGAACAGCCTCGGCCTGGTGTACCAACGGGTCGGCGACACCGACCGGGCCAGCCGGTGCCACCGGCAGACCTGGCGGATCGCGCAGCGCACCGGAAACCGCGGCCTGGAGGCGGACTCGCTGAAGAGCCTCGGCGCGGTGCGGTTGAGCCAGGGGGACGTCGGCGCCGCGATCCGGTTGCTGGACCGGTCCCTGGCGATCGCCGTGGGCATCGGCCAGTGCGACATCGAGGGCTACGTGCGCCGGACGCTCGGCCGGGCGCACGGCCTGGCCGGTTCCCCCGAGCTGGCGAAGCGGCACCTGCGGCAGGCGCTGCAGATCGCCCGGAACACCGGAAACCGGGAACTGGAGGCGGAAACGCTGAACGAGGCCGGAGCCGTGCTGCTGCCCGGGGACGCCCGGGCCGCGGTCGACCACTACGCGCGAGCGCTGGTCATCGCCCGGGACAGCGCAAACCGGTGGCAGGAGATGCAGTCGTTGGACGGCCTGGCCGACGCGCATCTCGCGCTGCACCAGTCGGCCGTCGCGCACGACCTGCGCGGGCAGGCGAACGCGGTCCGCACCGCGATCCATTCGGCCTGACCGGCGGTCAGCCGCCGCCGATCGGAACGTCGGGTCGAGTCATGACCGGAACCGTACCCACCGGCCGGCGCCGGATTTCCGACGCCGGGCATCTGTCAACGAATTGTCCGCTGGGTCAGCAAAGTGGCCGGTCAGTAGCTGGCGTTCACCTCGAAGATCCCGAACGGCCGCGGCATGCGGGTGTCGCGGAACGGGCGCAGCGGGGCGGTCTGGCCCTTGTGCGCGGCGCCCTGTTCCCAGGCGTCGAACGCGGCCTGGTCGATCCACTCGCTCATCACCAGCACCCAGGTGGGATCGTGCACCGAGGTGAGCAACTCGTTGGACAGCAGGCCGGGTGTGCCGGCCAGGTCGGCGCTGACGGCGTGGTAGGC
>NZ_DASTBH010000183.1:0-7296 GCF_035712165.1 Actinophytocola sp. | reverse complement strand
CATCGGCGTCATGCTGTGGATCGCATCCCCGATCAGCGTCACGTTCGTGCTCGGCCACTCCGCAACCGGCGTGGCCGTGCGGATCGGCAACAGCGACACGGTGCCCGGCTCGGAGTCGGTCACCATCCGCCGCAACGCCGGGTCCCAGCCCGCCATCAGCTCGGCGACCAGATCCCGTAGCTCCTTGCCCTCCATGTCCTTGAGCGAGGCGCCGGGCGGGTAGCGCCGGGGGCTGGCCGCGAAGGCCCACATCAGGTAGCTGGTGGTGTTGTCGAACAGCACCGCGTCCTGGTCGAGCGTCTCGTCGTTGCCCCCGATACCCGCGTCGGTGGCCACGTCGTCCAGGTCGTGCGGAGCCAGGAACATGCCGAGCCCCTTCGGCGGCAGCAGCAGGTTCGGGCCGGCGACGAGCCGCGCGGGCAGCCAGGCGCGGCTGCGCTCGTCCAGGGTGAGCTTGCCGGCGATCGCCTGGATTCCGGTGTCCACCCGCTTGGCCTGCGGCAGATACTGCGCCCGCACCCGCGAGCCGCCACCGTCCGCGGCCACGAGCACGTCCGCCTCGGCGGTGCTGCCGTCGGCGAAGTGACAGGTGACCGGGCCGTCGCCGGTCTGCTCGTAGCGCACGAACTCCTTGCCGTAGTGCAGCACCCCGTCCAGCCCCGCGGACAGCACCTGGCGCAGCGTGATCCGGCTGACCGAGTGGTGTTCCCGGGTCGGGTCGGCCGGGCCGGTCGGCTCGTCACCGGTCACCAGCAGTTCTTCCATCCGCTCGGTGAGGAACCCGAACGCGCTGCCGGACTTGCCGGTGGTGGCGAGGAACGCCTCCCACAGGGGTGCGGGCAGGCACTCGTGCAGCGCTCGCGCCCCGGTCGGGTTGATGTGGATGCGATAGCCCTGCAGCCGGTCGGTCCGGGACCGGTCCCGCTCGTACACCGCCACGTCGACACCGGCCTTGCGCAGCCCCTGCGCCAGGCACAGCCCGCCGATGCCACCGCCGATCACCGCTACCCGCAGTCCCTTGGCCATTGCTTCCTCCCTCGATCCAACCTGTGGTCTCCATAATCATCCAGTGGGTTGATTATGTCAATCCTTGAGTTGGGGAGTTCATCCACCGGGTGAAAAGTGCGGGTGGATGAGCTACCGTGGCGGCGTGGCCGACACCCCAGCCCAGCCGCGCCGCCCCCGCCGCTCACCCGGCGCGGGCGAGCGGCAACGCGACCCCGAGCGCACCAAGGCGCGCATCCTCGACGCCGCCAAGGCGGAGTTCGGGGCGAAGGGCTTCGCGGCCGCCCGGATCAGCGACATCGCCGACCGGGCCGGCGTGAACAAGCAGCTGATCTCGTACTACTTCGGCGGCAAGGAAGGGCTCTACACCGAGTTGGCCGACCGGTGGCGCGAGACCAGCGCCGCCATGGCCCGGCCCGAGGCGCCGCTCGACGCCGTGGTGGCCGGCTTCGTGATGAGCACCGTGCACGACTGGGACTGGGCCCGGCTGATGGCCTGGGTCAACATGTCCGGCAGCGCCGAACAGACCCCGGCCAGCGAGGCGGAGGCCCAGTTCATGCGGGCCCAGGTGACCGAGCTGAAGAACCGGCAGGCCGCCGGCGAGATCCCGGCCGACCTCGACCCCGGGTGCCTGCTGCTGGCCCTGTTCGCCGCCGCCAGCGCGACCGTGACGCTGCCCCGGATCGCCGAGCTGATCTCCGGCGCCGACCCCCAGTCGGCCACGTTCACCAGCAGGTACGCCGAGCAGCTCGCGCTACTGGTGCGCCACCTGCAGCACCCGGCCTGACCGCCGAAGACCCCGCCGAGCGGCGCTCGGCGGGGTCTTCGGGCTCGCGGTTCAGATCGGTGCCGGGGGGAAGTGCGTGCCCCGACCAACAGCTACCTCAGGGGACCGTGACGACACGCAACCACAATCCACCCCGTCATCCGCACCGTTCGCCGGAACGCGACAACCGCATCAAAATTCCGGAGAGGCGGTCAGGCCGCGAGGCGCTGTGGCGGCTCCTGCTCCGGCGCGGCGGCCTGGTCCGGCTCGTCGCTGCCGGGCAGCAGCGACCGGGTCAGCCGGCGCCGGCCGATGGCGAAGGCGAGACCAGCCAGCGCCGCGGCCGAGCCGAGGCCCAGGTAGTAGAGCGGCTCCGGGACCACCTCGGCCAACCGGACCACGCCCGCGCCCACCCCGCCGCCGAGCGCCGCGAACAGGTAGAGCAGGCCCAGCGTGCGGCCCATGAACTGGCGCGGCAGCACGTCACCGGCGGCGGCGATGGTGACCGCGGCCACGATCAGCTCCCCGCAGGCGTGCGCGAAGTACACCGCGACCAGCCACAGCGGCGAGACCTTCGTGCCGTCCAGGGCGACCAGCGTGGCCACCGACATGAGCAGGAAGCTGCCGCCGACCAGCAGCAGGCCGATGGCGAACTTCACGCCCACGTTGTCGCGCCTGCCGAGCCGCGGCAGCCACCAGGCGAAGAACGGCGCCAGCACCAGCATGAACGCCGGGGTGGCCACCATCAGCCAACTGGCCGGGATGGTCCAGCCCAGGATCTCGCGGTCGACATGGTTGAGCGCGAACAGGTTCAGCAGCGAGCCGGCGTGCGCGATGATCATCCAGAACAGCGCGGCGCCGAGGAAGACCCACAGGAAGCCGCGCAGCCTGCGCCGGTCGCCGGTGTTGAGCAGCTTGTTCCGGTAGACCGCCCGGTAGCCGATGATCGGGAAGATCAGGCTGAGCAGGCCGGTGAGGCCGATCGCCATGGACGCGCTGAGCGCGCCGCCGATCCCGGCGCCGATCAGCAGCACGGCCACCACCCCGGCCACGACCAGCGTGCGGTTGCGCACCTTGCGGCGCACGTCGTCCTCGAGCGGCCGGATCGGCCGGGCGCCGGTCTCACCGAACTGTGTGGTCGACATGGCGACGAGAACGGCGGTGAGCGCCATCGCCGCGGCCGCCACCACGAACGCCAGGTTCCAGCTCAGCTTCTCCCCGATGAAACCGGTGACCAGCGGCGCGATCAGGGCACTGGTCTGCACGCCGGTCCACATCAGCGAGATGCCCGCCTCCCGCCGGCCGATGTCGTTGCCGTACATCAGGTTCAGCATCGCCTGGTGGTTCGGCTTGTACAGACCGCCGCCGGCGGCCAGCAGGCACAGCCCGATCGCCGTGAACCAGCCGCCGGGGGTGGCCAGGAACAGGTACCCGATCGTGCTGAGCACCGCGCCGACCAGCAGGGCCCGCCGGGAGCCGAGCACCCGGTCGCCGAGCCAGCCGCCGGGCAGCGATGCCAGGAAGAACAGCGCGATCCAGGCGCCGAACAGCGACGCGGCGTCGGCGACCGGCAGGCCCAGGCCGCCGCGGCTCTTCGGCGCCACCGCGTACAGCACCAGAATGGCCTGCATGCCGTAGAAACCGAAGCGCTCCAAGGTATCCAGTGCGAACAGGGTCGCGTACCAGCGCGGGTACTTACGCGTCGACGTCGGGTCCCCCGAAGCCGGCGTCACGGGGATTGTGCTCATGATCTGACTCCACGAGGTGTTCAGGGGAGAGTCGGAACCTCGGCCCGGCGCAGGCCGAGTTGCGGCCGGAAGGCCAGGTACAGCCCGCCGACGGCCTTGTCCGGGCTCATCGGCGCCTTCTTCTGCTCGTGCACCTTGTTCAGGTTCGCCAGCGGGTTGGGGTCACCGCTCTCCGCGCCGTGCAGGTGCTGCTGCACGCGGCGGTACACGTCCTGCGCGTCGTCGAGGTCGGCGATGCCGGTGACGATCCGGTCGAAGGCGGCCTGCACGTTCAGCTCGTCCCGGTCCTCCTGGGACAGCCGCTGGGCGTTGTAGAAGTGGTGCTCCTTGCCCTTGTAGCTCTCGTAGAACGTGGAGACCAGCACCAGCAACCGCTCGTAGGCCTGGCGGTAGACGGTGCCGAAGAAGTCCCACGCCTCCTCCTCGGCCACCTCGCCGCGCAGCACGCTGCCGATCGCGGCGGCGCCGAGCATTCCGCTGTAGGTGGCCAGGTGCACACCGGTGGACAGCAGCGGGTCGAGGAAGCAGGCGGCATCCCCGCACAGCAGGTAGCCCGGTCCGGCGAACTCGTCGGCGGCATAGGAGTAGTCCTGCTCCACCTTCATCCCGGCGACCTGCTCGGCGTCCACCAGCAGGTCGAGAACGGCCGGGCACTGGCCGAGTGCCTTGTCGTACACCGCTTCGATGCTGCCGAGCTCGGTGCGCTTCTCGTTGAAGTTGTCCCGTCCGGTGACCAGCCCGACGCTCAACGTCCCGTCGTGCAAGGGAATCGCCCAGAACCAACCGTCCTCGACGGAGGCCACCGTGATCGCGCCCTTCGGCCCGCGGTCCAGCTCCTTGGCTCCACGCCAGTAGGTCCACGCCGCCACGTTGCGGAACACGTTGTGGAACTTGCGGCTCTTGTTGTACTTCGTGGCGATCACGCCGCCGCGCCCGGAGGCGTCCACCAGGTAGTCGAACGTGATCCGGCCGCCGCGGTCCGGGTTCTTGGTCTCCGCCCAGCGCGCCGCGACCGGCCGCTCGCCGTCGAACTCCAGCTCCTTCACCGCGATGCCCTCGGTGACCTCCACGCCGAGCTCCCGGGCGTGGTCGAGCAACAGCTTGTCGAAGTCGGACCGGATGACCTGCCAGGCGTTGGTGCCGTCCTCGCCCAGCTCGGTGAACCTGACCTCCCACTCCTCGGGGCCCCAGAAGAAGTACGCGCCGCCCTTGGGCTGGAAGCCGTGGGCGTTGATCTTGTCCCATACCCCGAGCAGCTCGAAGATCGGCCGGCAGGACGGCAGGATCGACTCGCCGATGTGGTAGCGGGGGAAGACGTCGCGTTCCAGCAACGTGACCTGGAAGCCCTGTTTGGCCAACAGGCCCGCTGCGGTGGACCCGGCGGGCCCTCCCCCGACGACGAGGATCTGGGTCTCGCCACGCATGCGCATCTCCTCAGGCAGTCCCGGCAGTGTGTTGTGTCCGCACGAGGTTGGCAGCGCTGCTTCGAAGGCGGCTCAAACCGCGGTGGTGATCACCAGGCGACCGGCAGTGCCTCGACGCCCCGGATCAGCGCGCCCTCCCGCCAGGCGATCTCCTTCGCCGGCACGGCCAGCTCCAGGTTCGGGAACCGGCGCAGCAGCGTGCTGAACGCGACCTGCAGCTCGAGCCGGGCGAGCTGGGCGCCGATGCAGTGGTGCGCGCCGAACCCGAACGTCACGTGCGGCACCTCGCCCCGCTCGATGTCGAGGGTGTGCGGGTGGGCGAACACCCGGGGGTCGCGGTTGGCGGCGGCCACGTCCGGGATCACCACCTCGCCTGCGCGCACCACGATGTCGCCGAACGGCACGTCCTCGCGGGCGGTCACGCCGAACGCGGAGCCGGTGTTGAGCGGCACGAACCGCAGCAGCTCCTCGACGGCCTGGCCGACCAGCTCGGGCCGGGCCCGCAGGACGGCCAGCTGCCCCGGGTTGGTCAGCAGCAGGTAGCTGAAGTTGGCGAGCTGGTTGAGCGTGGTCTCGTGGCCGCCGATCAGCAGCGCCACGCCGAGCCAGATCAGCTCCTGCTCGGAGAGCCGGTCGTCGGCGTCCCTGGCCAGCACCATCGCGCTGAGCAGGTCGTCCTCGGGGTGCTCGCGCTTGCCCGCGACCAGTGCGCCGAGGTAGCCGAAGAACTGGCCCATCGCGGCCTGCGCCTCATCGGAGCTGAACGAGGTCGTGGACATCACGGTGTCGGTGAGCGCGCGGAACCGCTCCCGGTCCTGCGCCGGCACGCCGAGCACCTCGCAGATCACCGTGATCGGCAGCGGTTCGGCCAGGAACTTCTTCAGGTCGGCCGGCGAACCCTGTCGCTCGAGGTCGTCGAGCAGCCCGTCGACGATCTCCTGCACCCGTGGCCGCAGCCCCTCGATCCGGCGCTGGGTGAACGCCTTGGCCACCAGCCGGCGCTGCCGGGTGTGCTCGGGCGGGTCCATGGTCAGGATCGACCCGCTGGGCGGCGGCTCGGGCAGCAGCCGGGGCGCGGCCTCGGTCTGCTCCCGGCTGAACCGGGGGTCGGAGAGCACCAGCTTGACCTCGGCGTGGCCGGTGGCCAGCCACGCCTCACCGCCGTAGGGCATCCGCACCCGCACCAGGGGACCGCTGGCCCGCGCCTCGTCGTAGCGGGCGTCCATCTCGAGCCGCCTGGTGTCCCCGATCGGATATTCCCACGTGGTCATACGGCCAGGCTGGCAGCCGGCGCTCGAGACGGGCGGCAACCCGGCTCGAAGACCGATACCTATGCTGCGGGAATGCTTCCACTCGACGGGATGCTCGTGGTGAGCGTCGAGCAGGCGGTGTCCGCCCCACTGGCCACCCGCCAGCTCGCCGACCTCGGCGCCCGGGTGATCAAGATCGAACGCCCGGACGGCGGCGACTTCGCCCGCGGGTACGACCACTCGGTGCGCGGCATGGCCTCGCATTTCGTGTGGCTCAACCGGTCCAAGGAGTCGGTGACGCTGGACCTGAAGTCCCGGCACGGTGTCGAGGTGCTCGACCGGCTGGTCGGCCGGGCCGACGTGTTCGTGCAGAACCTCGGTCCGGGTGCGGCGGCGCGCCTCGGGTTCGACGCGCACACGCTGGTGCGCCGGCACCCCCGGCTGGTCGCGGTGGACCTGTCCGGTTACGGCGGCACCGGGCCGTTCCGCGACAAGCGGGCCTACGACCTGCTGGTGCAGAGCGAGGGCGGCCTGGTCTCGGTGACCGGCACGCCGGACGACCCGGTGAAGACCGGCATTCCGACCGCCGACATCGCCGCCGGGATGTACATCTTCTCCGGGGTGCTGGCCGCGTTGCTGCGCCGGGAGCGCAGTGGTGACGGGGCGGCGCTGGAGATCACGATGTTCGACTCGACCGTGGAGTGGATGGGCCACCAGATCCAGCATTCGCTGCACACCGGCGAGCAGCCGCGCCGGATGGGCCTGGCGCACACGGTGATCGCGCCGTACGACCGGTTCCCCACGGCGACCGGTGAGCAGGTGCTGATCGGCGTGCAGAACGACCGGGAGTGGCGCCGGCTGGCCGCCGACCTGATCGGCCGGCCGGAGCTCGGCACCGATCCGCGCTACGCCACCAACGTGGCCCGCACCGCGCACCGGCACGAGGTGGACGCGCTGGTCGCCGCGGCGTCGGCGAAGCTGCCGGCGGCCGAGCTGATCGAGCTGCTGGACCGGGCCGGGGTGGCCAGCGCGCGGCTCAACGAGCTTCCGGACGTGGTCGAGCACCCGCAGTTGCTCGCCCGGGACCGGTGGCGGGAGGTGGA
>NZ_DASTBH010000182.1:0-7762 GCF_035712165.1 Actinophytocola sp. | reverse complement strand
CTCCACCACCCGGGCCGTGGTCAGCCCGGCCACCAGGATGCCGAGCCCGCCGGCGGCGAAGATCTCGGCCAACCCGGGCAGGCCGGCCTTCAGCGGTCCCAGGTCGGTGAAGCTGTACCGCATCAGCAGCACGGTGATCAGCAACGAGATGCCCACCGCGGCCCGGTGGGCGAACAGGGCGATGAAGCCGGCGGCCACGGTCGGGGCGCGAAACGCGGCCCGGCCGCCGTCGAACAGGCCACGGGCCACCGCGAGCAGGGCCACCGCCGGCTCGTCCACCTCGTCCGGGCCGAGCTCGCCGCGGGCGAACCGCACCGCGAAGGCGGCGGCGAACACCGAGCCGACCACGGCCACGCCGGTGGTCAGCGCGGACCCCAGGTCCCCCGCGCCCAACAGCGCCCGCAGGCCGACCGCGCAGATCCCGCCGAACACGGCGATCAGCGCGCCCAGCGTGGTCGCCATGGCGTTGGCCTCGACCAGGTTGCGCACCGGCACCACGTGCGGCAGGGAAGCCGACAACCCGGACAGCACGAACCGGCTGACGCCGACCGCGAGCAGGGCGAGGATCAGCAACAGCCCGCCGCTCGCCCCGGCGGCCACGCCCCCCGCGCAGATCAGGATCAGCGCACCGCGCAGCAGGTTCGCCCCGACCAGCACCCGCCGCCGGTCCCAGCGGTCCAGCAGCGCGCCGGCGAACGGTCCCAGGAGCGAGTACGGCAGCAGCAGCACGGTGAAGCCGGCGGCGATGGCCAGCGGTGAGGCGCCGCGCTCGGGGTTGAACACCACCGCGCCGGCCAGCCCGGCCTGGAACAGGCCGTCCCCCCACTGCGCGGCGAACCGGCTGTAGAGCAGCCGGCGGAAGTCGGGAATGGCGAGCAGCCGGCGCGGCCCGATCCGGTCGTGCTGATGATCATCACGGCTCGGCGTGGAGACCGCCACCGGAGAAAGTGGCGCGTCCGCCGATGTGCTCACGATATGTCAGCCTACGTCGCGGGCTGTGTGGCCGGGATGACCCGAAAGGCCCGGGCGACCCCGCGAACGGGGTCGCCCGGCAACTGGCACCCGGTCGCCTCTCGGCGAAGTTGCGCGACGCGGCTCCAGCCGGACGGTATTCCGCGACGGCGGTTCCTAGTTGGGCCCGGGGGACTCGATGGTGCCAGCCGGATTGTCAACGAGCCTGCCCCTCGGGTTGTTCCCGGGGGCCGACCGGATGGGATCATTTGACGGTGGACCCCGACGCGGACGTGGAGCCGGGCTCGCTGCTGGTCGCGGCGCCGAGCCTGCTGGATTCCAACTTCCGTCGGACCGTGGTGTTCGTCATAGACCACCGGGGCGAGGGAACGCTGGGTGTGGTGCTCAACCGGCCGAGTGACGTGCCGGTCGACGACGTGCTGCCGAACTGGGGGCCGCACGTGAGCCGGCCCGGCGCGGTGTTCGTCGGCGGGCCGGTGGAACAGAAGACCGCGCTGTGCCTGGCCGCCCTGCGCACCGGCGAGGACATGAACGGGGTGTCCGGGCTGATCGGCGTGCGCGGTCCGGTGGCGCTGGTGGACCTGGACACCGATCCGCTCGTGCTGGTGCCCAAGGTGCGTGGGCTGCGGGTGTTCGCCGGCTACGCGGGCTGGGACGTCGGCCAGTTGGCCGGCGAGATCGACCGGGGCGACTGGATCGTGGTTCCGGCGCTGCCCAGCGACGTGCTCGCCGCGCCGGAGGACGACCTCTGGGGCCGGGTGCTGCGCCGGCAGGGCATGCCGCTGGCGCTGCTCGCCACCCACCCCGGCGACGTGCGGACGAACTGACCGATCCGGGCCCGGCCGCGCTCCGAATCCCCCGCGAGTGATTGGGGACTTCGGTGGCCAGACATCAGCGGCCGGTGCCGGCTGGAGCACTCGGCCAGTTCGCCAGCGGGCTGCGCGGTGTACGACGCCGGGCCGGCAACCCGAGCCTCCGGGCGCTCGCCGGGGAGACCGGCTATCCGGTGTCGGACCTCGCGGCCATGCTGACCGGTGATCAGGTTCCCTCGCTCACGGTCACCCTGGCCTTCGTCACCGCCTGCGGCGGGGACGTCGGCGCCTGGGCCGACCGCTGGGCCGCCCTGTCCGGGACGGCCCTCCCCGGACCGCCGGCCGGGCCCGCCTTCGTTTCCCGACGACGCAGGCGGACCCGGCTGGCGCTGGTGCTCACCGGGGCGACCGTGGTTCCGGTGGTGGTCGCCGCGGTGCTGCTCGTCGCGGCGGCCCGGCCGCGGCCGCCCCAGGTGCTCGCCGCGACCCCGGCCGCCTCGACGTCCGGGACGGCCGCCCAGCGCGCGGACGTGGCGCCGGTGTACCGGGACATCGCCGGCCCGGCCTGCCCGATGGACGAGACCCGGCGCACCAACGTCGCCGGCGCCCCGGGTGCGGCCGGCTGGCGGGAGAACCGGGGCGGCAGTTGGACCGGCGACCAGTGCGACGACCGGTTCCTCTACACCGAACTGCGCTACGACCCGGCGGCGGACAACCCGGAGAACTACTTCCAGTGGCTGTTCACCCTCGCCGAGCCCACCGCCCAGCTCTGCCAGGTGGAGGTGTTCGTGCCGAACTCGGGGCGGGCCAACGCCGTGGTCTGGTACGAGATGGCGGATCGGTTCGACAACTTCGACGTGGCCATCGGGCGGTTCGCCGTGGACCAGGCGTCCAACCAGGGCACCTGGGTGCCCGGCGGCACCGTCCCGGTCGACACCGGGGTGCTGCTGGTGCAGATCGGCGGCGACGGCGAGGACCTGCAGCCGGGCAAGCAGTCCATCGCCGCGGGTCCGATCCGGATCAGCTGCGTACGCCCCTGACCCCGCAGTTGCCGCAGGCGCAGCCGGCGCAGCCGGCCGGGAGGTCCCGTTCGGGCTCGGGCAGGGCCAGCGCCGCCCGGTGACCGAGCACCCCGGCTCCGGTCGCGATGGCGACCATGCCGGCGAGTCCCAGCAGGGCACAGGCCAGCGGCGCGGCGGTGCCCGGCAGCAGCAGCGCGGCGGTTCCGGCGACCACCCCGACCAGGCCGGCCACCATGGTCGGCGGTCCGGCCACCCGGTTGGCCAGCCGGAACGCCTCGTCGCTGCGCATCGACGCGGCGGTGCGCACGCCGGCGAAGCGGTTGCGAGGCAACCGCTGACGGGTGGCCCGCAGGCCGACGACGGCCACGAGCAGGCCGGTCAGGACGGGCAGAAGCAACAGCACGGACACCGGGCGATGGTATGCGGGTTGTGGTCGGGGGCTATCCTGAGGTACATGAGCACGGCACGCCTGCTCCTTATCGAGCCGCGCTGACCCGAAGACGGTGGTCGGCGCGGCAACCCCTCATGCTCATCCGAGCGGAGGGGTTTTGTTCTGTTCAGGAGCGGCAACAGGAGGACACGGCCATGAGTGACGCTGCCGAGGCGGTACCGGCCCACCGGTACACCGCCGCGCTGGCCGGCGCGATCGAGCGCCGCTGGCAGACGTACTGGGAGGAGCACGGCAGCTTCAACGCTCCCAACCCGACCGGTCCGCTGGCCGGGCCCGTGCCGTCGGACAAGCTGTTCGTCCAGGACATGTTCCCCTACCCGTCCGGCTCCGGGCTGCACGTCGGGCACCCGCTGGGGTTCATCGGCACCGACGTGTTCGCCCGGTACCACCGGATGAACGGGCGCAACGTCATGCACACCATGGGTTTCGACGCGTTCGGCCTGCCCGCCGAGCAGTTCGCGGTGCAGACCGGCCAGCACCCGCGCAAGACCACCGAAGACAACATGCAGACCTACCTGCGCCAGATCCGCCGGCTGGGGCTGGGTCACGACGAGCGGCGCCGGTTCGCCACCACCGATCCCGAGTACTACCGCTGGACCCAGTGGATCTTCCTGCAGATCTTCAACTCCTGGTACGACGAGCGGGTCGGCCGGGCCCGGCCGATCGGCGAACTGGAGGGCGAGTACGAGCGGGGCGAGCGGTCCACTCCGGACGGCCGGGCGTGGGCGGAGCTGACCGGGGCGCAGCGTCGCGAGGTGATCAACGAGCACCGGCTGGCCTATCTGTCCAACGCGCCGGTGAACTGGGTGCCCGGCCTGGGCACCGTGGTGTCCAACGAGGAGGTCACCGCCGAGGGCCGCAGCGAGCGCGGCAACTTCCCGGTGTTCCGCAAGAACCTGCGGCAGTGGATGATGCGGATCACCGCCTACGCCGACCGGCTGATCGACGACCTGGACCGGCTGGACTGGCCGGACAAGATCAAGGCCATGCAGCGCAACTGGATCGGCCGCTCACACGGCGCCCGGATCCGCTTCCCCGTGGGGGACGCGCCCATGCGGAGCGCCACGTCGACCATTCCGGCTGGCACCCCGGCCTCGGCCACCGCCGTGGCCATCATCGAGGTGTTCACCACCCGGCCCGACACCCTGTTCGGCGCGACCTACATGGTGCTGGCGCCGGAGCACCCGCTGGTGGACCTGATCGTCGCCGACACCTGGCCGTCCGATGTGGACAGCCGGTGGACCGGCGGGGCGGCCACCCCGGCCGAGGCCGTGGCCGCCTACCGGCGCGCGGCGTCGATGAAGTCCGAGCTGGACCGGCAGGAGAACAAGGACAAGACCGGGGTGTTCGTCGGCAGCTACGCCACGAACCCGGCGAACGGGGCCGAGATCCCGGTGTTCGTCGCCGACTACGTGCTGATGGGCTACGGCACCGGCGCGATCATGGCGGTGCCCGGCCAGGACCAGCGGGACTGGGACTTCGCGGAGAAGTTCGGCCTGCCCATCGTGCGGACCGTGCGACCGAGCGAGGACTTCGCCGGCGAGGCCTACACCGGCGCCGGTCCGGCGATCAACTCCGGTTTCCTGGACGGGCTGGACATCGACGACGCCAAGAAGACGATCATCGCCTGGCTGGAGGAGCACCGGCACGGCCAGGGCATGATCCAGTACAAGCTGCGGGACTGGCTGTTCTCCCGGCAACGCTACTGGGGCGAGCCGTTCCCGATCGTCTACGACGAGCACAACCAGCCGATCGCGCTGCCCGAGCAACTGCTGCCGGTCGAGCTGCCCGAGGTGGACGACTACGCCCCGGTCACCTACGGGCCGGAGGACGCCGACACCGAGCCGTCGCCGCCGCTGTCCAAGGCGACCGAGTGGGTCAGTGTCGAGCTGGACCTGGGCGACGGGCCGCGCACCTACCGGCGGGACACCAACACGATGCCCAACTGGGCCGGGTCGTGCTGGTACCACGTGCGCTACGTGGACCCCGGCGACCACGAGCGGATGGTCGAGCCGGACAACGAGCAGTACTGGCTGGGACCGCGGCCGGACCTGCACGGGCAGAACGATCCGGGCGGCGTCGACCTGTACATCGGCGGTGTCGAACATGCCGTGCTGCACCTGCTGTACTCGCGGTTCTGGCAGAAGGTGCTGTTCGACCTGGGTCACCTGAGCGCCGACGAGCCGTACCGCCGGCTGTTCAACCAGGGCTACATCCAGGGCTACGCCTACACCGACGCGCGCGGTGTCTACGTGCCCGCCGAGGAAGTGTCCGAAGTGGACGGAAAGTTCTTCTGGAACGGCCAGGAGGTCCGCCAGGAGTACGGCAAGATGGGCAAGAGCCTGAAGAACGTCGTCACCCCGGACGAGATGTGCGAGCGGTACGGCGCCGACACCTTCCGGCTGTACGAGATGTCCATGGGGCCGCTGGATGTGTCCCGGCCCTGGGCCACCAAGGACGTCGTCGGCGCGCACCGGTTCCTGCAGCGGCTGTGGCGCAACGTGGTCGACGAGGACACCGGCGCACTGCGGGTGGTGGACACCGAGTTGGGCGAGGACACCCTGCGGGCGCTGCACAAGACCATCGCCGGGGTGCGCGAGGACTTCGCGGCGATGCGGTACAACACCGCGGGCGCCAAGCTGATCGAGCTGAACAACCACGTCACCAAGCAGTTCGCCGACAGCGCCCCGTCGCGCGCGGTGGTCGAGCCCATGGTGCTGATGCTGGCGCCGCTGTGCCCGCACATCGCCGAGGAGATGTGGTCGCTGCTGGGACACACCGAGTCGCTGGTGCACGGGCCGTTCCCGGTGGCCGACGAGCGGTACCTGGTCGAGGACACCGTGGAGTACCCGATCCAGGTCAACGGCAAGGTCCGGTCCCGGGTGGTGGTTCCCGCCACGGCCAGCACCGACGAGGTCACCGCCGCCGCGCTGGCCGAGGAGAAGATCGCCGCACTGATCAACGGCAGCCAGCCGCGCCGCGTCATCGTCGTCCCCGGCCGCCTGGTCAATGTGGTCCTGTAGCGGGGTCGTTCGGTAACCCGCGGAACCCTTCCGCGCCCGGCGGTGTAGGGAGGGTGGAACGTGGGTGAGGAGAGCGGGTCACGGACGACGACGAGGCGGTGAGCCGGGCGCGGGACGGCGACCTGGACGCGTACGGCGTGCTGGTCGCGCGGTACCGCACGCTCGCGCACCGGACCGCCTACCTGCTCGGCGCCGGGGCCAGTGCCGAGGACGTGGTGCAGGAGGCCTTCGTGAAGGGGTTTCGGGCACTGCGGGGATTTCGGCCGGACGGCGCGTTCCGGCCGTGGTTGCTGCGGATCGTGGCCAACGAGACCAGCAACCTGCACCGGTCGGCGCGCCGGCGGGCCGCCCTCGAGCTGCGGGTGGCCGGCTTCGCGGGGGAGGCCGGCCACCCGGACCCGGAGCAGGAGGCCATCTCCGGGGCGTCCCGGACCGCGCTGCTCAATGCGGTCCGGGCGCTGCCGGAGAAGGACGCGCACGTGATCACCTGCCGGTTCTTCCTGGACCTGTCCGAGGCCGAGACCGCGCAGGTGCTCGGCTGGCCCAGGGGCACGGTCAAGTCCCGGCTGTCCAGGGCGCTGGCGAAACTGCGCCCGGCCATGTCCGGGGGTCTCGGCGAGGAGGCGGCCCATGGCTGACCTCGACCTCGAGGTCGCGCTGCGCGACCTCGGCGCCCACCTGGACATCCCGGATCCGCCGGAGCTGACCGGAGCCGTGCTCGACCGGCTCGCCGAGCCGCGGCGGCGTGCCTGGGGCGTGCCGGCCCGGGTCGCCGCGGCCGTCGTCCTGGTGCTGCTGACCCTCGCGGTGCTGGTCACCGTGTCCCCGCCGGTCCGGGCCGCGGTGCTGAACCTGTTGCGGTTCGCCGGAATCGAGCTCAGCACCGACGCCGCGCCCGCGGGGCGTCCGCTGCCGACCGCCGTCCCGCTGCCCGGCGAGCGCGTCGTCGACCTGGCCACCGCCCGGCAGCAGGCCCAGTTCGAGATCGCCGTGCCGGCGAAGCTCGGCGAACCGGAGACGGTGCTGCTGGCCGACGGCACCCCGCCGCGGATCGTGTCGCTGAGCTACCGGGGCGGCTCGGTGCGGCTCGACGAGTTCGACGGCGAACTGGACTTCGCCTTCTACAAGAAGATGGTCGGCTCCGACGGCGTGGAGTGGACCCAGGTCGACGGCGGGCCGGCGATCTGGGTGGACCGGCCGCACGAGTTGGTCTACGTGGACCCCGGCGGCCGGCACCGCCAGGAGTCGGCCCGGCTGTCGGCGAAAACCCTGATCTGGCGCAACTCCGATGGCGTGACCCTGCGCCTGGAGGGTGACTTCAGCGTGGCCGAGGCGATCGAGGTGGCCGAGTCGGTCAGTTGAGCCCGACCTGCAGCAGGATGTCGGCCAGTAGCGCCTCGAACAGCGGCTCCGGTTTGGCCACCGCGAACGGGAACCGGCCGAACACCTCCAGCGCGATCTGCCCGTAGAGCCGGACCCAGA